>NZ_CP102509.1:7200000-7558787 GCF_024611995.1 Streptomyces sp. NBC_00162 | reverse complement strand
TAGCCCTCATGGCTGAGGGTGCGCAGGAGGTGGTAAACGGTGGGCAACGGGATGCCGGTGAGCCGGGCGAGCCGCTTGGCCGTCGCCCCGCCTTCCGCGTACATCGCTTCCAGGAGGCGCAGCGCGCGCTGCACGGAACCGATCAGGGTGGGTGTGCTGTCCTTCGGGCCGTGGTGGTCGTTGCCGTGGTCCTGGTCCTGGCTGTGGTCCTGGCTGTGGTCGGCGCCCATGAGTGGTCCCCCTGCTCCGGTACGAGGCCTGGCAAACCCATCAAAGTCGCTCACCAGCCACAAAACCAGCTGACTCGCGTAAACCCGAGCATAAGATCACCGGACCTCGGTCCAGTCCTCGAAATGCCAGGGCTTGTCCACGGCGAGGGTGTGCGGGGTTCCGGCGACGGTCAGGAAGGTCTCGCGCGGGGTGCCCTGCTCGAAGGCGAGGACCAGGGACCCGTCGGGCGTGGTCTCGGCCGAGTCGACGCCGCACAGGGTGAGTTCACCGAGCAGGGCCAGGGGATGGGTGGGCAGGGAGCTGCCCACGGAGGGGGCCGTGCGTACGTCGCCCTCGGGTCCGTAGCCGACCCGCACCCAGCCGAAGAGCGGCTGCTCGAGGCGCCAGGGGGCGTCGATGTGGAGCCGGGCCTCACGGTCGCGCGCCTCGTCTAGGAAGGTGAGGACGTAGGTGCACCGGCGTTCGCCGATCTCCATGACGAGGGCGTTCTCGAGCTCGTCGGGTGTGGGAGCGCCCGCTGCCGGACGCGGACCGCCCCCGGCCCTGAGGCAGTACGGGTCCAGGCAGTCGGGCACCGGTTCGAGGACCGGGCCGTGCAGCGGGGTCCGGTCGGTGAGCCCGGCCCACAGGGCGGGCACCGCGTGGCGCAGGACCAGGGCGAGGACGTCGTCGGCGACCCGGTCGACGCTGCGCTCGTCGGTGACGGTCCACCAGTGGTCGTGCGGATGGCCGAGCAGCTGCCCGATCCGCGTGTGCCGCCCGACGGGCCCGACGCGATTGGCCGAAAGCCTGCTCCCGAGGGCCGGGCGCAGCCGCCGCAGGGCCTCGTGCTCCTCGTACGGGACGGACCGCACGTTGACCGTGAACCTGCACCGCTCCTCCCCGTCGCCGTCGGAGGCACTGCGCTGGAACCCGATCAGCGCGTGATCGGGCGCGGCCTCCCGGAGCCGGTACTCCAGCCCGGCCCCGGTGAACCCGGCGTCACGCAACGCGGGCGCGACCCTCCGGCGCAGCATCTGGTGGAACAGATCGGTCGCATTCACCCCGCCAGTGTCACAAACCCCCGCCGCCCCCGGCAAAACCACATCCGCGCACCTCAGCCCGGGTGCGGTGGGCGAGTGGGCCGCGTTCTGTGAGTACGGGGAGCAGCTGTCGGCCGAAATGGAGCGCGGGGCGGACGGCAGTGGGCCACAGCGGCTGCGCCGGGCCGCCGCCCGGCGCGGGCACAGCGTGGACAGCACCCACCCGCCGACGCACCTGCGCCGCCGCTGCGCGGCCGCGGGCGGCCCGCATCCGGCAGGCGTAGTCCACGACACGGCGCGGGCCGCCGCGGTGAGCGCGGAGCTGGCCGCGGCGCGGGCCCTCCTCGCACGCCGGGTGATCCGCGACCACGCGGGCTGACCGGCAAGGTCCGGTCGGCGGGCCGTCTCACGTCCCGGTTGATCCGATCGGTCGGATCTGCCGGTGGGTCGCGCCGGGACGTTCCCGGCGGCGGCCGGGCCGAGGCTATGAATGCAATCGCATGACCGTTTCATCACCCGACCATCCATGAGCGTCAACCTCAGGAGCCACCCGATGCGCCCCATCAGATCGGCCTGTCTCGGCACGGCCACTGCGCTGGTCACCCTCCTCGCCTGCGCCCCTCTCGCGACCGCCGCGACGGACAACGATTCCGCTCGCGACAAGGGCAAACACCAGGTCATCACACTCATCGGCCGGCTCGCGGAGCAGACTCGCTTCCCCGTCAACCCCGGCGGTCCGGCCGCCCAGGGCGACCGGACCGTCGTCCGCTCGATCCTCTCCGATCAGGCCGGCAACCAGGTCGGCGAGACCGGCGGCTTCTGCACCACCACCCGGGCGGCGCTGCCGGGGGACAGCGGCGGAGCGGAGGAGTGCGTCGTGACCTACACCCTCCCGGACGGCCAGCTCACCGTGCAGGGGATGTACTTCGGCATCCTCAACCCGGGCCCTCCCCCCTCGTTCGACAACGCGATCACCGGCGGCACCGGGAAATACCACCGGGCTCGTGGCTCGGTCCACGCCGACACGATCGGTACGGGCACGAGGCGCTTCACGATCGACCTCTACCTCTGACCGACCCTGCCCGCCCGGAGAGAAGGGCAGTACTAGGGCTGCTCCTCGAGCAGGCGTTCGGCCATCGTCTCGATGAGGGGCGCCACCGGGTGGTCGTCCAGCAGGGTCGGAACGGTCAGGTCGTCCACCATCAGGCCCAGCATCGCGAGGTAGAGCAGCACCACTCCCCGGCGGTCGCCTGGCAGGCCCGTCTCCAGGTGCCAGGCAACGTTCGCCTCCAGCTCCGCACGGAGGAACCCGGCCAGTTCCGCCTGCAGTTCGGGGCGCCGGGTGGCCTCCAGGCGCAGCTCCAGCATGGCGATGTGCACGTTGCGCTCGCGGCGGGCGCGGTCCAGCAGCCGGGCGAGCAGCACCTTGGTGTCCGGCGAGCCGGCCGCGTCGGCCGGGTCCGGCAGCAGCCGTTCCCGCGTGCGGTGCAGGATCTGCACGAGCAACTGGGCACGGTTGGCGAAGTAGTTCGAGGTGGTGCCCGTCGGCACGCCCGCCTCCGCGTCCACCGCACGCAGCGTCAGGCCGCGCGAGCCCTCCCGCGCGAGGACTTCGATGGCTGCGTCGAGCAGCACGGCGCGGCGCTGCGGATTCTGGCGCATGGTCAGGTCCCTGGGTGGGTGCGGCACGTCCTGTGAGCACTGCACGTGCAGTGCTTCGCACAAGGTAGCGGATGGGGGCGGTCCGTGCCCTCCCCACCACCCCCTCCCCCGTGTCAGGCTGCCCGTCATGGAGCGGATCATCGAGGAGATACGCGAGGACCTGGCCCGCCGGCTCGCCGTGGCGGCGGACCGGCTCGCCGACCGGACGCTGGCCGAGGACCCCGCGTACGCCGCCCTGCTCGGCCGGGCCGAGCTGCGCGAGCGGATCCACCACAACCTCCGCCAGGCCGTCGAGGGCCTGGTCCGCAGCGCCCGCGGCCTGCCGGTGGAGCTCGCCGACGCCCGGGCCACCGGCACGCTGCGGGCGGAACAGGGGTTGCCGCTCAGCTCGTTGCTGCGCGCCTACCGCAGCGGCGGGCGGCTGCTCTGGGCGGCCCTCACCGAGGCGGTGGCCGCGCACGACCGGTCGGCGCTGCCCCGCCTGCTGCCGGGCGCGTCCGCGCTGTGGGACGTACTGGACCAGATGACGGACGCCGTGTCCGAGTCCTACCGGCGTACGGAGGCCGCCCGCGCGGACCGCGACCGGGAGCGCCGCGCGGCCCTGCTGGACGTCCTGCTGGACGGCGCGGCCGCCACCGACGCCCCCACGGCCTCCGAGGCCGCAGCGCAGCTGGGACTTCCCGAGCGCGGCCGCTTCGCCGTGGTCGTGGTGGCCGCCGACGGCTCCGCCGGGGCCGCGGAAACGGCCACGGAGAGAACCGGCGCCGCCGGAGCGCCCCGCGTGCTGTGGCGGATCCGCGCCGGCGGCGAGAGCGGTCTGGTGGAGCTGGGCCACCATCCGCTGGAATCCGTACGGGAACTGCTCGCGGGGCTCGGGGTCCGCGCCGGGGTCAGTCCGGTCGTGGAGGCGCCGGCCGAGCTGGCCCGGGCCCACCGGCTGGCCGCCCTCGCGCTGCGCACCACCCCCGAGTCGGGCGGCCCGCACACCGCACTGCTCGACGAGGGACTCCCGGCGGCGCTGGTCGCGGCCCAGGCCGAACTCGCCGGACGGCTCCGGACGGTGGTGCTGGGCCCGGTGCTGGCGCTGCCCGTGGAGGACCGCCGGCTGCTGCTGACCACGCTGGGCACCTGGCTGGCCTGCCGGGGCTCGACGACGTACGCCGCGCAGCGGCTGTACTGCCACCGCAACACCGTCTCGAACCGGCTGCGGCGCCTGGAGCAGCTCACCGGCCGCTCGCTCGCGGACCCGCGGCAGGTGGTGGAACTGGCGCTGGCGCACGCGGCGGTGGCGCAGCGGGCCGCCTCCGCTACGGCGCGTGCGGGGACTTCGCCGACTCCAGCAGGTACGGCACGTCGATCACCGCGACCCCCGGGGTGAACAGCAGCCGGGCCTTCAGCCGCAGCGCGTTCTGGTTGTGCAGGGGCTGCTCCCACCAGTGGCCGACCACGTACTCCGGGATCACCACCGAGAGCACGTCCATCGAGCTGTCCGCCGCCAGGTCCTCGACGTGGGCCAGGATCGGGCCCACCACCTCGCGGTACGGCGAGTGCAGGATCTTCAGCGGGAGGCCCGGGGCGTGCTCGGCCCACTCCTCGCGCAGCCGGGCCGCTTCCTCCTCGTCCGCGGCGACGGTGACCGCCGTGAGCGTGTCGGGGCGCAGGGCCTGCGCGTAGCCGAGGGCCTTCAGGGTGGGGGCCTGCACCGAGGCGACCAGAACCAGTACGTGGTGGCGGGCGGGTTTGCGCGGCTTCGCGCCGGGGGCGATGGCGACCTGCCGGGAGACCTGGTCGTAGTGGCGGCGTACGCCCTTCATGCCGAGGAACAGCAGCGGCATGGCGATGACGACCAGCCAGGCGCCGTGCGTGAACTTGGTGATCAGGACGATGACCAGAACCAGGGCGGTCAGGGAGGCGCCGACCGCGTTGATGGCGAGCCTGCGGTGGATGTGCACCCGCTGCTCGCGCCGGGTGGCGGGCGAGGCGAGCTCCCTTCGCCAGTGCCGGACCATGCCCGCCTGGGAGAGCGTGAAGGAGACGAACACGCCGATGATGTAGAGCTGGATGAGGCGGGTCAGTTCGGCGTCGAACGCGACGATCAGGGCGATGGCGACGAGCGCGAGGAGCACGACGCCGTTGGAGTAGACGAGCCGGTCGCCCCGGTTGAAGAGCTGGCGCGGCGCGTACCGGTCCTTGGCCAGGATCGAGGCGAGCATCGGGAAGCCGTTGAAGGCGGTGTTCGCGGCGAGGATCAGCACGCCCGCGGTGACGGCCTGGAGCAGGTAGAAGAGGAGGTGCCAGCTGCCGAAGGTGGCGCGGCCGATCTGGGCGAGGGCGGTCGAGGTCGGGGTGCCGGGCGGCAGGCCCAGTTCGGTCGGGTCGGCCGCGACGTGCACCTGGTACGTCATGGCGAGCACGGTGATGCCCATGAACATGGTCACCGAGAGGACGCCCATCGCGGCGAGGGTGGTCGCCGCGTTCCTGGCCTTGGGCTTCTGGAAGGCGGGGACACCGTTGCTGATCGCCTCGACACCGGTGAGGGCGGTACAGCCGGAGGCGAAGGCGCGCATCGCGAGGAGCACCACGGCGAGGCCGGTGTAGGTGCCGGCCGCGGTGATGGGCAGGTGGGCGGACTCGGCGCGGATGGTGTCGCCGGTCGCCAGCCGTACGGCGGCGCAGGCGAACATGAGGTAGATGACGAGGACGAAGCCGTAGGTGGGGATGGCGAAGACGCGGCCCGACTCGCGTACGCCGCGCAGGTTCATCAGGGTCAGCAGCACCACGAACCCCACCGACAGGCCGACCTCGTGGTCGTTCAGCGCGGGGATGGCGGAGGTGATCGCGGCGACACCGGCGACGACGGAGACGGCGACGGTCATCACGTAGTCGACGAGCAGGGCGCTGGCGGCGGTCAGGGCGGCGGTCTGTCCGAGGTTCTCGGAGCTGACGATGTAGGCGCCGCCGCCTCCGGGGTAGGCGTGGCAGGTCTGCCGGTATGAGGCGATGACGACCACGAGCAGAAAGACGATGGCGGCGGCCGCGTACCAGGTGAGGTGGAGCAGTGTGACGCCGCCGAGGGCAAGGATCAGCAGGATCTCCTGGGTGGCGTAGGCCACGGAGGAGAGCGGGTCGCTGCAGAAGATCGGCAGGGCGAGCCGTTTGGGCAGGAGGGTCTCGCCCATCCGGGCGGTGTCGAGGGGTTCACCGACCAGAACGCGCTTCACATTGATACGCCTCATTGGGGCATGATCGTTGATGTTTTGCGCTATTCGCCCCTTTTAGTGACGGTGTCACCTGGCGAGCTCCTCCGCCCGGTACGCCAGCCACAGATCGTGCCGGGCGCTCGGGGACTGCAGCAGGGAGCGCTCCAGCAGCGCCTCGACACGGGTCAGCCGCTTGCGGGCGCCGGGGACGGAGACGCCCAGCGCGGCGGCCGCCGGGACGAGTTGGGCGTCGTGCGCCAGCCAGGTACGGACGGTGGCGCGGGCGCCCGACGGGGCGTCGGGCCCGGTCAGCAGGCGCAGATGGGCCCGGGCCCAGGCGGTCAGCCGCGGATCGCGCAGCACCTCGTCGAGATCGGAGGCGGCCGCTGCGGCCGCGCCGGCACCGGGCCGCGCACCCGGGGTCAGCCGCAGGGCCAGCGAGAGCGCCGCCTGGTCCCCGAGGCGTGCGAGGTCCAGCCCGAGCAGGGTCTCGACCAGGCGGAGCCGGGCGGCCAGGGTGTTGCGGTGGATCTTCAGCAGCCGGGTCGCGTGCGAGGTGAAGTTCAGCCAGGCGTGGGCGGTGGCGCGCAGTTCCTGCGCGCCGGGGTCCTGGGGGCGCCGGGGCTCGTACGCGTGCAGCGGCGCGAGCAGGGCCTCGGCCCAGCCGGCCCCGGCCCCGTGGGCGGCGAGCGCCAGCTCGGGGCCCGGCCCGAACCGGGCGTGCCGTTCGTGGCGGCCGCGGGCGACGGCCAGGGCGTGGAAGGCCTGGGTGTAGGCGGCCGGCGCCTCGCGCAGGCGCATCTCCCCGCTGGCCCCGACCGCGCAGTCCGGGGCCACCTCCACCAGCGCCCCGGCCAGGGGGTCGTGGTCGGCCGAGGCCGCTGCCAGGTCCGCCGGGACGAGCACGATCAGGTGGCGTACGTACACCGGGCAGCGCACGATCCAGGCCCGGCCGCCCGTCAGTTCCTCGCACCGCCGGGTCACTTCGCCGCGCTGACCGGTCCGGCATTCCACGACGTACATCCGCATCGGCTCGGGCAGCGTGGGGCCCAGCGCCTCGGCGATCTGGCGGGCGGTGGAGAGCCGGCCGTTCATCAGCAGGTGCAGCACCGCCTCTCGGGCCCGCGACTCGGCGAGAGCGGCCCGCGCCTCCCGCCGCGCGGCCTCCTCGGCGCGCAGGACGAGGGCCAGCGGTACGGCGGCGTCCGCGAGCAGCGTGGACGCCTCCGGGTGGTGCGGCCGGGACAGTACGGCGGCCAGCGCGCGCCCGCCGTCCAGCGCGAACAGCAGCGTGGCGGATCCGGCGCCGTGCAGGATGGCCGACCGTACGCCGCGGGCGTTCATCTCGGCGACTCCGCGCACGGCGGACTCCGGCCCGCGCCCATCTTCGGCGTCCACCACCCCGGCCCACCCGCCCAGGCGGCCGGCGAGCCATTCCAGCAACGCGGCCGACCCACCGGTGTGGGCGAGCCGGTGGACCTTGAGCACGTCGTCTGACCGGGACACCGCGGCATTGAACCACCTGCCGCACACTGTGCGCAGCGATACCCGTCCGGCGGCGTCACTGGGCGGAGCGAACCCTGCGAACGGCCCCCGACCGGCATAGGTTGGGCTACGAGCGGCCGGATCCCGGCATCCGCGGGGGAAACACCGGGGTCCGCCGCCGCTCACATGCGGGCGGCCGCGCTGCGGATGGCCTCGCGGATGCGGAAGTAGGTTCCGCAGCGGCAGATGTTGGCGATGGCGTCGATGTCCTCGTCCGTGGGGTCGGCGGTGCGCTTCAGCAGGGCCACGGCCGCCATGATCTGGCCGGGCTGGCAGAAGCCGCACTGGGAGACGTCCTGTTCGAGCCAGGCCTCCTGCACGGGATGCAGGTCGTCCCCGTCGGCAAGCCCCTCGATGGTGGTCACCGTCTTCCCCGCGCAGGCGGAGACGGGCACCACGCACGGCCGGACGTCGGTGCCGTCGAGGTGGCTGGTGCAGGCCTTGCAGACGTCCACGCCGCAGCCGTACTTGGGGCCGGTGACGCCCAGCATGTCGCGCAGCACCCAGAGCAGGGGCAGGTCGTCGGGGGCGTCCACGGTGACGCTCTGCCCGTTGACGGTGAAGGTGTGGGAGGGCACGGCGTACTCCTGGCTGCGGGCTATCGCGGGTAGGGGGTGAAGTCGACGTCGAAGTCGAGGGGGAAGCTGCGCGGCTTGGAACCGGTGGCCCGGGCCCAGGCGTTGGCGATCGCGCCGACCGCCGCGGGGACGCCGAGCTCGCCCGCGCCGCCCGGCTCCTCGCCGGTGGCGGGCAGTACGTGGACCCGTACGTCACGCGGGGTGTCGCGCTGCTTCGCCCAGTGGAACTGGCTGTAACTGCCCTCCAGCGGGAGGCCCTTGTCCAGGTGCAGTCCGGCGCGCAGGGTGGTGGAGATGGCGTCGGTGAGGCCGCCGATCATCTGGGCCTCCAGCCCGCGCGGGTTGACGGGCAGGCCCACGTCCACGGCGATGACGGCCCTGGTCACGCGCACGTGCTCCGGGTCGCGGGTGTCGATCTCGACGAGGCACGCGGTGCGGGACTTGTACTCCTCGTGGAAGGCGATGCCCTGCGCGCATCCCGCCGGCATCGGCCGCCCCCACTGCCCTTCCGTGGCGGCCTTGTCGAGCACGGCCCGCTGGGCGGCGGTCTTCAGGAAGGTGCGGCGGAACTGGTACGGGTCCCGGCCGGTCGCGGCGGCCAGTTCGTCGACCACGATCTCCTCGGCGCCGCGGGTGTTGGCGGAGTACACCGAGCGCCAGGAGCCGGTGGGGATGCCGGTCGGCACCTCGGTGAGGGCCTGGGTGGTGAGCCCGAAGTGGTACGGGGACTTCACGGTGGTCAGGAACAGGGTCTGGGCCAGGGTCGCGTTGCCGATGCCGAGCGGCAGACTCGCGGCGGTGGCGGTGATGATCTCGCCGAGACCGTGCCGGAAGTCGGTCTCGGCGGCGGCTACCCGGTGCTCGAAGGTGAGGATCTCGCCGAGCAGGTGGGTGGCCCGGATCTTGTGGTGGGTGGCGGGGCGCATCCGGCCGTGCCGGGTGTCGTCCACGCGGGTCCACATCAGCCTGACCGGGCGGCGGCAGGCCTTGGAGATCCGGGCCGCCTCCAGGGCCGCGTCGAAGAAGAGCCGCCGCCCGAAGGAGCCGCCGGCCTGGACCACGTGCACCGTGACCTTGTCCAGCGGCAGTCCGAGGTCGGCGGCGATGGTCTCGCGGGCCACGATCGGGGACTTGAGCCCCGACCAGATCTCGGCGCGGTCCTCCCGTACGTCGGCGACGGCGGAGTTGGTCTCCATCGGGGCGTGACTGACGAAGGCGAAGTCGAACTCGGCGTCCACGTACGGGGTCAGGAGCGGCGGCACCAGCAGCGGCGGGGTGGCCGCGCGCAGCTTCGTACGGATCTGCGCGTCGGACAGCGCGTCGGCGGGGCCCGGACCCCAGGTGACCTGGAGGGCGGCCTTGGCGTCGAGGGCCTGCCCGAAGGTCTCGGCGACGACCGCGACCCCGGTCGGGACGGTCACCACGTGCAGGACGCCGGGCATGGCCTTGACGGCGGCGAGGTTGGCGACGGTGCGGACGCTGCCGCCGAGCGTGGGCGGGCGGCGCACCACGCACGGCTTCGCGCCGGGGACATCGAGGTCGAGGGTGTACCGCTGGGCTCCGGTGACCATGGCGCGGGCGTCGACGCGGCCGGTCGGCTTGCCGACCAGGGTGTGCTTCGCCGTCTTCTTGGGGGTGGCGCCGAGGACGACCAGGCCCGGGTCGGCGGCGGCCGCGGCGAGGGAGCCGTAGCCGGCGGTGCGGCCGTCGGGGGCGCGGACGGCGCCGTTCGCGGTGGTCAGGGTGGCCGGTGAGAGGCTCCAGCGGCGGGCGGCGGCCGCCACGAGGCGGGCCCGGGCGGTGGCGGCGCACTGGCGGACCGGCCCGTAGAGGGAGCGGATGGAGTTGGAGGAGCCGGTGAGCTGGTTGAAGAGCAGTTCGGGCCGCGCGTCGTCCAGTTCGACGCGAACGGCGGCGAGGGGCGCGTCCAGCTCCTCCGCGACCAGCATGGCCACGGCGGTGGTCAGGCCCTGGCCGACCTCCTCGCGCGGCAGCCGGAAACGGATCGTCCCGTCCGCCTCGACGGCGAGCGCCAGCAGGGCGGAGGTGGGTGCGCCGGCCAGGATGAACAGGTCGCCGAGGTCGATCACATCGGCGATGGCGGGCAGGCTCGGCACCACGGCGTGGGCGGGCTGCGGGGCGAGCGCGTCGGCTCCGGCGCGGGTGACGAGGGCGAGCGTCGGCGCCGCGACGAGGTAGGTGAGGAAGGAGCGGCGGCTCTGCCCCGCCGGGTGGTTCTGCCCGGTCATGTGTGTCGTCCCCACCCTGCGCGGGTCCGCTCGCGCGGACCACCCCTGGCTCATTACCGACACGTAGAGTAGCGATCAAGGGGTGAGGTGGGAAGCCGGAGGGAAGGATCGGGGCACGGAGTACGGGGTCATTCGTTCGGGGTACAGCAGCAGGGGCGTTGATCCCGACCCGAACGGAGGTGCACGGCTCGCACACCTCGGCCGTACGATCGATCCACCGGGCACCGAGGGCCTGTTTCCGGCCGTCGCCTACGCCCCGGTTCCGGCTCGTCGGAGGCCTCCGGGGTGGGACCGGAGAGGCGGGCGCGCCGGAGGCGTTCATGACGGCCCGAACTCGGCTGACCGGATTCGTTCGTACGGGGAAGACACGCCGGAAGGCCTGCGGCATATGTCAGGAGCAAGACCGTTCCGGATGTTGCCAAACGCCTTACACGCCGTCGCCGCCTGTGCAACAGTCGTTACCGGTCCTTCCTTCAGACTTGGCCGTGCCGCGCCTGTATCGGAGTTCTCATGCCGTCCCACCTGTTCGCGGACCGTCCCGCGCAGCCGCCCGAGCCGGGGTCGGTGGACGCACTGATCTCACAGACCCGCCGCCTCCGGGGTGAAGTGGACGCGGTCCGCCGCGACACCGTCGTGGACGACGACGACGCCCAGGGCCGCTGGCAGCGCGCGCTGTGCGATCTTGCCGTGCACCACCTCGACGACCTCGGCGAGCACCTCGGTCAGCTCAAGGAGGGCCTGCCTCCCGCGCCCGAGACCATCGTGCTCCCGCAGTCGGCGCCCGAAGCCGGACCCGAGGCACAGACCCGGGTCGGCAGCGCCGAGTGGAACCTGCTGACCGACGAGGTCAGTTGGTCCGACGAGCTGTTCCAGATCTTCGGCCGGTCCCCCGAGGCGGGCGCGCTGCCGCTCGACGAACTGGGCTCCACCCTGTTCTCCGAGGACCAGCCGCTGCTCACCGCCTGGGTCACGGCCTGCCTGGTGGACGGCAAGGCGATCGACGGCGAGTTCCGCATCGTCCGGGCCGACGGCCGGGTCCGGACCTTGCACATGAGGGGCGAGCCGGTACTCGACTCCGACGGTTGCACGGCCTCCATGTGGGCCGTACTGCGGGACGTGAGTGAACTGCGCCGAAGCCAGCGGGCGGTGCGCGAGTCCCGTGACTCGCTCCAGCGCCAGCGGGAGATCGCGCAGACCGAGCACCGGCTGGCGGTCGAGCTGCAGGAAGCCGTGCTCCCCCCGTGGCGCGGCTCCCTGCGGTTCCCGCACAACAGCACGGGCACACTGGACGTGGCCGCGCACTACCTGCCGTCGGCGACCAGCGCACTGATCGGCGGCGACTGGTACGACGCCATCGAACTCCCCGACGGACGCTCGATGCTGACGGTCGGCGATCTGACCGGGCACGGGGTGACCGCCACCTCCGGCATGGCGATGATGCTCGGCGCGCTGCGCGGCATGGCCATGGCCGGCATCGAGCCGGGCCCCCTGATGGGGTGGCTGAACCAGCTCCTGGAGACCTCCGTACAGCCGGCGCTCGGCTCGGCCGTGTGCTGCCGCTACGATCCCGCGCGCCGCGTGCTGTCCTGGGCGCAGGCCGGGCACCCCGCCCCGCTGCTGTTCCGCCGCGGCTCCGGCCGCTCCCTGGTGCCGCCGGAGGGCGTACTGCTGGGCGCGACCTCCGGAGCCTCGTACGGGCAGGCCGAGGAGCGCCTCGAGGTGGGCGACGTACTCGTCCTGCACACGGACGGACTGACGCCGCGCAGCATCGAGTTCAGCCGGGCCGACGGCACGGAACGGCTACTGGCGCTCGCACCGCGATTCTCGGCGGCGCGGTCGGCTCAGGACTGCGTGCGCATGGTGATCGAGGAGTTCGGCGAGAGCGAGCGCGAGGACGACGCGTGCGTGCTGGTGGCGCGGGTCGGCGCGTAGACCGCCTGCGTCGGGAACCTCGCCTCTGGGGCCTTCGGGCTCAGGGCCGCGCCGGAAGGCGCGGCCTTTCTCGTCTCCGTACGCCTTCCCGCACTACACGTCCGCACCGCGCGGACTGCGCGGCGCCGGGCTGTCGGGGAGGGCCCGTTCGATCTCCTCGCGCAGGTCCTCGATGCGCGCGTACCCCGCGTACTGGCCGGTCAGCCGGTACATCTCGCGCAGTCGGTCCCAGGTGCGGTGCGAGGAGGTCTCGTTCATCGACACCAGGGCGAGACGGGCGTAGCGGTCGGCCTGTTCGGGGTCGTCGGCGATGAAGCAGGCCGAGGCCATCGAGAGGTAGTCGAAGATCTGCGAGCGCTGGTAGCCGTCGCCGCGCAACCGCAGGGCCTCCTTGGCGTGGCGCGCGGCGATCGGCGCCGCCGTGGCGTCGTGGTCGGCGAGGGTGCGGTACGCCAGGGCCTGCATGCCGTGCAGGTCCGCCTCGTCGAAGTGCTGCATCCAACTCGGCGGCGGTACGTCGCCCTTGTCGGAGACGAACAGCTCCTCCGCCTCGCCCAGGGTGCGGCGCATGGCCTGGCCCTTGCCCATGGCGGCCTGCGCCCAGGCCTCGATGGTGTGCAGCATGGCGCGCGTACGGGGCAGGGTCTGCTCGCCGGAGCCGGACTGGGCCAGCTTCATCAGGTCGAGGGCCTCGTTCGGCTTGCCGAGGTGGACCATCTGGCGGGCGGCCCGGGAGAGCGCCTCGCCGGCGCGCGGCCGGTCGCCGCCCTCGCGCGCGGCGTGCGCGGCGATGACGAAGTACTTCTGCGCCGTGGGTTCGAGGCCCACGTCGTGGGACATCCAGCCCGCGAGGACGGCGAGGTTGGCCGCCACCCCCCACAGCCGCCGCTGGAGGTGGTCGGGGTGGTGGTAGGCGAGCATCCCGCCCACCTCGTTGAGCTGGCCGACGACCGCCTTGCGCTGGAGGCCGCCCCCTCTGGAGGCGTCCCAGGCACGGAACACGTCGACGGAGCGTTCCAGTGCCTCGATCTCCTGGGAGCCGATCGGGGCGGCCTCGTAGCGGTCGTAGCCCGCGGGGTCGGCCTGGAAGGATTCCCCGAAGCGCTGCGCCTCCTTGGCGAGCGCGGGGTCGGTGTGGAGCCAGTCGTGCATGGCGTTGCTGAGGGCGGAGCCGGCGGTGAGCACGGCGCCCGCGCCCATCAGACCGCGACGGTTGAGCATGAGGTCCATTCCCGTGAATTCGGTGAGGACCGCGGCTGTGCGTTCGGGCGCCCAGGGCATTCCGTCGGGGTTCTCCTGAGCCCCGCCCGGCTGCCGTCTGCTGGTGCGCCGCTGCCGTACGAACCCGAGGTCCTCGATGGTCACGACACGACCGAGCCGCTCGGTGAACAGTGCTGCCAGTACCGTGGGCACCGGTTCGCGCGGGGTCTCCCCCATGTCGATCCAGCGCCGCACCCGCGAGGTGTCGGTGGCCAGCTGGGGGTGACCCATGGCCGCCGCCTGCCTGTTGACCATCCTCGCCAGTTCGCCCTTGGACCAGCCGGCCAGGCCGAACAGGTCGTTCAAGCGGGTGTTTGGACCTTTGCTCACGTCAAGCCCCCAGGTTCTCGGCTGAGTTGACAGTAGCCCGCCGTCAGATGCCCAGCGACTATTCGCCAGGCTTCGCCAGGGCACGCTCGATGATGCGCCACCCACGGCCGGGTGTGTGGTTGGAATGCGCCTCCCCGCCCCGGTTCACCGGCGGAACTCCCCAGGGTGATGCACGGGATCCGGCGGGGTGGCGTACGCAACTCGTCGGCGCACGAAGGGATCCGTAACGCCATGTACGCAGCAACGTCCTCCGTGTCCGCCCCGGTCCGGCCGCACCGCACGCTCCCCGCGAGCGGCGGCCCCTACCTCGACCCCGGCCGCCCCGCGGCTCCGGCGCAGGGCGCCGTACGGGCTCGGCGGATGCCGGGGGCCGGATCGCAGCCGCTCAGCGGAAGAATCGACCTCTCGGGGCCGCAGGGGGCGCAACTGCGCACCGCGCTCGCCTCGGTGCAGCGGATCTGTCCGGAGTTCGCGCCCGTCCAGGTGCTGCGGCGCAGCGGCCGGTCGGTCCTCCTCGTGGGCACCACCGGGCGGATGACCGCCGTCGCGAAGGTTTTACTGGACCACTCGCCTGAATGGCGCGAGCGGTACCGGCACGAAATAGGGTCATACCGGGCGTTTGTCCGGCACCGCCCGCCGGTCCGGGTGCCGCGGCTGATCGCCGCCGACCCGGAGAACTGCGTACTGATCGTCGAGCGGATGGCGGGCCGGGTCGCGGCGCTGCAGCGGCATCCCGTGGAGGCCCCGCCGCGGGTCGACCTGCGGGCGGCCCTGGGCGCGGTGTGCCGGGTCAACCAGTGGCGTCCGCCGGCCGATCTGTTCGGGACCCCGCTGAACTACGCGCGGCGGATCGCCCGGGACTACGAGCTGGGGCTGCTGACCGACCGTGACCTCGGTGACCTGCAGAAGCTGCTGCACGGCGTGAAGCTGTCGGGCACCGCGCTGCAGTTCAACCACGGTGACGCCCTGCTGTCGAACCTGCTGCTGTCCCCGGCCGGGCCGGTGCTGCTCGACTGGGAGCACGCGGGCTGGTACCTGCCGGGCTACGACCTGGCCACCCTGTGGACGGTGCTGGGCGATGCCCCGGCCGCGCGCAGCCAGATCAGCCGGCTCGCCCAGTCGGCCGGCCCGGCGGTGCGGGACGCCTTCCTGGTCAATCTGATGCTGGTGCTGACCCGGGAGATCCGGATGTCCGAGACGGCGGTGCAGCGCTCGATGCTGGCGACCGCCCCGGCCCAGGCCCTGCCGGCGGGCGTCCTGTCCTCGGGCGAGGAGCAGCGGCTGCTGCTGCGCCGCCTGCACGATGACGCCGGTATGGCGCGCCGAGCGGTCCGCGCGGCGGTCGGCACCCGCTGACGCGTCCCGCACCCCCGTACGCGAAGTCCCGTGGCCCCCACCGCCACGGGACTTCGCTCGTGTGCGGTGCGTACGCCCTGGAAGCGAGGCGGCGGCGCCGGATGCCTTGACATCACATGATCCCCCGAACACCTTTTCTGACTCAGCATCAGACATGCTGAGTACTCCCCTCCTCCCCACACCGCTGGAGCCTGCCCATGTCCGCAAGCGCTTCACGCACCTCCCCCGGAGCCTCCCCGTCCAGACGTACGGTCCTCGCCGGGACCGGCGCCGGGGTGCTCGCCGCCACCGTGCTGCCGGCCGCCGCGGCACGGGCGGACGGGGCCCAGGACGGTCCCCCGCTCGGCGAGTACGACGTCGTCGTGGTCGGGTCCGGGGCCGCCGGTATGACCGCCGCGCTCACCGCCGCCAAGCGGGGGCTGAGCGTGCTGGTGGTCGAGAAGGCGCCCACCTTCGGCGGGTCCGCAGCACGCTCCGGGGCCGGGATCTGGCTGCCGAACAACTCCGTGATCCTGGGGGCGGGGGTGCCGGACACCCCGCAGAAGGCGGCGACGTACCTGGCGGCCGTCGTCGGACCCGAGGTGCCGGCCGACCGGCAGGCCGCCTTCCTCGCCAACGGTCCGCGGATGCTGGACTTCGTGATGGCCAACAGCCCGCTCAGGTTCCGCTTCATGGACGGGTACAGCGACTACTACCCCACCCTGCCGGGCGGGCTGCCGAACGGCCGGTCCATCGAGCCGGACCAGATCGATGGGAACATCCTGGGCTCCGAACTGGCCCGTCTGAACCCGGCGTACATGCCGGTGCCCGCCGGGATGGTGGTCTTCAGCCAGGACTACAAGTGGCTCAACCTGGCGGCGGTGAACGCCAAGGGTCTCGCCGTGTCCACGGAGTGCCTGGCGCGCGGCACGAAGGCGGCGCTGCTCGGGCAGAAGCCGCTGACGATGGGCCAGGCCCTGGCGGCCGGACTGCGCGCGGGGCTCCAGCGGGCGGGGGTGCCGGTGTGGTTGAACAGTCCGCTGGTGGACCTGGTCCAGGAAGGCGGTGCGGTCACCGGCGTGGTGGTGGAGAAGGAGGGCGTGCGGGGCACCGTACGGGCCCGGCGCGGGGTGGTCGTCGGTTCGGGCGGCTTCGAGCACAACGCGGAGATGAGGGCGCAGTACCAGCAGCAGCCGGCCGGCACGCAGTGGACGGTCGGCGCGAAGGAGAACACGGGCGACGGGATCCGGGCGGGACAGCGCGCGGGGGCGGCGCTGGCCCTGATGGACGACGCGTGGTGGGGCCCGTCGATCCCGCTGCCCGGGGAGCCGTACTTCTGCCTCGCCGAACGGACCCTGCCGGGCGGGCTGATCGTGAACGGCAACGGCGCGCGGTTCGTCAACGAGGCGGCGCCGTACAGCGATGTGGTGCACGTGATGTACGAGAAGGACCGGGGCGCGGCGGGGTCGCACATCCCGGCGTGGCTGATCGTGGATCAGAACTACCGCAACAAGTACCTGTTCAAGGACATCCTGCCGACGATCGTGTTCCCGGACTCCTGGTACGAGGCGGGGGCGGCGAAGAAGGCGTGGACCTGGGACGCGCTGGCCGGCCAGATCGGGGTTCCCGCGGCGGCGCTGCGGGCGACGCTGAGCCGGTTCAACGCGCAGGCGTGGAACGGGACGGACTCCGACTTCCACCGGGGCGACACGGCGTACGACCACTACTACACGGACCCGGGAGTGCACCCGAACTCGTGCCTGGCGCCGGTCTGGGCGCCGCCGTTCTACGCGTTCAAGATCGTGCCGGGTGACCTCGGCACGAAGGGCGGCATCGTCACGGACGCGCGGGCGCGGGCGCTGCGGGCGGACGGCTCGGTGATCCGGGGACTGTACGCGGCGGGCAACGCGAGCGCGGCGGTGATGGGCCACAGCTACGCGGGGGCCGGGTCCACGATCGGACCCGCGATGACGTTCGGCTACGTGGCGGCGAACGACATCGCGGACGCGTGATCGAGCGGCATCAGCCCTGCTGGAAGAGCTCGGCGGGGAGCGGCTTCAGGAGGGCGTAGAGGTCATCGGTGATCGGGCGGTCCCAGCTGGCGATGGTGACCAGCACGTTGTCGCTGCGGTCGAACTGGACGCAGGAGATGCGGGACTCCGACAGCTTGATCTTCCGGACGATGAGGAGGTTGTCGCCCTGCATGACGGGGCAGTCCTCGGCGCCGGTGACCTCGACGTCCTCGTCGTTCTCCAGGGCGTCGAGGAGCTGGGCGACCTCGAAGGGGACCTGTCCGTCGGAGAGGTCCCGGGCGGGGGAACCCTCGGGCAGGTTTCCGATGATCATCGCGGGGCCGCGTCCGCCGAACAGGTCGTAGCGGAGGAAGACACCCTGGCAGCTGCCGTCGGGCGCGGGCAGCAGCCCGGCCCCGAGATTGCCCGGCCAGTCCCCCGGGTCCATGGCCAGGACGTCGAAGTCCGGGCCGGCGGGTGTGGCGGCGCGGTGGCGGCGGAGGAAGGACATGCCGCCATGGTACGTGGCCGGGCGAAGTTTTCCGGCCCGGGGCCCTCATCCGGCCTCCCTCCCCGCGCCCTCCCCGGCCGCCGCCGCGCCCGGGCCCGTCAGACCGGCGGGACCAGGGTGAACCAGTGCGGGAGCAGGATGGCGTCGCCGGTGATCTTCAGGGCGGGGGCGGTGAGGCGGCCCCACAGGAAGAGGGCGAGGGCCGAGGCGGAGCCGGCCGCTTCGACGTCCACCGGGGCGGTGGAGCCGGGCTCCAGCAGGATCTCGTCCGCGGAGAAGACGACCGTCCAGGACTCCGGGCCGTCGGTGCGCCGGAAGCGGTACCTCTCCCTCTTGCCGGCGGGCGCCGCCCGCCAGGAGCGGCGGGCCGGGGCCATCACCTCGAAGGTCTGGCTCACGGCGTCCGCCGCCAGGTCCGGGTCGAGGGGGCCGGGGACGCCCGTGGCGGATTCCGCGTCCCAGCGGTGGACCGCCAGCTCGATCACCTGCATCCGCAGCCAGAATCCCGAGCTCTGCTCCGGCGCCCAGGTCCACACCGGGGTGTCCGGACCCAGCTCCTTCAAGAGGTCCACCAGCTCCCGCGCACCCTGCGCGAACCACTGCGTCAGGCCCTCCGGGTCGGCCGGCGGCTCCGGGAGGGAGAGGCCGGCGGGGTCCGGCGGGGTGGTGAGCCGCTCGCGCAGGACGTGCGCGAGGTAGCGGTGGACTCCCCCCAGGTGCACGACCAGGTCGGACACCGACCAGCCGGGGCACGAGGGGACCGCCGGTTCGGGCTCACCCGGGTCGAGGGCGCGGCGGACGGCCTTCTCGAATGCCGCCGCCTCGCTCTGGAAACAGGAGATCCGGTCGCTGTGATCCATACGGTTCACCCTGCCCACCGGACGCCCGGACCTCTCACCTTGCGCTACGGGCGAACGCCTCCAGGGCGGCCGGCAGGCCGGAGCGGTCGGTGCCCAGCTTGCGGCAGGCCGCGGACAGGTCCCGGACCGCACCGGGCCAGGCCGGAGCCTCATCCGCATCGCCACCCGCACCCGCATCGGCACCCGGTGCGCCGGAGCCGTCGGCCCGCACGGCGCGCTCCGCCGCCCGGAGTTCCTCCTCCGTCGGTCCGTCCTCCCGGGACGAACCGCTCGGCACGCCAACGCCCAGCCCCAGCAGGGTCGACGTCGTCTCCTCCGCCAAGCCGTCCGCACCGCATTCCCGTGCCGTCACCACGGCCTGGGCCAGCAGTTCCGTGTCCCGCAGCTCGGTGCCGAGCGCCGCCAGGGCGCGGGCCAGTTCGTACCCCGCCGGCGACTCCGAGAGCAGGGCGACCGCCTCCCGCAGGAGTCCGGCCCGGTCCTCGGGCGCCGCGACCTCCGCCGCCACGCGCAGGGCCTGGCCGATGCCCGAGGGGGCGCCGAAGGCGCGGGCCCGCCGGACGGCGTCGGCGGCCAGTGCGCGTGCCCGGTCCGGATCGTCCCCGGACACGGCCCGGGCCAGGTGCAGCTGCCAGGGGCACCACGCCGGGTTCTGGATGCCGCGCGGGGTCAACCGCCGGTCCACCTCCTCCAGTTCCGCGGCCGCTGCCTTCGCGCCGCCCCGGGCCAGGAGAAGTTCGGCGTAGACGGTCTGTGAGTCGGGGAAGACCACCGCCGACGGGAAGGGCCTGCCGAACTCGTGCTCCCGAGCCAGCTCCCATGCCTCGTCGGTCCGTCCCCGGGCGAGCAGCGTCGTGATGAGGATGGCGATGGTGTACCAGTGCACGGGCGTACCGCGGCCCACGCGCTCGGCGAGCTGCAGCCCGGCCCTGGCCAGTTCCTCGGCCTCGGCGAGCCGCCCGCGCCGGTAGCGGATGTACGCGCGCAGGCTGTACGCGAAGGAGAGGTGCGCCCCGCGCCAGCCCTGCCGCTCGAACTCGGCGGTGCCCGCCTCGAACAGCTCCTCCGCCCGTCCCGGCCGGTCGGCGTACATGTGGGCCATGGCCACGAGCACGGGGACCTCGAAGCCGCGGTCCTCGTGGGCCCAGCTGAAGTTCCGCTCCAGCACCCGCCCGGCGTGGTGCAGGACCACGTCCACGGGCTCTCCGCGCAGGCAGGCGTCCCAGGCACGCAGCCCGATGACGTACCGCTCGGTGAGGTCGCGCCCGGTCAGCCGGTCGGCGAGCCGGGCGAGGCGCCGGGAGCGGGCCGGGGAATCGGGCTCGGCGGCGTTGAAGGCGTCCCACATGAACTGCTCGGACTGCAGGCGCAGCCGGGCGCGGACGTCCTGGGTGTACGGGATCTCCCGCGCGAGTGCTTGTGAGGCGTCGGCGAGGCGGTCGCTGTGCGCCAGCACCTGGGCGAGCCGTATGACGATGCCCTGGCGCAGCGCGGGGTCGTCGACGGGTTCGGCAAGGGCGGCGCGGAGGTGGTTGACGGTGTTGGCGGGCTCGGTGAGCAGGGAGGCGCAGCCGAGTTCGTAGAGGACGGCCGCGCGTTCGTCGAAGTCCGGGGGTTCGCGCAGTGCGCGGGCGAGCTGGCGGCGGGCGGCCTCGGGGGCGCCTGCCCGGAGGTTCTCGCCGGCGGCCTCGCGCAGGGTGCGTACCACCCACGGGTCGTTCTCGGGGTGGGTCTCGAGCAGGTGGCGGGCGGCAGCGGAGGGGCCGAGTCCGGCGTCGACGACCGCTGCGGCGGCCTTGCCGTGGAGGGCGACGCGCAGGGCGTCGGGGATGGCGCGGTAGATGGCGGTGGCGATGAGCGGGTGGACGAACTCCAGCCCGGCGTCGGGGTCTTCCGTCGTCGCGGCCGACAGGATGCGGGCGTCCCGCAGCCGCGTGGTGGCGTCCACGGCCTCTTCGGTGCCGAGGGCGGCAACCCGGGCGGCGAGCTCCCGGGGGATGGCGGTGCCGAGGACGGCGCAGGCCCACGCGAAGCGGACGGTGGACGGTCCGAGGCGTTCGAGGCGGGCGACGAGCCCGCTGCCGCGCTGGGCGGCGGCGAGGTCGCGCAGCAGCGGGGCGCTGGCCTCGACCGGGGCCAGGCCCTTGTCCCGGACCTTGGCGGTGAGTTCGACGGCCTCGAAGGGGTTGCCGGTGGTGACGGCCCACGCCTCCTGGCAGAAGGCGTCGTCGGCGTGGTCGCCGACCGCCTCGCGGATCAGGGCGGCGACGGCGGGTGCGGTGAGCGGCGCGAGGTGCAGCGGGCGCTGTCCCGCCCGGCCGGGCAGGGTACGGAAGGCGTCGGCGTGGGCGGGCAGTTCGTCGGGGCGGTAGGCGACGACGAGGAGCAGCGGGAGGTGCTCGGCGCGCGGGGCGAAGGCGGCGAGCCAGCCGAGGGACTCGGGGTCGGCCCAGTGCGCGTCGTCGAGGACGAGGGTGACGGGTGCGCGCTGGACGACGAGGTGGGTGAGGACCCAGTCGAGTCCGTCGCGCAGGCCCTGGGGGTCGGGCGGGGCGCCCTGTTCGGGTGCGCAGAGTCCGAGGGCCGGGCCGACGATGGAGTACCAGCTGCCGAGGGCGGCGCGCAGTTCCCGTTCGGAGGTGCCGGCCAGGTGGGGCTGGATGAGCTGGCGGGCGACGTGGAAGGGCTGGCTCTGCTCCTGTTCGCCGCCGCGGGCGGCGAGGACGGTGCAGGAGCGGGCGTGGGCGCGGCGGCGCAGTTCGGCGAGGAGGGTGGTCTTGCCGAGGCCGGCGGCGCCGGAGAGGGCGAGCAGCGCGCCGCCCGTGTCCGGCGAGGGCCCGGCGAGCTGTTCCAGGGCTTCGTCGACGAGGGAGAGCTCGGCCTCGCGTTCGATCACGGTGCGCCGTCTGTGGTTCAGACGGGTCGGACGGTCCGTCATGGCTGGTACCCCCCAGGCCTGTTCAGGCGATCAGCGTACGCCCGCGCACATGGGGAGGAAGCCTGTCGTCGGGAAAGCGGTCGGAAAGATTCAGTCCTGGGCGGAACGCGTCGCGAGGTCCTCCAGGACGGCGACGGCCTCGGCGGCCCGGTCGGCGGCCACGAAGAGGTGGTCGTGGTGGTAGCCGGCGATGACGTTGCAGCTCAGACCGTGTGCGCCGAGTTCGGTGGCGAAGGCGGCGGTGAGGCCGACGGCGTCGAGGGCGGAGTGGATCCGCAGGGTGATCCAGCCGGCCGTGTAGTCGTAGGCGAGGCCGGCGGCGTCGGCGTCCTCCTGGCGCAGGACCAGGGTGAGGCCCTCGGGCTCCAGGACGGTGGCGACGGGGGCGGTCCCCGGCGGCACGGCGGAACCGGGGACGGTGCAGAACACGTACCGGCCCTCGTTCAGTTCGGGCCGCATGCCGCTCAGCAGTTTCCGCAGGTCGCTCTCTCCGCTCATGCGGCCACCCTACCCACGGGCCGCCGCACCGCCGGGGCGACGGCTCGCGGCCCCGGTGGTGCGGCGTGCACGGCTTGTACGGCGCGTACGGCTGCCCGTTACGTCAGGTCGAACTCCCCGCCCCGCGCGTTCAGCACGAATTTGTTCCACTCGTCCGGCGCGAAGATCAGCGAAGGGCTTTCGGGGCGCTCGCTGTTGCGCATGGCGACGAAGCCCTCGACGAAGGCGATCTGAACGTCACCCGCTCCCCGGCTGCTCGACCGCCACTGCGCCTCGGTGAGATCGAGGTCCGGCTTGTCCCAGCCGGCCAGGGGCTGTGAAGTCATGCTCTCGGCCACGTGCGTGCTCCTCCCGGTACGTCGTCCGGGGGCCAGGTTAGCCATCGCGGCGGGTGCCGCACAGGCCACGGTGAGTCACCCGTGACCGGTCCGGCACTCCGCCCGCGCGATCCGTTCGGTCAGGCGGCCGGCGGCTCGGCCCCCACCAGCCACATCGCGAAGAACTGCGCGCCGCCGCCGTACGCGTGCCCCAGGGCCCGGCGGGCCCCCGGGACCTGGTGTTCCCCGGCCTGGCCGCGGACCTGGAGGGCCGCCTCCGCGAAGCGGATCATGCCGGAGGCGCCGATCGGGTTGGTGGACAGGACCCCGCCCGAGGGATTGACCGGAAGGTCCCCGTCGAGTTCGGTGACCCCGGCCTCGGTGAGCTTCCAGCCCTCGCCCTCCGCCGCGAAACCGAGGTTCTCCAGCCACATCGGCTCGTACCAGGAGAACGGCACGTACATCTCCACCGCGTCGATCTCCCGGCGCGGGTCGGTGATCCCCGCCTGCCGGTAGACGTCGGCGGCGCAGTCCTTGCCGGCCTGCGGGGAGACGAAGTCCTTGCCCGCGAAGAGGGTGGGCTCGCTGCGCATCGCTCCGCCGTGCACCCAGGCGGGCGGCTTCGGCGAACGGGCCGCGCCCGCCCGGTCGGTGAGGATCATCGCGCAGGCACCGTCCGAGGAGGGGCAGGTCTCGGAGTACCGGATCGGGTCCCACAGCATCGGCGAGGCCTGGACCTTCTCCAGGGTGATGTCGTGCTCGTGCAGGTGCGCGTACGGGTTCTTCAGCGCGTTGCGCCGGTCCTTGTACGCCACCAGCGAGCCCACCGTGTCGGGGGCGCCGGTGCGGCGCATGTACGCGCGCACGTGCGGGGCGAAGAATCCGCCCGCGCCCGCGAGCAGCGGCTGCTGGAAGGGGACGGGGAGCGAGAGGCCCCACATGGCGTTGGATTCGGACTGCTTCTCGAAGGCGAGGGTGAGAACGGTCCGGTGGACTCGGGCCGCGACGAGGTTGGAGGCGACGAGCGCCGTGGACCCGCCGACCGAACCGGCGGTGTGCACGCGCAGCATGGGCTTGCCGACCGCGCCGAGCGCGTCCGCCAGGTACAGCTCCGGCATCATCACGCCCTCGAAGAAGTCGGGGGCCTTGCCGATGACGACCGCGTCGATGTCCGCCCAGGTCAGCTCGGCGTCCGCGAGGGCGCGCGCCGCGGCCTCCCGGACCAGTCCGGCGATGGAGACGTCGTGGCGGGCGGCGACGTGCTTGGTCTGGCCGATCCCGACGATCGCCACCGGCTCCTTGGCCGTCTTGCTCATGCGGGGTCCCCTTCCAGGACGGCGACCAGGTTCTGCTGGAGGCAGGGGCCGGAGGTGGCGTGGGCGACGGCCCGGTCGGACTCGCCGCGGTGGATCCGGGCGGCCGCCTCGCCGATCCGGATCAGGCCGGCGGCCATGACCGGGTTGGCGGCGAGCGCCCCGCCGGACGGGTTGACGGCGACTCCGTCGCCGAGCCCGAGCACCTTGCGGAGCACCACTTCCTGGGAGGAGAACGGCGCGTGCAGTTCCGCCGTGTCCAGCGGGGCTTCGAAGACCCCGGCGCGCTCGGCCGCGATCCGGGTGGACGGGGAGTCGGTGAGGTCGCGCAGGCCCAGGGCGTGGGCCTCGATGCGGTGATCGATGCCGGTGATCCAGGCGGGGCGCGCGCACAGGCGCCGGGCGGTGTCCCCGGCGGCGAGGATCACGGCGGCCGCGCCGTCGCCGATGGGCGGGCAGTCCCCGGTGCGCAGCGGGCGGACCTGATAGTCGCCCTGGGGCACCGAACCGCTCAGCTGTGCGTGCGGGTTGGCCTCGGCGGCCGCACGGCTGCGGGCGCCGATGGCGGCCAGCGCGGGCTCGTCCGTCTCGCCCGCGTCGATCAGGGCCTGGGCCTGGAGGGCGGCCAGGGCCACGGAGTCGGGCCAGAGCGGAGCGAGGTAGTAGGGGTCGAGCTGGCGCGTCAGTACGTCGCGTACCGAACCGGGCGAGGACTTCCCGTACGAGTAGACGAGCGCGGTGTCGGCCTCGCCGGTCTGGATCTTGACCCAGGCTTCGTAGAGGGCCCAGGCGCCGTCCATCTCGACGTGCGATTCGGAGATCGGCGGCCAGGCGCCCACCCCGTCGAGGGTCATGGTGAAGGAGAAGGCCCGGCCGGCCAGGTAGTCGCTGGAGCCGGAGCAGGTGAAGCCGATCTCGCCGGCCTTCAGGCCGGTCTGGGCCAGCACCTGGTGCAGGACCGGCATGACCATCTCGACTTCGCTGAGTTCGTCGGTGCGGCGCAGGTGGTCGCTCTGGGCGAAGGCGACGACGGCGACGTCACGGGCGTATCGGACCGTCGGTCGGGGCATCAGATGAGCTCCTTGTACGCGTCGTAGTCCGCGTCCGGCTCGCCGGTGGGGCGGTAGTGGTCGGGGTAGCGGCCGCCTTCGGTCCACACGGGTTCGACGCGCAGGCCCATGCGGACCTCGTCGTACGGGATCCCGCCGATCCGGCCGTGGAGGGCGAGGCCGGCGCCGTCGAGGGCGATGTGGGCGTAGACGTACGGGACTTCGATGTCAAGGTTCCGCGCCTTGATGTTGACGATGCAGTAGGTGGTGACGGTGCCGGCCGGGCCGACCTCGACCTGGTCGGTGGTGGCGACCCCGCAGGTGGGGCAGGCGCCGCGCGGCGGGACGTACACCTTGTGGCAGGAGGGGCAGCGCTCGCCGATGGTCTTCTGCTCGGAGAGGCCGCTGATGTAGGCGGTCTGGGCGCGGCCAGGACTGTACGAGTAGTCCAGGCGGGCTTCGGCGACGATGCCGGTGACGGGCTCCGCGAAGTTCCCGTCGTGCGGGGCGGCCTGCCCGGCGGCGGGGCCGTCATGGGGCTCGAAACAGGCGATGTCGGTGATCGCCCCGGTGCGCTCGGCGGCCCACCGCACGCGCACCCGCATTCCGGTGCGCACGGATTCGGGGCCGGGGGCGTCGAGGGCGTGGAGGAGGGCGGTGTCGGCGCCGTCGAGCTTGACCAGTACCCAGGCGAAGGGGGTGTCCAGGGGCTGGTTCGGCCGGGGCCTGCCGTTCCAGGCCCAGGTGGTGACGGTGCCGGTGGCGGCGACCTCGACGAGCTCGCGTATCTCCTCGGCGGTGCGGGGGTCGTACTCGACGGGCGGCACCATCACGGTCCCGTCGGAGGTCTTCACCCCGAGCACGACACCTTCGCGCAGCCCGGTGAGGAACGCGGACTGAACGGGCCCGAGGGACCGGGTGAAGGGAAACTCGACGACGAGCGGCGCACGGAGCACCTCGGGCGGGGACGCGGGGGCTGTCACAGGTGACTCTCCTTACTCGGTTCGGGGCACATTCGGGGCGCGGGACCACATCCAGCCCCGCCGGCGTTTGAGGCGCAGGGCGCGGGGCGGAGCCCCGATCTTGAAGCCCCGCCGGCGTTTGAGGCGCGGGGTCCGGGGCAGCGCCCCGGCAACGGCGCCGCACCGCACAGCGCACAGACGCGACGCCGGGCGGGGCCGGCCCGGGCCGGGGGGAGGGGGCGGCTACTCCCGCCGATACACCGCGGGCCGCTTCTCGGCAAAGGCCCGCGCCCCCTCCTTGGCATCGGCCGTATCGAAGATCGGCCACCCCCGAAGGAGTTCGGAGGCCAGCCCCTCCGACTCCGTCAGCCCGGCGGTCTCGTAGACCGAGGCCTTCACGGCCTCCACGGCAAGCGGCCCGCACTCGTTGATCCGCCCCGCGATCTCCAGCGCCGCCTCCAGCGCCGTCCCGTCCGGCACCACCCGCCCCACCAGCCCGATCCGCGCGGCCTCCCCGGCGGAGTACGGCCGCCCGGTCAGCAGCATCTCCAGGGCGTGCGTACGCGGAATCTGGCGCGGCAGCCGCACCGTCGAGCCGCCGATCGGGAAGAGCCCCCGCTTGACCTCGAAGAGCCCGAAGGTGGCCCCGGCGCCCGCGACCCGGATGTCCGTGCCCTGGAGGATCTCGGTCCCGCCAGCCACGCAGTACCCCTCCACGGCGGCGATGACCGGCTTGCGCGGCCGGTGGTGGCGGAGCATGGCCTTCCAGTGCAGGTCCGGGTCGGCCTTGAGGCGGTCCCGGTACTGGTCGCCCGCCATCCCCTTTCCGGCCAGTGCCTTGAGATCCATGCCGGCGCAGAAGTCACCGCCCGCGCCGGTCAGGATCACGGAGCGGATCGTGTCGTCGGCGTCCGCCTCCAGCCACCCGTCGTACAGCCCCACCAGCAGCGGCAGCGAGAGCGCGTTCTTCGCCTCGGGCCTGTTCATGGTGAGCACCAGCGTGGCGCCGTGCCGTTCCACGGTCAGGTGTTCTGTCCCACCCATTGCCGTCCTCCCGTCTCAAGACCTAGAACAGGTTGCAGTAGGTGCGGGTGCAGTTCAATAGTTTTCTGACACACAGTCAGTTTTCTTGGGCGACTCCCTTCCCACTTGCGGTCGGCGGGGCTCTAATGACCGCCGGAGCAGACCAGCCATGGACATTCCAGGGTCAGGAGGAACGGTGGAGTACAACCTTGCCGACCTGTTCGAGTCGGTCGTGGACGTGGTTCCGGACCGCGAGGCCCTCGTGTACGTGGACCACCCCGGGACCGGCGCCGAGCGCCGCCTCACGTACGCGGAGCTGGACTCGGCGGCGAACCGGATCGCGCACCACCTGCTGGACAGCGGGCTGAAGCCCGGCGAGCACCTGGGCCTGCACCTCTACAACGGGATCGAGTACCTGCAGACCGTGCTGGCCTGCCTGAAGGCCCGGCTGGTTCCGGTGAACGTGAACTACCGGTACGTGGAGGAGGAGCTGGTCTACCTCTACAACGACGCCGACCTCGCCGCGCTGGTCTTCGAGGGCGAGTTCACCGAGCGGGTCGCGGCCGCGCTGCCGCAGACCACGAAGCTCCGCCACCTGATCCGGGTCGGAACGGTTCCCGAGGGGGCTCCGGAGCCCGCGATCGCGCCGGTCGCGTACCCGGACGCCGAGGCGGCCGGCTCACCCGGACGCGGCTTCCCGCCCCGCAGCGCCGACGACCTGTTCATCATCTACACCGGCGGCACGACCGGTATGCCCAAGGGCGTCATGTGGCGGGCGGAGGACCTCTTCTTCGCCGGGCTCTTCGGCGGCGAGCCGTCGGGCGAACCGGTGAAGCGGCCCGAGGAACTGGCCGAGCGGGTCGCGGCGCGCGGCGCGGGCCTGACCTTCTTCCCGGCTCCCCCGCTGATGCACGGGACGTCCACGCTGACCTCGTTCATCGCCTTCAACTACGGCCAGCGGGTGGTCATCCACCGCAAGTACGCGCCCGAGGAGGTGCTCCGGACGATCGAGAAGGAGAAGGTCTCCAGCGTGTCGCTGGTGGGCGACGCGATGCTGAGGCCGCTCATCGACGCCCTGAACGGCCCGCTGAAGGGCACCGACCTGTCTTCCCTCTTCAGCGTCTCCTCGTCCGGCGCGATCATGTCGGAGACGGTGCGCGCCGAGTTCCAGCGGCTCGTGCCGAACGTGCTGCTCCTGAACAACTTCGGATCCTCGGAGTCCGGGTCCAACGGGCGGGCGACCGACGACTCCGGCCCGGAGAAGGGTTTCCGTCTCGAGGTCAACGACCGTACGCAGGTCGTGGATCCGGTGACGCACGAGCCTGTGGCGGTGGGCGAACCGGGGCGGCTGGCGCAGCGCGGCCACGTGCCGCTCGGCTACTACAACGACCAGGCCAAGACCGCCGAGACCTTCTTCCAGAAGGGCACGGAGCGCTGGGTGCTGCTCGGCGACATGGCGACCGTCGACGAACAGGGCATCGTGACGGTGCTGGGGCGCGGCTCGCAGTGCATCAACACGGGTGGCGAGAAGGTCTATCCGGAGGAGGTCGAGCAGGCGCTGAAGTCGCACCCGGACGTGTACGACGCGCTCGTGGCGGGCGTCCCGGATCCGACGTGGGGCAACCACGTGGCGGCGGTGGTCCAGATCCGGGCGGGAGCGGCGGAGCCGACCCTGGACGAGATCCAGAGCCACTGCCGCACCCGCCTGGCGGGCTACAAGATCCCCCGCCAGCTGGTCATCACACCCGCCATCCAACGCTCCCCGAGCGGCAAGGCGGACTACCGCTGGGCCAAGACCGTGGCAACGGAGGCGGACGCCCCCGCCTAGCCGAACCCCACGGCGGGGCTGGACTGCCCACAGGGCGATCCAGCCCGCCGGCGTTTGAGCCGCACATCAGACGATCACTCGTTCGAGTCATTGCCTTACCCGGCAGTTCACTGGCAATCTACCGAATGATCGGTCGGGCGACTCACGACGAGGTGACGGCATGGCGGCATACGCGGATCTCCACGACGAAGGCGAGCGGCTGGGCGGCGACGAGCTGGCCGCCCTCCAGCTGGCGCGGCTGCGCGCGACCCTGCACCGCGTCTACGACGGGGTGCCCTTCTACCGGCAGGCGTTCGACAAGGCCGGGGTGCATCCCGACGACTGCCGCACCCTCGCCGACCTCTCCCTGTTCCCCTTCACCACCAAGACCGATCTGCGCGACCAGTACCCCTTCGGGATGTTCGCCGTGCCTCGCTCCGAGGTGCGCCGGATCCACGCCTCCAGCGGCACCACCGGGCGTCCCACGGTCGTCGGGTACACCGAGCGGGATCTGTCCACGTGGGCGGATGTCGTGGCCCGGTCCATACGCGCCGCGGGCGGCAGAGCCGGCCAGGTCGTCCACATCGCCTATGGCTACGGACTGTTCACGGGCGGCCTCGGCGCCCATTACGGCGCCGAGCGCCTGGGCTGTACGGTCGTGCCCGCCTCGGGAGGGATGACCGACCGCCAGGTCCGGCTGATCCAGGACTTCCGGCCCGAGGTCATCATGGTGACCCCCTCGTACATGCTGACCCTGCTGGACGAGATGGAGCGTCAGGGCATCGATCCGCGCTCCACCTCGCTCCGCACGGGGATCTTCGGTGCGGAGCCGTGGACCGAGGAGATGCGCCGGGAGATCGAGGACCGGCTCGGCATCGACGCGGTGGACATATACGGCCTGTCCGAGGTGATGGGCCCGGGCGTGGCGCAGGAGTTCGCCTCGAGCAAGGACGGGCTCCACATATGGGAGGACCACTTCTACCCGGAGGTGGTCGATCCGCTGACGGGCGAGGTGCTGCCGGACGGCGAGCCGGGCGAGCTGGTGTTCACCTCCCTGACCAAGGAGGCCATGCCGGTGATCCGCTACCGCACCCGCGATCTGACGCGGCTGCTGCCCGGCACGGCGCGTCCCGCCTTCCGCCGGATGGAGAAGGTCACGGGCCGCAGCGACGACATGATCATCCTGCGCGGGGTGAACATGTATCCCACCCAGATCGAGGAGATCCTGCTGCGCACGGAAGGTCTGGCTCCGCACTTCCAGCTGCGGCTGACGAGGGAGGGCCGGATGGACGCCCTGACCGTACGGGTGGAGGCGCGCCGGGAGGCGGACGCCGCCCGGCGGGAGGCCGCGGCCGCCACCGTGGTCCGGGCCGTCAAGGAGGGGATCGGGGTCTCCGTCCGGGTCGAGGTGGTCGAGCCGGAGGCCCTCGAGCGTTCGGTGGGCAAGATCAAACGGCTGGTGGACCTCCGGGACACGCGGCAGGGCGGCTGAAACCACCCCTTCGGGCCCAATTCGGGGTGGCTCCCGGGAGCCGTCGGAGCCTCCCGGGTAGTGCATGAGGCGTGACCTCGATCTTGCGGCAGCTCTACGACCGGCTCCAGGGCTCACTGGTGGGGCTGACCTGGAGCCGCGGCCGGGAGATGGAGCTGATGCACCGGGCGATGGGCTTCGCGGCCCTCGGGTTCCTCACCCTGGTGCCGCTGCTGGTGGTCGTGGCGGCCGCCTCACCCGGCAGCGGCTCGGGCTTCGGCCGCTGGCTCGGCCAGGCCCTCGGGGTGACGGAGTCCTCGCGGGCCCGGGTCGAGATGCTGTTCAGCGCGGCGGACCTGGCGCTGGAGCGGACCACCGCCTTCGGTCTGGCGGCCCTGGCCGTCTTCGGTCTGACCTTCGGCTCCGCCGTGCAGACCGGCTACGAAAAGGTCTGGGACCTGCCGACGGCCCGGTGGCACACCATGTGGCGGCACGTCGTCTGGCTCGCCCTGCTGGTCTGCTACCTCGCGCTGCTGGTCGAGATCCCGGCGCCGTCACACGACGCCGTCGGCACGATCCTGGGCACCCTGGGCGACCTGTTCGGCACGTTCCTGTTCTTCGTCGGCTCGCAGCGGCTGCTGCTCGGCGGCCGCGTCCGCTGGCGGGCCCTGGTGCCGGGGGCGGTGGCCACCAGCATCGGGCTGCTTGGGCTGCGCATCTTCTCGCAGCTGGTGTTCTCCCCGCTGATCGCCTCGAACGCCGTGACCTACGGCCCTTTCGGCACTCTGCTGGTCGTTCAGTCCTGGCTGGTCGGCGTCGGCTTCGTGGTCTACGGCGGAGCCCTCGTCGGCCGCATCCTCCACGAACACCTCACGCTCCGCCGCCTGCGGCACAGCGGATACCTGGACGCGGACGACCCCCCTCCGCACACCCCTCATGATCCGGGAGGGGGCTGACCCGGCGGGTCCGGCGGTGCCAGGATGGACGGGCACCACTGGCAACCACCTTCACCCGCAGGGGGAATGATGTCTGTTCAGGACCTGGAGACCACGGCCGAGGGCCGGGTCTGGCTGATCACCGGGGCCTCGTCCGGCTTCGGCCGTACGCTCACCGAGGCCGCACTCGCGGCCGGGGACACCGTGGTCGCGGGGGCCCGCCGCCCCGACGCGCTCGCCGCCCTGGCGGCCGCCCACCCCGACCGTCTCTTACCGCTCGCGATGGACGTGACGGACATCGCGCGCGCCGAGGAGGTCGTCGCGGAGGTCGTGAACCGCTGGGGGCGGATCGACATCCTCGTCAACAACGCCGGCCGGGGCCTGGTCGGCGCCGTGGAGGAGACCTCCGACGCCGAGCTCCGTGAGCTGATGGAGCTGCACTTCTTCGGCCCCGCGGCGCTCACGCGGGCCGCGCTGCCCCACATGCGGGCCCGGAAGTCGGGTGCGGTGGTGCAGATGAGCAGCATGGGCGGGCGCCTCGCCTTCCCCGGCGTCGGGGCTTACTGCGCGACGAAGTTCGCCCTGGAGGGCCTGACCGAGGCGCTCGCGGCCGAGGTCGCCGCCTTCGGCATCAAGACGCTGATCGTGGAGCCCGGCTCCTTCCGTACGGGCTTCGCCGGCGGGAACGCACTGCGGCACACCGCGGCCCTGCCCGCCTACCAGGACGCGATCGGCCCGGTGCGTCAGGGGCTGCCGGCCACCGACGGCCACCAGCCCGGCGACCCGGTCAAGGCCGTCGCCGCGATCCTCGCCGCTCTGGACGCCGAGGTCACGCCGCTGCGGCTGGTCCTGGGCAACGACGCGGTCGAGTTCATCACGGCCCACGCGGAGGCCGCCCGCGCGGAGGCCCGTACCTGGGAGCCGGTCAGCCGGTCCACGGACTTCGACGCCGCATCGCCTCCGGCGCCGTAGGCGGGCCTCGCGCGGGAGGGTTCCGGCGGTTCCGGTTCCGGCCCTTCCCGCGCGTCCGCCGCCGCTTCGATACCAAACGGGATGTTGACAGACCATCAGGCAGCCTGCATGAGTGTGGGGGCACGGACGCACCGCCCGTCACACGGGCAACCTCGCTCATCCGCAGGCTACTTGGGAGGTATGTTGCTCCGCACCCGCCCGATACTCCGCCGCGTCGCCCTCACCGGCGCCGCGCTGCTCGCCACGACGGCCGCGATACCGCAGGCCGTCGCGGCCACCGGGGACGCCGGCCCGTCCGGCGGGGGTCTGTCCGCCGTCATCCGGTACACGGAGAACGGCATCCCGCACATACTCGCCCGCGACTACGCGCACCTCGGTTTCGGCACCGGCTGGGCCCAGGCCGCCGACCAGGTGTGCGTGCTCGCCGACGGGTTCGTGACCGTCGCCGGTGAGCGCTCGCGCTGGTTCGGCCCCGACGCAGCGCCCGACGGATCGCTGTCCTCCGCCACCCGGAACCTCACCAGCGACCTGTACTTCAAGGGCGTACGGGAAGCCGGCACGGTCGAGAAGCTGCTGGCCACGCCCGCTCCGGCCGGTCCCAGCAAGGACCTGCGAGAACTGATGCGCGGCTGGGCCGCCGGATACAACGCCTGGCTCGCCCAGAACAAGATCACTGACCCCGCCTGCAAGGGTGCGGCCTGGATCCGCCCGGTCACCGCCACCGACGTGGCCGCCCGCGGCTTCGCGGTCTCGGTCCTCGGCGGCCAGGGGCGCGGGATCGACGGCATCACCGCCGCCCAGCCCCCGGCTCCGGCCCCGGCCGGCGCGGGCGCCCGTACGGCGGCGCCTTCCGAGGCCGATCCGGCGGCCGCGGCCGAGGCGGCGCGGGAGTTCTTCGACACCACCCGCTACGACATGGGCTCCAACGCGGTGGCCTTCGCCGGTTCCACCACGGCGAGCGGCAGCGGTCTGCTGCTCGGCAACCCGCACTACCCCTGGCAGGGCGGACGCCGCTTCTGGCAGTCGCAGCAGACCATCCCGGGCGAGCTGAACGTCTCGGGCGGCTCCCTGCTCGGCACCACCGTGGTCAACATCGGCTTCAACGAGAAGGTGGCCTGGAGCCACACCGTGGCCACCGGCACACCGGTCAACCTGCACCAGCTCACCCTCGATCCGGCCGACCCGACCGCCTACCTGGTCGACGGAGTGCCGGAGAAGATGACCGGGCGGAGCGTCACCGTCCCGGTGGCGGGCGGCGATCCGGTGACCCGCACCCAGTGGTGGACCCGATACGGACCGGTCGTCTCGAACCTCGGCGCGGGCCTGCCGCTGCCCTGGACGGCCGGTACGGCGTACGCGCTGAACGATCCCAACGCGGCGAACCTGCGCGGCTCCGACACCGCCCTCGCCATGGGCAAGGCCCGCTCGGTGGCCGGGATCCAGGACGCCCTGCGGCGCACCCAGGGCCTGCCCTGGGTCAACACCGTGGCCGCGGACTCGGCGGGCGGCACCCTCTTCACCCAGTCCCAGGTGCTCCCCCGGATCACCGACGAGCTCGCGGCCCGCTGCTCCACACCGCTGGGCAGGGCCACGTACCCCGCCTCGGGGCTGGCCGTGCTGGACGGGGCGCGCGGCGACTGCGCGCTCGGCGCGGACCCGGACGCCGTACAGCCGGGGGTCTTCGGGCCGGGCAAGGCGCCGACGCTGCGCGACGCCCCGTACGCCGAGAACTCCAACGACAGTGCCTGGCTGGCCAATGCGGACCGGCCGCTGACCGGCTACGAGCGGATCTGGGGCAACGTGGGCACCCCGCGCTCCCTGCGTACGCGCGGTGCGGTCGAGGACGTCGCGGCGATGGCGGCGAAGGGCGGGCTGACCGTGGCCGAGCTGCAGAAGCAGCAGTTCGCCAACCGGGTGCCGGCTGGTGACCTGGCGGCGGCCGACGCGGCGCGGGCCTGCGCGGCCCTGCCGGGCGGCAGTGCGACGGCGAGCGACGGCTCCACGGTGGACGTCTCGGCGGCCTGCGGGGTACTCGCGGGCTGGGACCGCACGGCCGACAGCGCCAGCCGCGGCGCGCTGCTCTTCGACCGGTTCTGGCGCAAGCTGACGGCGACGACCCCGGCCAAGGACCTGTGGCTGGTGCCGTTCTCGGCCGCCGATCCGGTCCGCACGCCCCGTACGCTCAACCAGGCGGCGCCCGGGATCGGGCGGGCGCTGGCGGACGCCGTGGCGGAGCTGAGGGCCGCCGGGATCGCGCTGGACGCCCCGCTGGGCGAACACCAGTTCGTGGTCCGCGGCGGGCAGAAGCTGCCGGTGGGCGGCGGCACGGAGGCGCTCGGTGTCTGGAACAAGATCGAGGCGCCCTGGAACGCGGCGGCCGGCGGGTATCCGGAGGTCGTGCACGGGTCCAGCCACGTCCAGGCGGTCGGCTGGGATGGCGGTCGCTGCCCGGTGGCGCGCACCCTGCTGACGTACAGCCAGTCGGCGAACCCGAACTCGCCGTACTACGCCGACCAGACCCGGATGTTCTCGCAGGAGCGCTGGGTGACCTCCAGGTTCTGCGAGCGGGACATCCTCACCTCGCCGAAGCTGAAGGTGGTGTGGCCGCGCGAGCGGCGGTGACCTGTTTCCTCTTCCTGGCCGCGGCCCTCACGGGCTGACGGCCAGGAAGAGGTACGCGGCCAGCAGGACGAGGTGGACGCCGCCCTGCAGCAGGGTGGCTCGGCCCGGGGCGATGGTGAGGGCGCTGACCACGACGGTCAGGGCGAGCAGCACCATGTGGATCGGGCCGAGGCCCAGCAGCAGCGGGCCCGAGAGCCAGACCGAGGCAAGCGCGATGGCCGGGATGGTCAGGCCGATGCTGGCGATGGCGGAGCCGTAGGCCAGGTTGAGGCTGGTCTGGACGCGGTCGCGGCGGGCGGCACGGACCGCGGCCAGGGTCTCCGGGGCCAGGACGAGCAGGGCGATGATCACACCGACGACGGCGTTGGGCAGGCCGGCGTCGGCGACGCCCTTCTCGATGGTCGGGGAGACGGCCTTGGCGTTGCCGACCACCGCGACGAGCGCGACCAGCAGCAGGCCGAGGCTGATGAGGGCGGCGCGCGCGGTGGGGGGCGCTGCGTGGTCTTCCGGCTCGCCGGGGCTCCGCCCGGTGTGCACCGGCAGGAAGTAGTCCCGGTGCCGGACCGTCTGGACGGCGACGAACAGTGCGTACAGGGCGAGCGAGGCCACCGCGGCGAACGCCAGCTGGGCGGTGGAGAACTCGGGGCCGGGCTTGCTGGTGGTGAAGGTCGGCAGGACGAGGCTGAGGACGGCGAGGGTCGCGACGGTGGCCAGCGCCGCGCCGGAGCCCTCCGCGTTGAAGACGGCGACGCGGTTGCGCAGGGCGCCGACGAGCAGGGACAGGCCCACGATGCCGTTGCAGGTGATCATGACGGCGGCGAAGACCGTGTCCCGGGCGAGGGAGGCGGTCTTGTCTCCGCCGTCGGCCATCAGGGTGACGATGAGCGCCACTTCGATGACGGTGACGGCGACGGCCAGGACCAGGGAGCCGAAGGGTTCGCCTACGCGGAGGGCGACGACCTCGGCGTGGTGCACGGCGGCCAGCACCGCCCCGGCGAGGCATAGGGAGACCAGTGCCACCGCGAGTGCGGGCAGATCGCGTCCCCAGCTGAAGACGAGCGCGACGAGCGCCACCACGGGGACCAGGACGGTCCAGTCGGTCAGGGGCGATCTGCGTGTTGCCGTACTCATATCAGCCAACTTGCCAGATCTGTCCCTCCAGTGCGCCGCAAGGCGCGCGTACGAAGCGCTGACGTGGCCCTTCTCACGGGGAATCCGGGCCCGAGCCGCGCGCTCGGGCCGGGCCCGCGCCCGGGCCCGGACTCCTCGTCACATCGCGCGCTCGTGGCCCTCCCAGTACGGATCGCGCAGCCGGCGCTTGTACAGCTTGCCGTTCGGGTCGCGCGGCATCGTCTCGATGAAGTCGACCGTCTTGGGACGCTTGTAACCGGCGAGCTGCCGTTCGCAGTGGTGCAGGATCTCCGTGGCCAGGGCGTCGCCCGCCGCGAAGCCCTCCGCCGGTTCGATGACCGCCTTGACCTCCTCGCCCCAGTCGGCGTGCGGAATGCCGAAGGCGGCGGCGTCGGCGACCGCCGGGTGGGTGAGCAGGGCCGACTCGATCTCGGCCGGGTAGATGTTGACTCCGCCCGAGATGATCATGTCGATCTTGCGGTCGCGGAGGAAGAGGTAGCCCTCCTCGTCCAGCAGCCCGAGGTCGCCGACGGTGAAGAAGTCGCCGATGCGGTTCTTCTTCGTCTTGCCCTCGTCCTTGTGGTAGCTGAAGCCGCCGGTGTTCATCTTGATGTAGACGGTGCCGAGTTCACCGGCGGGCAGCCGGTTGCCGTCGTCGTCGAAGACGGCGAGCTCGCTGATCGGCCAGGCCTTCCCGACGGTTCCCGGCTTCTTCAGCCAGTCCTCGGCGGTGGCGAAGGCTCCGCCGCCCTCGCTCGCCGCGTAGTACTCCTCCACGCACCGGCCCCACCAGTCGATCATCGCCCGCTTGACGTGGTCGGGGCAGGGGGCGGCGCCGTGGATGGCGTGCCGCATCGAGGAGACGTCGTAGGCGTCCTTCGTCTCCTGCGGGAGCGCGAGGAGCCGGTGGAACTGGGTCGGGACCATGTGGGTGTGCGTGGCGGCGTGCCGGTCGATCAGGCGCAGCATCTCCTGCGGCGTCCACCTGTCCATCAGGACCAGCGGGTGCCCGATGTGCAGGGCGGCGCCCGCGAACTGGAGGACGGCCGTGTGGTAGAGCGGCGAGCAGACCAGGTGGACGTTGCCGTCGAAGGGGCGGATGCCGAAGATGCCGAGGAAGCCGCCGAGGTACGTCTCCTCCGGGAGCTTGCCGGGCAGCGGGCGGCGGATCCCGCGCGGGCGGCCGGTGGTCCCGGAGGTGTAGTTCATGACCCAGCCGAGGGTGCGCTCGCCCGGGGGCGTCGCGGGCTGCCCCTCGAGGAGCCGCCCGTACGGCCGGAAGCCCGCGACCTCTCCGACGGCGTAGCGGTGGCTCGCGGGCAGGGCCGCCTCGTCGGCCGCGGCGGTGGCGGCCTCGGCGAAGCGCTCGTGGGCGATGAGGACCTTGGCGCCCGAGTCGGAGACGATCCAGGCGATCTCGGGGCCGACGAGGTGGTGGTTGACGGGGACGAGGTAGAAGCCGGCCTGGGAGGCGGCGAGGTAGGCGGTGAGGAACTCGACGCCGTTGGGGAGGACGACGGCGAAGACGTCCCCCTTCTCCAGACCGGCGGCGCGCAGGCCGTGCACGAGGCGGTTGACGTCGGCGTGCAGGCGGCCGGCGCTCCATTCCTCGCCTTCGGGGGTGACCAGGACGGTGCGCTCCGGGTCGGCGGCAGCCTGCGCCCAGAAGCCGTTGGGTCGGTCCGTCATGCTGCTCACGCCTCTCAGGCTCGGCCGGCGATGCGGGTGATGCGGTCGATGGCGCGCTCGAAGCCACTGGTGAGGTCGTCGAAGACGGCCTGGACGCTGCGTTCGGTGTTCATCCGGCCGACGATCTGGCCGACGGGGGTGCCGAGCAGCGGCTGGACCTCGTACTTCTGGATCCGGGAGACGGCCTCGGCGACGAGCAGTCCTTGCAGGGGCATCGGGAGCGCGCCGGGGCCCTCCGGGTCGTCCCAGGCGTCGGTCCACTCGGTGCGCAGCTGGCGGGCGGGCTTGCCGGTGAGGGCGCGCGAGCGGACGGTGTCGCCGGAGCCGGCGGCGAGGAGCTTCGCGGTGAGGGCGCGGGAGTGGAGGTCGGCCTCGGTGGTGGTGAGCCAGAGGGAGCCGAGCCAGGCGCCCTGGGCGCCGAGGGCGAGTCCGGCGGCGATCTGCTCGCCGCTGCCGATGCCGCCTGCGGCGAGGACGGGGAGCGGGGCGACGGCCTCGGCGATCTCGGGGACGAGGACCATGGTGGCGATGTCGCCGGTGTGGCCGCCGGCCTCGTAGCCCTGGGCGACGACGATGTCGATGCCGGCTTCGGCGTGGCGGCGGGCGTGTTTGGCGCTGCCGGCGAGGGCGGCGACGAGGACGCCGTGGTCGTGGGCGCGCGCGATGACGTCGACGGGCGGGGAACCCAGGGCGTTCGCCAGGAGTTTGATGGGGTAGTCGAAGGCGACGTCGAGCTGGTTGCGGGCGACCTGCTCCATCCAGCCGGTGATCCGCCAGCCGGAGGCCTCACCCTCGGCGAGCTCGGGAACGTGGTGTTTGGCCAGGGTTTCGCGGACGAAGGCGCGGTGCCCGGCCGGGATCATCGCCTCGATGTCGGATTCGCTGACGCCGTCGACGGCCTTCTTGGCGGGCATGACGACGTCGAGGCCGTAGGGCTTGCCGTCGGTGTGTGCCTGCATCCAGTCGAGGTCGCGCTTGAGTTCGTCGGGCTCGGTGTAGCGGACCGCGCCGAGCACGCCGAAGCCGCCCGCCCTGGTGATGGCGGCGGCGACCGCCGGGAAGGGCGTGAAGCCGAAGATGGCGTGCTCGATGCCCAGTTTTCTGCTCAGCTCCGTCTCCATGGGCGGCAGGATGCCGCAGCCCGGCGGCCGAGGGAAGAGATTTTCTGATGCAGTGTCAGATTCTTTACGGACCGGTCGGTGCGGGCGGTGGCCGACGGACGGGCAGATACCCACTAGCGTGCGGCGAAGTCGGGAAGAGGAGGGCCGGACATGGGTGCTACGGGGGACGGGACGGCGGACGGGACTGCGGACGAGAAGGGGCACGAGGGAGCCGGCGGCCCCGGCGGGGGGCCGAGCCGGCGGCGCCTGGGGGCGCGGCTGCTCGCGCTCGGCGGGGTGCTCGTGCTGCACGCCGCGCTGCCCGGCAGCTCCGCCGGGGCGGCGGGCGGCCCGGCCGAGCGGCGCGCGCTCCAGGGGCTTCGGCTGCGGTACGGATCCGCGCGCCAGGCCGGGCTGCTGGACCGGCACCTTGAGGGGGTGGCGGACGAGGCGCGGCGGTTCCTGGGCCCCTCCCCCGAACACCCTTACTACGCCGGTGCGGTGGTCCTCGCGGGCCGGGGCCGCACCATCGCCCTGCACCGCGCCATGGGCGACGCCGTGCGGTACGCGGACTACGACGGCCGGACCGACCGGGTGCGGGAGTTCCCGGCGGCCGAGCGGATCGCGATGGCCGAGGACACCGTCTTCGACCTGGCCTCGCTGACGAAGCTGTTCACCTCCGTCCTGGCCGTGCAGCAGATGGAGCGGGGCCGGCTGGAGCTGGAGGCTCCGGTGTGCCGGTACCTGCCGCTGTTCACCGGGGGCGGCAAGGAGGTGATCACGGTCCGTCAGCTGCTCACGCACACCTCGGGACTGCGCTCGTGGGCGCCGTTCTACCAGGAGCCCACGCGTGAGGGCCGGCTGAGGCTGCTGTGGTCGGTGCGTCCGCAGGAGACTCCCGGGACCGTGTACCGGTACTCCGACCTGAACCTCATCGCACTCCAGCTGCTCCTGGAACAGATCACCGGTCGCACTCTGGATGTCCTGCTCCACGACGAGATCACCGCTCCGCTCGGGATGCACCGCACTCGGTACAACCCGCCGCGCTCCTGGCGCCGGGTCACGGCCGCCACCGAGGTGCAGCGCCCGCCCTGGTCAGGCCTGGACCGCGGGCTGGTGTGGGGGGAGGTCCACGACGAGAACGCGTACGCGCTCGGCGGAGTCGCGGGCCACGCCGGGGTCTTCGGCACCGCCTTCGACCTGGCCGTCCTCGCCCGAGCCCTCCTCGACGGCGGGGCCTACGCGGGCCGGCGCATCCTGCGCCCCGCCTCCGTCGAACTGCTCTTCACCGACTACAACACCTCCTTCCCCGGCGACGACCACGGTCTGGGCTTCGAGCTCTACCAGCACTGGTACATGGGCGCCATGGCCACCCCGCACTCCGCCGGCCACACCGGCTTCACCGGCACCTCCCTCGTCCTGGACCCCTCCACCGACTCCTTCCTGATCCTGCTCGGCAACTCCGTGCACCCCGTCCGCACCTGGCGGGCCGGCAGCGCGCCCCGGGTGGCCGTCGGCAACCGCTTCGCCCGCGCCGTCCCGGTCCGCACGAAGCACGGCGGACCGGCCTGGTTCTCCGGGATCGCCCCGGGGGCCTCGGGCACCCTGAACCTGCCGCCGCTCACCCCGGCGACGGCCGCCGCCCGGCTGCGCTGCGCCGTGTGGTGGGACACCGTGCCCGGCGAGGGCGCCTTCCACCTGGAGGCCTCGCCCGACGGGGAGCACTGGGAGCCGCTGCCGTTCAGCACGCTGCGGTCCACCGGCGGAGCCCCGGAGACCTGGCCCCGGGGCTCGGCGGGCGGCTGGTCCGGCCGCATCTGGCACCGGCTGGAGGCCCCCCTCACGGCCGCCTGGGCGGGCCGCGAGGTCCGGCTGCGGTTCCGCCACACGGCGACCGGCCGCTATGTGGGGCGCGGGGTCTACGTGGACCTCATCCGCGTGGCGGAACCGGCCCGCCTCCTCTTCGCGGAGGACCGCCCCGCCGACGCCGCCCGCCTCGAACCCATCGGCTGGACCCGCTCGGCGGACTAGGCACTGTTTCTCGGATCTCCTGACGTGGGTGGGGTGTTGGGGTCAGGCTGGCTGCATGGGCCGTGGGGATCTGACGAACGCGGAGTGGGACCGGCTGGAGTCGTTCCTGCCTCCTGGTGGCGCCCGTGGGGGCCGGTGGAGTGATCACCGCCGGGTGATCAACGGGGTGCTCTACCGGGTTCGGACGGGCGTGCAGTGGCGGGATCTACCGGAGCGGTTCGGGCCGTGGGAGACCGTCTACAAACGCCATCGCCGCTGGTCAGCCGATGGAACGTGGACGATGCTGCTGTCCCGGATCCAGGCGACCGAAGACGCCACGGGCCAGATCGACTGGGACGTCTCGGTGGACTCGACAGCGGTGCGGGCCCACCAGCACGCCGCCGGCGCAAGGAAGGCACCGACGGCCCCGGCTCCCCAAAAGGGGAACGTTGGGGGGACGAACCAGGTCGATCCGGCATTGCGGAAACTGGCGGTCCGGCTCGAGGAAGTGGTCAGATCGGCGAGTGCCTGGGACGCTCCCGCGGCGGATTCACCACCAAAATCCACCTCGCCGCTGACGGGCGATGCCGGCCTCTCGCCCTCGTCCTGACACCCGGACACTACGGTGACGGCCCGCAATTCGAGCGGGTACTGGAGCAGGTCTCCGTGCCCCGTATCGGAGTGGGACGGCCCCGCACCCGGCCCGACCATGTCCTGGCGGACAAGGCCTACACATCCCGGAAGAACCGTCGCTACCTGCGACGACGCGGAATCCGGCACACCATCCCCGAACGCCGCGACCAGCAAAGACACCGCAGGAACCGCGGTTCCCGAGGCGGCCGCCCCACCGGCTTCGACAGCGAGCGCTACAAGAAACGCAACACCGTCGAACGCGCCATCAATCGCCTGAAGGGCTTCCGCGCCGTCGCCACCCGTTACGAGAAACGCGCCTACATCTACCTCGGCACCGTCACCCTCGCAGCCCTCATCATCTGGCTCCGCACATGATCCGAGAAACAGTGCCTAGGGGGCGTCGTCGTGGGGGTCGGCCCTCAGCGCTCAGCCGGCACCGGGGCAGGGGCAGGGGCAGGGGCGGAGGCATCGCGCTGGCGCGGGAACGGTGACCCCGACGGCTGGACCGAGACCGTCCGCGTGGGGGCGGGGATGGAGATCGCCTCCGTCCGGTACCGCTCGTGCAGGCGCTTGATGAACTCGTGCTTGATCCGGTACTGGTCACTGAACTCGCCCACGCCCAGGATCACGGTGAAGTTGATCCTGGAGTCCGCGAAGGTGTGGAAGCGGACGGCGGCCTCGTGGTCGGCGACTCCTCCGGAGACATCGGCCATCACGCTGTCGACGACATCGAGGGTGACCCGCTCGACGTGCTCCAGGTCGCTGTCGTAGCCGACACCCACCTGGACGAGGAGCGACAACTTCTGTTCCGGCTGGGTGAAGTTGGTCATGTTCGTACGCGCGAGGCGGCCGTTGGGGATGATCACCAGGTTGTTCGACAGGTTGCGCACCACCGTGTTGCGCCAGTTGATGTCTACGACATAACCCTCCTCGCCGCTGCTGAGCCGGATGTAGTCACCGGGCTGCACCGTCTTCGAGGCGAGGATGTGCACTCCCGCGAAGAGGTTGGCGAGCGTGTCCTGCAGCGCCAGCGCGACCGCGAGGCCGCCCACTCCGAGGGCGGTGAGCAGTGGCGCGATGGACACGCCCATGGTTTCGAGTGCGACGAGCACGCCCATCGTCAGCACGACGACACGCGTGATGTTGACGAAGATGGTGGCCGATCCGGCCACTCCCGTACGGGCCTGCGCCAGGGACTGCACGAGCCCCGCGACGACCCTGGCCGCCGTGACCGTGGCCATGAGGATGAGCAGGGCGGTCAGCGACTGGTTCACGATCCCCGTGACCCGCGTGGTGAGCGGCAGCACGGAGGCAGCCGCGGCGGCGCCGCCGATGACGGCCGCCCAGGGCACGAGGGTGCGCAGCGCGTCGACGATGGCGTCGTCCCCGGTCCACGCCGTCCTGCTCGCGTGCTTGCCCAGCCACTTCAGTACGGCGCGCAGCAGCAACCCGGCCGCGATACCCGCCGCCATCGCGATGGCGGCCACCACCCAGTCGTGCAGGACGAGATCCCGGCTCAAAGGATCCCCTCCGAACCGCGGCGGGCCGGGGGAACGGCGAGGGGCGCGGCCGACCGCCGTATGTGTTGTGTCGTCACTTCGTCACCTGTCAGTTCGTGCTGTGCGGGGCCCCGTTCGGACGTGCGTGCGCACGCGAAGCGGGCTGCCATCCTGCCCCATGGGCAGCGGGGCACCGCAGGTGGGCCGGTCTCACCGGAACGCGATCTTGCACAATCCTGCGCGTTCCGGCACGCCTTCGAGCATCTCTTGACATGGACACGCCGCTGCGCTGCACTGGTGCACCCCACACGCCCCGCTCGGCCACACCCGGCTGGAGGCAGCCATGCGTCTGCTCAGATTGCTGATCGCCACCGCCTGCGCGGTGTTCGCACTGGCATTACCCGGCGTCGGCGCCGGAGCCGGAGCCGCCCAGGCGGCGGCCGCCGGGCCGCCGCAGACCGTACCGGCGCTGCGCCAATGGACGGCAGGAACCGGTGCGTACACCTTCACCGACGCCACGCGCATCGTCGTCGATCCCGCCTACACCGCCCAACTCGCGGACGAGGCAGCCACGTTCGCGCAGGACCTGCAGGCGCTGACCGGGCGCAGCGTGGCCGTCGCCACCGGGAGCCCCGCCGCCGGTGACATCGGCCTCAGCCTCGGCGGCGCCGCCCTGCCCGCCGAGGGGTACCGGATGACGGTCGCGGGATCTCTCACCATCCAGGCCGGGACCGACACCGGCGCGTTCCACGGCACCCGCAGCGTCCTCCAGCTCCTGCACCGGTCCGCCTCGGTGCCGGCCGGCACGGCGGTGGACTGGCCCGCCAAGGCCGAGCGCGGACTCATGGTCGACCAGGGGCGGAAGTTCTTCACCGTCGACTGGCTCAAGCAGCACATCAAGGAGCTGGCCTACCTCAAGCTCAACTACTTCCACTTCCACCTGTCGGATACCTTCGGATTCCGTCTGGAGAGCTCCACCCACCCGGAGATCGTCTCCGCCGACCACTACTCCAAGCAGGACATCGCCGACCTGGTCGAGCTCGGCCGCAAGTACCACGTCACGATCGTCCCGGAGATAGACACCCCGGGTCACATGAACGCGGTCCTGGCCGCACACCCCGAACTCAAGCTCAAGAGCAGCTCCGGCGCGGTCAGCCCCGACTTCATCGACCTCTCGCTGCCCGGTTCGTACACGCTGATCAAGGACCTGATCAACGAGTACCTGCCGCTGTTCCCGGCCCCGTACTGGCACATCGGCGCGGACGAATACGTCACCGACTACGCCAAGTACCCGCAGCTGCTCAGCTACGCCCGCGCCCACTACGGCGCGAACGCCACCGCCAAGGACACCTACTACGGGTTCGTCAACTGGGCGGACGACCTGGTGCGGGCGGGCGGCAAGACCACCCGGATGTGGAACGACGGCATCAAGTCCGCCGACGGGACCCTCCGTCCCCACCCCGGCATCGTCGTCGAATACTGGTACACCTACGGCCTCACTCCCCAGCAGTTGGCCGACGCCGGGCACGTCGTGGCCAACGAGTCCTGGACCCCCACCTATTACGTGCTCGGGGGCGCGAAGCCCGACACCAAGTGGATGTACGAGACCTGGACCCCGGACCGCTTCGAGGGCGGCAACACCCTGTCCAACCCGGCGAAGAACCCCGGTTCGCTCATCCACGTCTGGTGCGACAACCCCACAGCCGAGACCGAGGAACAGATAGCCGCCGGAATCATGTACCCGCTGCGCGCACTGGCCCAGCAGACCTGGGGATCCCCGAAGGTCGCGACGACGTACGCCGCGTTCACCCCCCTCGTCGCGGCCGTCGGGCACAATCCTGCCTGGCCCGGCCTCGCCCAGCCCGGGAACCTGGCCCTGGGCCGTCCGACCACCGCCTCCAGCACGGAGACGCCGAACTTCCCGGCGGCAGCGGCCACCGACGGCGACCCCGGCACCCGCTGGTCCAGCGCCTACAGCGACCCGCAGTGGCTCCAGGTCGACCTCGGCTCCACCCAGAGCGTCAGCCGCGTCGTGCTGCGCTGGGAGGCGGCGTACGGGAAGTCCTTCCGGATCGAGCTCTCCGACGACGCCTCCACCTGGCGCACCGTCCAGTCCACGACCACCGGCAGCGGCGGAGTGCAGGACCTGACCGGCCTGACCGGATCCGGCCGGTACATCCGCGTGTACGGCACCCAGCGGGGCACCTCCTACGGCTACTCGCTCCACGAGTTCGAGGTGTACGGCGGACAGCTGAGCGGCACCCGTACCCTCACAGCGGGCGGCAAGGCACTCGACGACCCGGCGAGCTCCGGCACGTCCGGCACCCAGCTGATCACCTGGACACCGCACGGCGGTCCCAACCAGCAATGGCAGCTGACCCTCAACGCTGACGGCAGCCACACCCTGGTCAACGGCGCGTCCAGGCTGTGCGCCGACGTCTCCGGCGGCTCGACCGCCGCGGGCGCGGCCGTCGTCCAGGCGACGTGCACCGGCGGCGACAGCCAGCGCTGGAAGGTCACCGCCCTCGGCGCCGGCGGCTACTCGGTGGCCAACAAGAAGAGCGCCCTCCTGCTGACCACGGCCTCGGGCGCGGACGGAGCCCTGGTCACCCAGCAGCCGGCCAACGGCTCGGCCTATCAGCAGTGGCAGATCACCTGACCCCGCAGGGCTGACGGCCGGGCCTAGGGGCCGAGGGCCGCGTCGAGCATCCGCCGGGTGACGGAGGTCAGTTCGGACAGGTCCGGCGCCGGGCGGGAGCGGGCGAAGGCCCCGGCCAGCCGGTCGTAGAGGAGCCCGTCGGCCCAGGCGACCAGCAGGTCGGCGGCCTCCTCGGGGCGGTCCGCGCCGAGTGCGGCGAGGACCGCCGCCGCCCGGGCCCGCGCCCCTTGGCCGGCCCGGTGGAAGTCCGTCTCCAGCTCCGGGTTGCGGGCCGCCTCCAGGCTGAGCTCGAAGCGGGCCAGCTGGCGTGCGCGGCCCGTCGTCAGCCAGCGGTACAGCAGTCCGGCGAGGGCCGCCGCGGCCGCCTCCCGGTCCGGCGGCGGAACCGGCGGCCCCTCCCCGTCGAAGTCGGCGAGGTCCAGCTCCGCCAAGCGCTGGTAGCAGGCGGAGATCAGTGCCGTCCGCGTACGGAAGTAGTACGAGGTGCTGCCCGCCGGCAGCACCGCCGCCGCGTCGACCGCCCGGTGGGTCAGGGCCCGCAGCCCGCCCGCGGCGACGAGGTCGATCGCGGTGTCCGCGATGAGGGTCCTGCGGCCGGTTCCGCGTTCGGGGAGGGACATGGATTCACTCTACATCTGTAGAGTGAATCCATGCCGAACTCCCCCGCCCAAGCGGAATGAACACCGTGCCCACGGGCGTTGACAGTCGTTGTTGAGGTTTGTTGACCGTTCAACACGAAGGCAGGCAAATCGCCATGACGACCGAGATCGACTGGGACAACCCGACCGACCCGAGGCCCGGAAGCTGGCAGCTCGACCACGTCAAGCAGTACGTGGCCTCGAACGGGGCCGAGGGCCAGTTCTGGAACGGCACCCAGACCCTGCTGCTCACCACCGTGGGCAGGGTATCCGGCAACCCGGTGCGCACGCCCCTCATCTACGGTGAGGACGACGGCCGTTACCTCATCGTCGCCTCCAAGGGCGGCGACCCGGCGCACCCGCTCTGGTACCGGAACCTGACCGAGCACCCCGAGGTCCGCATCCAGGTCGGCCCCCGGACCCTCCAGGGCACGGCCCGTACCGCGACGGCCGAGGAGCGTGCCGCGTACTGGCCGCTGATGGTGAAGCACTGGCCCGCCTACGACGAGTACCAGACCAAGACCGACCGCGAGATCCCGATCGTCGTCATCGAACCCGTCAGCGGCGAATAACGGCGCACCGCGAGGTCAGTGCCCCAGTACCGCCATCGCCGCGTTGTGTCCGGGGACCCCGCTGACACCGCCGCCGCGCACCGCCCCCGCACCGCACAGCAGTACGTTGCGGTGGGCGGTCTCCACGCCCCACCTGCCGCCGGCGGCGGTGTCCGCGGCCCCGAACGGCCAGGACAGGTCCCGGTGGAAGATGTGGCCGCCGGGCAGGCGCAGTTCGCGCTCCAGGTCCAGCGGGGTCTTCGCCTCGATGCACGGGCGGCCGTCCGCGTCGAAGGCGAGGCAGTCGGTGAGCGGTTCGGCCAGGTGCGCGTCGAGCTGCGCGAGGGTGGCGGTCAGCAGCACCTCGCGCGCCTGCCGGTTGTCGTGTGCGAACAGCCGGGCCGGGGTGTGCAGGCCGAACAGGGTGAGCGTCTGGTAGCCCTGCTCCACCAGCTCCGGCCCGAGGATCGTCGGGTCGGTCAGCGAATGGCAGTAGATCTCCGAGGGCGGTACGGAGGGCAGCTCTCCGGACGCGGCCTCCGCATGGGCCCTCGCCAGTTCCGCGTAGCCCTCGGCGATGTGGAAGGTGCCGCCGAAGGCCTCGCGCGGGTCGACGGAGGTGTCCCGCAGCCGGGGCAGCCGCCGCAGCAGCATGTTGACCTTGAGCTGGGCTCCCTCGGGGGCCGGCTCCGCCGGTGTCTCGCCCAGGAGTTCGGCCAGCGCCCGCGGCGAGGCGTTCACCAGGACCGTGCGGCCGACGGCCCGCCCCTCGCCGGCCGCCGTACGGAACACCACCTCGGCCGGCGCGGTGCCGTCCGTGTCGATCCGAAGCACCTCGTGCCCGGTGGCGATCTCCGCCCCGGCCGCACGCGCCGCCCCGGCCAGGGCGTCCGTGAGCGCGCCCATGCCGCCGACGGGCACGTCCCAGTCCCCGGTGCCGCCGCCGATGACGTGGTAGAGGAAACAGCGGTTCTGGGCGAGCGAGGGATCGTGCGCGTCCGCGAAGGTGCCGATCAGCCCGTCGGTCAGGACCACGCCGCGCACCAGGTCGTCGGCGAAGTGCCGCTCCACCGCCTGCCCGAGGGGCTCCTCGAACAGCATCCGCCAGGCCGCGTCGTCGTCGATCCGGGCGCGCAGCTCTTCCCGGGTGGGCAGTGGCTCGGTCAGGGTCGGGAAGACCTTCCCGGCGACCTGGCCCGTGGTTCCGTAGAAGGCCCGCCAGCTCTCGTACTCCCGGTCCGAGCCGGTCAGCCGCGCGAAGGACTCGCGGGTGCGCGCCTCACCCCCGCCGACGAGGAGCCCGCCGGGACGCCCCTCGCGCACGGTGGGCGTGTAGGAGGAGACGGCGCGCTTGCGGACCGCGAACCGCAGCCCCAGATCGCGCAGGATCTTGGCGGGGAGCAGGGAGACGAGGTACGAGTAGCGCGAGAGGCGGGCGTCGACCCCGGCGAACGGGCGGGTGGAGACGGCCGCCCCGCCGGTGTGCCCGAGCCGCTCCAGGACCAGCACCGAGCGGCCCGCCCGGGCCAGGTACGCGGCGGCGACCAGGCCGTTGTGGCCTCCGCCCACGATCACCGCGTCGTAGACGTCGTGTCCGAAACCGCTGGAGCCCCGCATGGCTGTCATGGCTCTTGGTAACACACCTGGCCCAGCCGCTCCAGACAGTAGGCCTCGTCGGCGTGTGCCAGGGCGGTGTCGGGATGCTCGTCTCCCAGGGCCCGCTCGCGGATCCCGGCCAGGTCCCGGTAGATGGGCAGCGCCTCATCCCAACGGCCCAGCCGGCCCAGTCCCGCGGCGAGTTCGCGGCGGCTGACCAGCGTGTCCGGGTGCTCGGCGCCGAGCACCCGGGCCCGTGCGGCGCCCACCTGGCGCGCCTCGGTCACCGCCTCTGCCCAGCGGTCCAGACGGCCCAGGTTGACGCCGAGGACGTGCCGGGCGCGCAGGGTCTCCGGGTCGGCGGCCCCGTACGCGCGGGTGCGGTCGCGGACCAGGGCCCGGAACAGGTCGAGGGCCTGGGCGCTGTTCCCGGTGCGGCCGAGCGCGATGCCGACCTCGTAGCGCGCGGCCAGGGTGTCGGGGTGGTCGCGGCCGAGCACCCGTTCCCGTACGGCGGCGACCTCGCGGAAGGCCGCCAGGGCCTCCTGCCATCGCTCCAGGCGGCCGAGCGCGTACGCCACCTCGTAGCGGGTCAGCAGGGTGTCCGCGTGCTCGGCGCCGAGCACGGCCGTCCGGTCGGCGGCGACCTCGGCGGCCGTGGCGTGGGCCTCCGCGAACCGGCCGAGCGCGCCCAGCGCGCAGGCCAGGTTGTGGCGGCAGCGCAGGGTGTCGGGGTGGAGCGGCCCCGCGGAGCGCTCGCGGGCCAGGAGCACCGCGCGGTAGATCGCGTACGCCTCCGGGTGCCGCCCGAGCCTGCCCAGTTCGTACGCCGCCTCCTGGCGCGCGGCGAGGGTGTCGGCGTGGTCCGGGCCGAGCAGCCGGGCGCGGCCCTCGGCCACGGTTTCGTACACGGCGAGGGCCTCCTCGGGGCGGCCGGCCCGGCTGAGGGAGAAGGCGCGGGTGTGGCCCGCGGCGAGGGCGTCGGGGCCGGTCCCGCGGGGGCCGGGGACGCGCGGCACCCCGTACGAGGCGGTGAGCCGGGGGTCCTCGGCGGGCGCGGGACGCAGGATCCGCTGCGCGCCGCTCGCGCGCGCGGCAGTCCAGGAGCCGGTGAGCACGGCCCACTCGCCGCTCGCGGGGCGGGCCTCGATCCCGGCCTTGCGCCCGGCGGTCATCCCGTGGGCCCAGGCCGGGAGGGGGGCCTGGGCGACGGGCAGCCCGCCCGGGCCGAGGCGTGCCTCGACGAGCCGCCGGTGCACGTGGCGGGCGTCGCCGGGCCGGTCCTCGGGGCATTTGGCGAGGAGGTCCAGAACCACCTGTTCGAAGTATTCGGGCAGTTCGGGGCGGTGCTCGCGGAGCGGCACGGGAGCGTTGTCGCGGTGGCCGACCAGCACGGACCAGGAGTCGCCGAGGTCGAAGGGCGGTGCACCGGTGGCGATCTCGTAGAGGACGCAGCCCAGGGAGTAGAGGTCGCTGCGGTGGTCGACCTCGCCGCCCGCGATCTGCTCGGGCGACATGTAGTGCGGGGTGCCCATGGCCATGCCGCCGCCGGTGAGCTTGGCGGTGAATCCGATGTCGTGCGCGAGTCGGGCGATGCCGAAGTCGCAGATCTTCACGGTGCCGTCGGTGAGCCGCATGATGTTGGCCGGCTTCAGGTCGCGGTGGACGACGCCCTGGTCGTGGGTGTAGCCGAGCGCGGCCGCCATCTGCTCAGCGATGTCGACTACCACCTCCACGGGGAGCGGGCGGGTCTCGTTGTCCTCCAGGAGCTGGCTGAGGTTGCGGCCCTCGAGGAGCTCCATGACGAGGTAGAGGGGGCCCCCGGCGGCGCTGTCGTCGCCGAAGTCGTGGACGACGGTGACGCCCCGGTGCTGGAGGGACGCGGCGACCCGGGCCTCGCGGCGGAACCGCTCGCGCAGCACCTGGGTGAAGTGGGCGTCCTGCTCGGCCCCGATCGGTTTGAGACACTTCACGGCGACCTGTCGGCCCAGCGATTCGTCCCGGGCTCGCCACACCTCGCCCATGCCGCCGCGACCGATCAGGTCGAGCGACCGGTACCGGCCCTGGATCAGTCTGGACTCCGCCATGTCTTGAAGTCGCCCCCGTTGTCGTGCCTCGCCCTCCCCGGCCGGTCCAGTATGGCCGCTGATGTACGCAGTGTGTACGGGGAGGGGCGACTCCCGGGGCCCATGCGGCGCATCGCTTTCAAGATGTGACCTGGGGGCAGCTGCCAGCGCAGACCTGCGGGAATGCTGCGCAGCACGCGTCCGGTGAGGCGCAGGCGCCGGGTGACGGTGCGTGGGGCGGGTGCGGGGTGCCCGTACAGCTGGTGCGCCCAGCCGGGGAGGGTTCCGTAGGCGAGGGCGGCGAGCGGGCGCCACAGCAGATTCCGGCCAGGCACGAGCAGCGGGTGGACGGGCGGGCCGCGCAGGAAGTCGTCCACGGCGCGGGCGTCGGGGCCGGCGGCGAGCTCGGGGCGGATCTTCTCGAAGTAGGCGGCCAGCTGTGCGGTGTCGGCGGGGACGGCGGCCGGGACGAGGCCGACGAGGCGGGCGTTCACCCGGTTCTCGTCGACGTAACGGTCGGCCTGGGCGGGGGTGAGGTCGACGCCGGACCGGCGCAGGACGTGCAGGAAGCTGTCGATCTGGGCGCAGTGGATCCAGAGCAGCAGTGCGGGGTCGTCGACGGGGAAGCGCTCGCCGGTGTCCGGGTCGGTGGCGGTGAGCTTGCGGTGGATCGCCCGGACGCGGGCGCCGGCGCGTTCGGCGTCCTCGGTGGTGCCGTAGGTGAGCGTGCCGACGAAGTCGGCGGTGCGCAGCAGCCGCCCCCAGGCGTCGTTCCTGAAGTCGCTGTTCTCCATGACCCCGCGGACGGCGCGCGGGTGCAGGGCCTGGAGGTAGAGGGCCCGGACGCCGGCGATCCACATCACCGGGTCCCCGTGGCACTGCCAGGTGACGGACGACGGACCGTACAGCCCCGGGTCGGGGTCGACGGCCGCGGTGTTTCCCATCCCCGTACCTCCTGTCGCAGCTGCCCGGTGGCTCCAGCGTACGAGGCGTCCGGGAGCGGCGGCGACGGTATGGCCGCCGTCCGGACCCCGGTGTTACGGTCGCGCCATGCCCAAGAGCGAGATCGACACGGTGACCGCCGAGTTCTTCGGTGCCTTCGACAACCGCGGCGGCAAGACCGCCGACGTGGCCCGGATCCGCCGGCTGGTCGTCCCGGGCGGCGTGATCGTCCTGACGGGCCCGGATTTCACGGTCTACACCGTGGACGAGTTCGTCGAGCCCCGCCTGCGGCTGCTGACGGGCGGGCGGCTGGTCGAGTTCTCCGAGTGGGAGACCTCCGAACGGACCCAGATCGAGGGCGACATCGCCTCGCGGTTCGGCACGTACCGCAAGTCCGGGATCCTGGACGGCGAGCCCTTCGAGGGCGGCGGGACCAAGACCATCCAGTTCGTCCGCACCCCGGAGGGCTGGCGCATCTCGGCGTTCGCCTGGTACGACCGGCCCTGACCCCCGGCGGCGTCCGGCCCCGTACCCGTCCCGTCAGCGGCGGACCCGCGGCATGCCGAGGCCGATCCACGAGATGATCTCGCGCTGGATCTCGTTGTTGCCGCCGCCGAAGGTGAAGATGACCGCGCTGCGGTAGCCGCGCTCCAGTTCGCCGTGCAGGACCGCGCCCGCGGAGCCGTCCTTCAGGAAGCCGGCCGCGCCGACCACCTCCATCAGCCAGGCGTACGCGTCCCTGCGCGCCTCGGAGCCGTAGACCTTGACGGCCGAGGCGTCCTGCGGGGTGAGGGTGCCGTCCTGGACGGCGTTGACCATCTGCCAGTTGAGCAGTTTCATCGCGTCGAGCCGGGCGTGGGTGCGGGCGAGGCGGCCGCGGACCCAGGAGAGGTCGATCACCCGGCGGCCGTCGGCGAGCTTCGTCTCGGCGGCCCAGCGCTGGACGTCGTGGAGGGCCCGGATGGCCATCGTGCCGTGGGCGGCGAGGGTGACGCGCTCGTGGTTGAGCTGGTTGGTGATCAGGCGCCAGCCCTTGTTCTCCTGGCCGACGCGGCGGGTGGCGGGGACGCGGATGTTCTCGTAGTAGCTGGCGGTGGTGTCGTGCGAGGCGAGGGTGTTGATGAGGGTGCAGGAGTAGCCGGGGTCGGAGGTCGGCACGAGGAGCATGGTGATGCCCTTGTGGGCGGGGGCGTCCGGGTCGGTGCGCACCGCGAGCCAGACCCAGTCGGCGGTGTCGCCGTTGGTGGTCCAGATCTTCTGCCCGTTCACCACGTAGGTGCCGGTCTCCTCGTCGCCCTCGCGGACGGCCTTGCACTTGAGCGCCGCGAGGTCGGTGCCCGCGTCCGGCTCGCTGTAGCCGATGGCGAAGTCGATCTCGCCCGCGAGGATCCTGGGCAGGAAGTACGCCTTCTGCTCGTCGGTGCCGAACTGCATGATGGTCGGCCCGACGGTGTTGAGCGCCATCAGGGGCAGCGGTACGACGGCCTGCGCGGCCTCGTCGAAGAAGATGAACTGGTCCATCGGGGACATCCCGCGCCCGCCGTACTCCTTCGGCCAGCCGACCCCGAGCCAGCCGTCGGCGCCGAGCCGGCGGATGGTCTCCCGGTAGAACCGCTTCTGCGCGGCCGGATCCTCGTAGCGGGCGTAGACGTCCTCAGGGATCAGCCGGGCGAAGTAGGCGCGCAGCTCGGTGCGCAACTGCTGCTGCTCAGGCGTGTATTCGAGGTGCACGGCCCCTCCGGGATTCTCGCGTCCAGCCGGTCGCTGTGGTGGCGGCGGTCAGAGTAGAACCAGTTTCAGAAATTCGGAAGGGGCCAGGAATTCGGAAGGGGCCGGGAGTTCCGAAGGGATCCGTGCACCGGCAGCCGCGGACGCGGTCAGTTCAGGGCGTTGATCATGGCCGCGGCCGTCGCCGCCATCGCCGTACGGGCGGCCGTCAGGTAGGGCCTGGGGTCCGCCGGGGTGAGGTGGGTGCGAATCGCCTCGGTCATGGCCACGTTCAGGGCGGTGCCGATGTTGACCTTGCGGATGCCGCCCGCGACGGCCGCCGCGAGCTCCGCGTCCGGCAGCCCCGAGGAGCCGTGCAGGACGAGCGGCACGTCCACCGTCTTGGCGAGCCGGGCCAGCAGCGCGTGATCCAGGGCCGCGGTCCGGCTGGTCATGGCGTGGCTGCTGCCGACGGCGACGGCCAGCGCGTCGACCCCGGAGTCGGCGACGAACCGGCGTGCCTCGTCGGGGTCGGTACGGGCGCCCGGCGCGTGCGGGTCCAGCGGGGCGGCGCCGTTCTTGCCGCCCACCTCGCCCAGCTCGGCCTCGATCCACAGCCCGTTGACGTGCGCCCAGTCGGCGGCGGAGCGGGTCGCCTCCAGGTTCTCGGCATACGGCAGGTGCGCGGCGTCGTACATCACCGAGCTGTATCCCGCGTCGCAGGCCTGGCGCAGCAGCTCGGAGCTCTTGACGTGGTCGAGGTGCAGGCCGACCGGGACCCCGGCGGCCTCGGCGCAGGCGGCGGCCGCCCGGGAGATGGGCAGCAGCTGCCCGCCGCGGAACTTCACGGCGTTCTCGCTGAGCTGGAGGATGACCGGCAGTCCGGCCGCCTCGGCTCCGGCGACGACCGCTTCGGCGTGCTCCAGCGTGATGATGTTGAAGGCGGCGACGGCGCGGCCCGCGCCCGCCGCCTTCTGGACGAGCGTGCCGGCGGGGACGAGGCTCATCGGACCGCCTCCTCTCCGGTGGCGAGGATCACCGAGCGGGTGAGGTGGCGCGGCGCGTCCGGATCCAGCTGCTGGTGGACGGCGACGGCCAGGGCGAGGCGGTGCACCCGGACCAGCTCGGCGAGCGGGTCGAGCCTGCCCGCCACCCACTGGGATCCGGTGCTCCGCACCTGCTCGGCGAGCCCCTCGGGGGCCTCGTCGAGCGACCAGGTGACGGTGCCGGGCCCGGAGACGCTGATGGGCCCGTGCCGGTACTCCATCGCCGGATAGGACTCGGCCCAGGACAGGGAGGCCTCGCGCATCTTCAGCGCTGCCTCGTTCGCGAGGCCGACGCTCCAGCCGCGGCCGAGGAAGGTGAACTGCCCCCGGCTCTCCAGCTCGGCGGGGAGCGGCTCGGCGAGCGCGGTCCGCGCGTCGGCGACCACACCGGAGGTGTGCAGTCCGGCGTGGGCGCGGAGCAGGGTGAGGGCGGTGGTGGCGAAGCGGGTCTGTACGACGGAGCGCTCGTCGGCGAAGTCGAGGACGACGAGTTCGTCGGCGAGGGTCATCACCGGGGTCGCCGGATCGCCGATGACGGCGGTCGTGGGCACGCCCGCGTCCCGCAGTCCGGCCAGCAGGTCCAGCACCTCGGTGGTGGTCCCGGAGCGGGTGAGGGCGACGACGCGGTCGTAGCGGCGGTGGCGCGGGAACTCCGAGGCGGGGAACGCGTCGGTCTCCCCCTGACCGGCTTCCTCGCGCAACACGGCGGCCGCCTGGGCCATGTAGTACGAGGTCCCGCACCCGACGATCGCGGTACGCTCCCCCGGCTGCGGCAGCACCGCCCGCCGGGCCGGGGCCAGTTCGGCGGCCCGCTCCCAGCATTCGGGCTGTGTGCCCAACTCGTGCGCGACGTGACTCATGCAGGCTCCCTCGTGCGGCAGACGGGTCTGAATGCGTTTTCCTGCAAGGTAGCTGGCAGTTTCGCGCAACTTCAAGCATCAACGAGATGATCGCCTGAGTTAGTGTCGGCGGGTAAGCCGATGGAGCACACCGAAGGGGGCGGCCGATGACCCGCAAGGAGCGCTGGCAGGCACTGCTGGACCTGCTGGTGGAGCGGGGCGAGGTGGAGGTGGAACCGGCCGCCGAGGCCCTCGGCGTGTCCGCAGCGACCATCCGCCGCGACCTCGACCAGCTCGCCGAGCAGCAGCTGCTGGTCCGCACGCGCGGTGGGGCCGTGCTGCACGGGGTCTCGTACGAACTCCCCCTGCGCTACCGCACCTCGCGCCGCGCCGCCGAGAAGCGCCGCATCAGCGAGGCGGTCGCGGCCCTGATCACCCCGGGCGAGGTGATCGGCCTGACGGGCGGCACCACGACCACCGAGGTCGCGCGGGCCCTGGCCGGCCGCCCGGACCTGGCCCAGGGCTCCCCGGCGCTCACCGTGGTGACCAACGCGCTCAACATCGCGGGCGAGCTGGTGATCCGGCCGCAGTTCAAGATCGTGCTGACCGGCGGTGTGGCGCGCCCGCAGTCCTACGAGCTGACGGGCCCGCTGGCCGAGCAGGTACTCGGGCAGCTCGCGGTGGACACGGCGGTGCTCGGCGTGGACGGCTTCGACCCGGCGGACGGCGCGGCGACCCGCCACGAGGACGAGGCCTCGGTCAACCGCCTGCTGTGCGAGCGGGCCCGCCGGGTGGTGATCGCGGCCGACTCCAGCAAGCTGGGCGTACGCGCCTTCGCCCGTATCTGCGCGACCTCGTCGGTGGACGTCCTGGTGACGGACACGGGCCTGGCGGCCGGCGTGGCCCGGGAGTTCGAGGCGGCGGGGGTGGAAGTGGTGCGGGTATGAGCGACGCCATGGACGGCGATCCGCTGCGGCTGACCGTGCTCGGCAGCGCGACGCCGTATCCGAGTGCCGACAACCCCTGCTCCGGCTACCTGGTGTCCGGCGGCGGCACCCGCGTCTGGATGGACGCCGGCAGCGGCACGCTCGGCCCGCTCCAGCGCTACGTCGGGCTGGGCGAGCTGGACGCGGTCTGGATCTCGCACCTGCACGCCGACCACAGCGCGGACCTCCTGACCGCGTACTACGGCCTGCTCTTCGCCGACGTCGAACGAGCGGCGCCGCTGCCGCTGTTCGGCCCGCCGGGGACCGCCGACCGGCTGGCCGGGTTCCTCACCAACGGCGCCGCGCGCAGCCCCGTCGAGTCCGCCTTCGCCGTCCACGAGCTGTCCGACGGACACCGGGCGCGGGTCGGGGCGCTCACCCTCACCAGCCGCGCCGTGACGCACGGGATGCCCGCCTTCGCCGTCCGCGTCGAGGCCGGCGGCCGGGCGCTGGTCTATTCCGGGGACACGGCTCCCTGCCCCGCGCTGACGTCCCTCGCCGAGGGCTGCGACCTGCTGCTGTGCGAGGCCGAGAGCGCCCGGCGTCCGGCGCGGGGCGAGGCCGAACACCTCCACCACACGCCCGAGGAGGCCGGTACGACGGCGGCCGCCGCGCGCGCCGCCCGGCTGGTCGTCACGCACGTGGGCCGTGGCCTCACCCCCGGCGAGGCGGTGGCCCGTGCCTCGGCGCACTACGCCGGGCCCGTCGGACACGCCGCGCCCGGGGCCGTCTTCACACTCGGCTGAGCGACGGGAGTCCGGAGCTCAGTGCGCCGGCAGCCGCTCCGACTCCCGGACCAGGGCGGCCAGGACGGGGGCGATGAGCGGGTGGGTCTCGCCGCCGCGGCGGGTGGCGGCGAAGACCCGGCGGGTGGCGGCCGGGCCGGCGACCGGACGGACCTGGACCTCCTTGAGGTCCATGCCCCGCAGCGCCGAACGCGGCACGAGGGCCACCCCGGCCCCCGCGCCCACCAGCGCCGTCACCGCACGGAAGTCGTCGGACGAGTGGACGAACCGGGGCTGGAAGCCCGCCAGTTCACACGCGAGCAGCGTCACGTCGTGACAGGGGTTGCCGGGGTACTGACCCACCCAGTCCGCCTCGGACAGGTCCGCCAGCGCCACCGCGGGCAGGTCGGCCAGCGGGTGCCCCGAGGGCAGCACGGCGTCGAAGGGCTCCGCGTACAGCGGGAGGACGGACAGCCGCTTGTCGTCCGCCCCCGGCCCGCCCCGGTACTCGACGGCCAGGGCCACGTCCGCCTCGCCGTCCAGCAGCAGCGGCAGGCTCTGGTCGCCCTCCGCGTCCCGTACCCGCAGCCGGATCCCGGGGTGGTCCAGCGCCAGCCGGGCGATCGCCGGGGCCAGTACCTCCGCGATGCCGGTGGCGAAGGCGGCCACCGTCACCTCGCCGGCCGAGCCGCCCGCGTACGCCGCGAGTTCGGCCTCCGCCCGCTCCAGCTGCGCCAGCACCTCGTGGGCGTGGCCGAGCAGGATCTCACCGGCCGCGGTGAGCCGTACGCCCCGGCCGCTGCGGGTGAGCAGGGCGTGGCCCGTCTCCTGTTCCAGGGCCGCGAGCTGCTGGGAGACGGCGGAGGGAGTGAGGTACAGGGCTGCGGCCGCGGCGGTCACCGTACGGTGGTCCGCCACGGCCCGCAGGATGCGCAGCCGGCGGGGGTCGATCACCCCACCATTGTCTCAGGCCCCGTCGGCCACCAGCGCCGCACGGGCATCGATGAACGCGGCCACCGCGCGCTCCACGTCGGCCGTCGAGTGGGCCGCCGAGAGCTGGACGCGGATGCGCGCCGCGCCCATCGGCACCACCGGGTAGGAGAAGCCGATCACGTAGACCCCGCGCTCCAGGAGCAGCTCGGCCATCCTGGCCGCCTCGGCCGCGTCGCCGATCATCACGGGGGCGATGGCGTGGTCGCCGGGCAGGATCTCGAAACCGGCCTCGGTCATCTTCGTGCGGAAGAGGGCGGTGTTGGCGGCGAGGTGCTCGCGCAGGTCGCCTGCCGACTCCAGCAGGTCGAGGACCTTGAGGGAGGCCGCCGCGATGACCGGGGCGAGGGAGTTGGAGAAGAGGTACGGGCGCGAGCGCTGGCGCAGCAGCTCGACGATCTCGGCGCGCGCCGCGACGTAGCCGCCGGAGGCGCCGCCCAGGGCCTTGCCGAGGGTGCCGGTGATGATGTCGACCCGGTCCATGACCCCGTGCAGCTCCGGGGTGCCGCGGCCGCCGGGGCCGACGAAGCCGACGGCGTGCGAGTCGTCGACCATGACCATGGCGTCGTAGCGCTCGGCGAGGTCGCAGATCTCCTGGAGGGGGGCCACGTAGCCGTCCATGGAGAAGACGCCGTCGGTGACGATCAGCTTGCGGCGGGCGCCGCCCTCGGTGGCCTCCTTCAGGCGCGTCTCCAGCTCGGCCATGTCGCGGTTGGCGTAGCGGAAGCGGCGGGCCTTGGACAGGCGGATGCCGTCGATGATCGAGGCGTGGTTGAGGGCGTCGGAGATGACCGCGTCCTCGGCGCCGAGCAGGGTCTCGAAGACACCGCCGTTGGCGTCGAAGCAGGAGGAGTAGAGGATCGTGTCCTCCTGGCCGAGGAACGCCGACAGCCGCGCCTCCAGCTCCTTGTGCACCTCCTGCGTGCCGCAGATGAAGCGGACGGAGGCCATGCCGTAGCCCCAGCGGTCCAGCGCGTCCTTCGCGGCGGCGACGACCTCGGGGTGGTCGGCCAGCCCCAGGTAGTTGTTGGCGCAGAAGTTGAGGACCTCTCCCGCGGCGCCGCCCGAGGTGACGGCGACGGCCGCGTTCTGCGGGGTGCCGATGACGCGCTCGGGCTTGTGCAGGCCGGCGGCGCGGATCTCGTCGAGGGTGGTGCGCAGGTCCTCGCGGACGGACTCGAACATGGTGCGTTCTCCTTGTGCGGCGGAGGCGGACGGGAGGCGGAGAGAAGGGGGCCGGACCCCGCGGAGGGGGAGGGTGTGCGGGGCCCGGCCGGGGGAGATGGTCTGAGGCGAGGAGGCGCTTACGCCGTCCAGTCCAGGATGATCTTGCCGCTGCGGGCGGTCGAGGCCTCGTCGAACGCCGCGTCGAAGTCGCGGTGCGAGTAGCGGCCGGTGATGACCGGGCTGAGGTCGAGCCCGCCCTCCAGCAGCACCGTCATGGCGTACCAGGTCTCGAACATCTCGCGGCCGTAGATGCCCTTGATGGTGATCATCGAGGTGACCACCTTGGCCCAGTCCACCGGGAACTCCTGCGCCGGCAGGCCCAGCATGGCGATCCGGCCGCCGTGCGTCATGTTGTCGATCATGTCGCGCATCGCCTCGCCGCGGCCGGACATCTCCAGGCCGATGTCGAAGCCCTCGCGCAGGCCGAGCGAGCGCTGTGCGTCGGCGATGGAGGACTCGGCGACGTTCACCGCGAGCGTGGCGCCCGCCTTGCGGGCGATCTCCAGCCGCTCGGGGCTGACGTCGGTGATCACCACGCTGCGCGCACCGGCGTGCCGGGCCACGGCCGCCGCCATGATCCCGATCGGGCCGGCGCCGGTGATCAGCACGTCCTCGCCGACGAGGGGGAAGGACAGCGCGGTGTGCACGGCGTTGCCGAACGGGTCGAAGATCGCCGCGACGTCCAGGTCCACCGCCGTCCGGTGCACCCACACGTTCTGCGCGGGCAGCACCACGTACTCGGCGAAGGCGCCGTCGCGGCCGACCCCGAGGCCGATCGTGCTGCGGCACAGGTGGCGGCGTCCGGCCAGGCAGTTGCGGCACTTGCCGCACACCAGGTGGCCCTCGCCGCTGACCAGCGCGCCGATCTCGATGTCGCGGACGTCGGCGCCGAGGGCGGCGACCTCGCCGACGAACTCGTGGCCGAGGACCAGCGGGGTCTTGACGGCGCCCTGCGCCCAGCCGTCCCAGGCGCGGATGTGCAGGTCGGTTCCGCAGATGCCGGTGCGCAGCACCTTGATCAGCACGTCGCCGGGGCCGTACTCGGGCTCGGGAACGTCCATGAGCCACAGTCCGGGCTCGGCCTTGTGCTTGACGAGTGCCTTCATGGGGGTGGCTCCAGGCATGCGGAAGGGGGCGCCGCGGAGCGCGGGGGCGCGCGGACGGCGTCGGTGACGGTCACCAATCTGCCGAGATGCGTGGTGATCAGTCCATCGAGACTTTCTTAAGCGGGTCGACAGCCCAGCTTCACGCCTATGCTCCTCCGATGACGGGGTAGGGTCCCGGGCCGGGGGCGGCCCGGGGAAAAGGGGAGGTGAGGGGCGTGCCGAGTCTGCGCAGCAGGGCGCTGTCGGTTGCGCTGATCGCGGCGGGACGGCGAAGACGGTTCGCGAGCGTCGAAGCGGTACGGACCCGGGTGGCCGAGTCCGCCCGCCGGCCCGCTTCCCATCTGCCGCCGCGCTCGCTGGGGCGGGTCGCGGACATCTCGCGGACCTTCGTCGGGGCCTGGCCGGTGTACGACGTCTCCCCGCAGGGGAGCGAGCCCGTGGCGCAGGTGCTGTACGTGCACGGCGGCGGCTACATCAACGAACTGGTCCGCCCGCACTGGGCGCTGATCCGGACCCTGGTCACGCAGGCGCGGGCGCGGGTCGTCGTACCGGCGTACATCCTCGCCCCGCGCGGGACCGCCGACCGGACGGTCCCGGTCGCCGCCGACCTGCTCAGCGGCCTGATCGCGAGCGGGGGCGAGGGCGGGACCGTGCTCATCGGGGACTCGGCCGGGGCCGGGCTGGCGCTGGCCGCCGCCCAGCGGCTGCGGGACCGCACCGGGGCGCAGCCCTCCCGCATCGTGCTGATCTCGCCGTGGCTGGACGTGACCATGAGCCATCCGGACCAGGCGGGCATCGAGGCGGACGATCCGATGCTGGCCCGCTCGGGGCTGCGGGAGGCCGGGCGCCTGTACGCCGGGACCCTGGCCGCCGACGATCCCCGGGTGAGCCCGCTGCACGGGTCCTTCGAGGGGCTGGCGCCGCTGACGGTGTTCACCGGGACCCGGGACGTGCTGACCACGGACAGCAGGGAGCTGGTGCGCCGGGCCCGCGCGGCCGGGGTGGAGGTGGAGTTCCACGAGGAGGCGGGGCTGCCGCACGTGTACCCGCTGCTGCCGCTGCCCGAGGGGCGGGCGGCGCGCGACCGGATCGTCGAGCTGATCCGGTCGGCGGCGGAGCAGTGAGCCCTTGCGCTACGCCACGCAAGTCATCAGGGAGCTGATCGGCCAGGCGCGGTACGCCGTCCAGTACGCGTCGTCGCGCACGTGATCGGCGGGCGGGGTCCGGTTCGGCTGCCAGCCGATGGTGCTGAAGCCCGCCTCGACGGCCGCCTCGGCGAGCTCGGCGTGGGCCCACTCGTGGAACTCGAAGGGCAGCGGCGGGTCGACGAGGAAGTGCGCCTTCAGCAGCGGCGCGTCGCCGGTCGGGATCCGGTCGAGGATGCGGACCCCGTACGGCGACCAGTCCACGCGGGGAAACGCCCCGGCGTTGGGCACGATGGCGAGCAGCCGCCCGCCCGCGCGCAGGCTGGAGCGGACGGAGCGGAACATCGCGTGCAGTGATGCGCGGTCGGGCGTGTGGTTGAAGGGGTAGACGGCGGTGGCGAGGTCGAACGGCCCGAGGTCGGGGAGGCCTGCGGCGTCGGCGACGTGGTACTCGATGTTCCCGGGGGCCGGCCGGTCCTGCTCCGCGTCGTGCTCGCGGGCCAGCCTGATCATTTCCTCCGAGGCGTCCACCCCGACGGTCCGCCGGGCGCCGCCGCGGGCCAGCAGGCGGGTGTTGTAGCCGTAGCCGCAGGCCAGGTCGAGGGCGTCGAGCCCGCGTACCCCGCCGAGGGCGTCCAGGGCTCCGTGGAGCGTGTAGGTGTCGGCCGCCGAGAAGGCCGCTGTGGTCCTGGACTCGGCGTACCGCTCGCCGAGGGTGTCGTACTGGAACCGCATGCTCTGCCTTCCGGTGGCCTTCCGGCGGGGGGGATGGGACGCGTGCGTATCGTGCCCCGCGGCGCGCCCGCCGCGCGGGCCGTACACCCGTGCGTCCCCCGGACGAGGGAAGCGGTCGGCCTATCGCAGGTGCTAGGTCCTGTCCGGGGAGGTGCCCGTCGCCGCGTCCCCCGGCAGCAGTTCGCGCGTGCAGCTGCGCAGCCAGGCGTGCGCCGGGTCCGCGTCGTGACGCGGGTGCCAGGCCATGCCGAAGGGCAGTGTCGGCAGATCGAGCGGGATCTCGAAGGTCTCCAGGTCCAGCGCTGCGGCGAGCGGTACGGCCTGGGTGGTGAGCAGTCCGACGAGGTCGCTCTCGCGCAGGACGAACAGGGAGGCGGGGAAGGTGCCCACGCTGCCCACCACCCGCCGGGACAGGCCCTGTTCGGCCAGGGCGGTGTCCACCGGGCCCTGCAGGCGGCCGCGCCGGGAGGCGATCAGGTGTTCGGCGGCGGCGAACCGGCGCGCGGTGATCCGGCCGCGGAGCAGCGGGTGGCCGCACCGGACCACGGCCAGCATCCGCTCGTCGGCGAGGTGCTCCACGCGCACTTCGGGGGAACGGGTGTCGACCACGCCGAGTTCCAGGTCGGCGACGCCCTCGCGCAGCGCCGGGACGTCCACGTGGCTCTCCCCCAGGAACCGCAGCCGCACCCCCGGCGCCTCGCGGGTCACCCGGGTGAGGAGGGCGGCTCCGTAGACGGCGGTGAAGGCGTCGTTCGCCAGCACGGTGAAGGTGCGGGCGAGCGTGGACAGGTCCACCTGCCCGCCGGTGAGGAAGAGGGCGCGGGCCCGTTCCACGACGGCCCTGACCTCGCCCTGGACGGCGAGGGCGTGCGGGGTGGGCACCATGGTCCGCCCGGCCCGGACCAGGACGGGGTCGCCGAGGGCCTTGCGGATCCGGCCGAGGGTGCGGCTCATCGCGGGCTCGGAGAGGTGCAGGCGGGCGGCCGCCCGGGACACGCTCGTTTCGTCCAGGAGGACGTCCAGGGCGACGAGGAGATTCAGGTCCAGGCCGGAGCCGGATCCTGGTCCGGTTAGGGCCCGGGTTCCGGCTCTGGTTCCGGCTCGGGTTCCGGCTCGGGTTCCGGATTGCGTCACGCGCATTCATCCCTTGCAGAACTTGCACTGGAAAGCAGGTCGCCCCAACTCTACGGTGAAGCAGAGGTCTTGACCCCTCGCCCGCTCTTCCCACTCTCATCACCGACTCCCAGGAGGAGCCGTGCTCCGCCATGCCCTGACGCGGGATCCCGCCGCGCCGCCCGCACCCGCTCCGACCGCCCTCACCCGGCCCGCCCTGCTCGTCCTGTGCGCCTGCGTCCTGGTCGCCCAGGGCATGGTCGCCGCCGTCAACCTGCTCATCCCGCAGCTCGCCGCGTCCGCCCTGCGTCCGAGCCCGGGCGAGCTGCTGTGGGCGGTCGACGCGTACGTCATCGTCTTCGCCGCGCTGCTGATCCCGGCCGGAGCCCTCGGCGACCGGTACGGACGCAAGGGCGCCCTGCTGGCCGGACTCGGACTGTTCGCCGCGGGCGGGGCCCTCAGCGCCCTCGCACAGAACCCGGCCGTACTGATCGCGGGCCGGGGCCTGTGCGGGGCCGGCGCGGCCCTGATCATGCCGGCCACCATGTCCGTCCTGGTCCACCTGAGCCCGCCCGAGCGCCGCGGCCGGGCCCTGGCCACCTGGACGCTGGCCGCGGGCCTCGGGGGCCTGGCGGGCAATGTCGGCGGCGGCCTGGCCGGGGAGTTCCTGACCTGGCGGGCCCTGTTCTGGGCCGTCGTCCCGCTGGGCGCGCTGCTCGCCGTCGCGGTCGCCCGTACGGTTCCCCGTACGCCCTCGCGGCCCGACGCCGCCGTCGACCCCCTGGGCGCGGCGCTGCTCGCCGGGGCGCTGTTCGCGGTGGTCTACGGGATCATCGAGGGGCCCGCGTACGGCTGGGCCTCGATGCGGGTGCTGACGGCCTTCGGCGCCGGGGCGGGGCTGCTCGCGGCGTTCACCGGCCACGCGCTGCGCGCCGCCCGCCCGCTGCTCGACCCGCGGATCTTCGCCTCGCGCAAGCTGCGCGCCGGGGCGCTGGGCATCGGCACCGGCTTCTTCGGGCTCTTCGCCCTGTTCTTCGTCAACGCCCAGTACCTCCAGTACGCGAAGGGGTTCTCCCCCGCCGCGACCGGCCTCGCGATCGTCCCGCTGACCGTCGGCATGGCCCTGGTGCCCCGGTTCGGAGCGCGGCTGCAGGAGCGGACCGGGCCCCGGCTGCCGGTGGGTGCAGGGCTCGGGCTGATCGGTGCGGGGCTGCTGCTGGTCTCCACCGCCGACGCGGGCACCCCGTACGCCCTGTACGCGCTCTACCTGCTGGTGCTGTCCGTCGGCACCGGGCTGTGCGCGCCCTCCCTGACCCTGACGGTGGTCGCCGAGCTGCCGCCGCACCAGGCCGGGCTGGGCTCCGGGCTGAACACCGCGGCCCGGGAGATCGGCGCCGCCCTCGGGGTGGCGGTGGTCGGCACGGTGCTGGCCTCCCGGTTCCACGGGAACCCGACGGATCCGGCGCAGGTCGCCGCCTTCACCGACGCGATGGGGGCCGCGCTGCGGACGGTGGCCGTGGTGCTGCTGCTCGCGTCGGCCGCGGTGGTGGCCGGGTACCGGGACGCCGGGCGGGACCGGGCCGGGCGTCCGGGTGCGGCCACCACGGCCGAAGGCGCATCCTGACGGTGTGACGGCGAGACCGGACAGCGCCGGCCCCGCCCCTGATGCCATGGCCCAGGTGCTCGCGCGGGCCGCGGTCGAGGTGGTGACGGCCGTCGGCGGGTACGCGGGCGGGGTGTACTTGCGCTCCAGCCAGGAGGGCGTGCTGCAGATGGCCATGCTCACGGGGCTCCCGGGGCCGCTGTTCCGGCCCTGGTGGCGGATGAACGTGAGCCGTCCCTATCCGGCGGCGGAGTCCTACCGCTCCGGGCAGTCCGTGCACCTGGCCGACGCGGAGGCGTCCATGCGCCGCTTCCCGCAGCTGATGGCGGGGCTGCCCTTCCCCTTCGCCTCGATGTTCGAGCCGGTGACGTCCGGTACCCAGCGGTTCGGCGTACTGATGGTGCTGCGCCCGGCCACCCCCGGGGTCCCGGTGGGGCCGGAGGACCGCGAACGGCTGCGTGAGGCAGCGGACCGGCTGGCCGGGGAACTCGCGCAGCTGGCGGCGGCCGGCGATCCGGTGATCTGGGACGGCGACCCGCTGTACGCGGAGCGGCCCGCCGCCGGCGAGGGTGCCGGGGAGACCGTGGACCGGCTCGCGCAGGCCGTGCTGTCCGTGAACCGGCAGGGCAGGATCGACTACGTCAACACCGCCGCCGAGAGGCTGCTCGGCATCGTCGGCCCCGAGCTGCGCGGCCGGATGCTGTGGGAGGCGCTGCCCTGGCTCGCCCATCCCGCGTACGAGGACCACTTCCGGGCCGTCTTCATGTCCACCGAGCCGGTGCACTTCCCGGCCCGGCGCGGCCGCCAGAGGCCCGCCGAGTGGGTGTCGGTGGACCTGTACCCGGGCGCCGACGGGGTGACCGTGACCATCGGCGCCACCGAGACACCCGCCTACGCGCCCACCTCGATGGCCGATCCGGGAGGGGGCCTCGGCTCCCCCGCCGACCGGACCTCCGCGCTGTACCGGCCGGTGGCCCTGGCCATCGCACTGACCGAGGCGGTCACCGCCCGCCAGGTGTCGGCGGTCGTCACCGAGGAGCTGCTGCCGGCCTTCGGCGGCCGCCAGCTGGCGATCTACCTGCTGGACGAGCGGCATCTGCACCTGGCGTGGGAGACCGGTTTCCCGCAGGGCTTCCTCGACCGGTTCGACGGGGTCGCGCTCGATGTGCGGCTGCCGGGCGTGGAGACCCTGACCTCGGGCCGGCCGTTGTTCTTCGAGTCGATGGAACACCTGGCCGCCGCCTATCCGGGCATCCCCCTGGACGCCCATGTCGGGGCCCGTGCCTTCCTGCCGCTGATCGCGTCCGGCCGCCCGGTCGGCTCGTGCATCCTGGGCTTCGACACGCCCCGCGGTTTCAGCCCGGAGGAGCGTACGGTGCTCACCGCCCTGGCCGGGCTGATCGCCCAGGCCCTGGAACGGGCCCGGCGCTACGACAGCGAGGCGGCGCTCGCCGCCGGACTGCAGTCCGCCCTGCTGCCGCACCGGCTGCCGGTGCACGGGCAGGTGGAAACGGTGGCCCGCTACCTGCCCGGCACCCAGGGCATGGACATCGGCGGGGACTGGTACGACGTAGTCGAGGCCGGCGGCGGGCTGCTGGCCCTGGTCATCGGGGACGTGCAGGGGCACGGGGTGGCGGCCGCCGCGACCATGGGCCAGCTCCGCAGCTCCGTACGGGCCTTCGCGCTGACGGGGAGCGCGCCCGACGAGGTGATGCGCGGTACCAACCAGCTGCTGATCGACCTGGACCCGGGCCAGTTCGCCAGCTGCTGCTACGTGTTGCTGGACCCGGCGTCGGGCTCCGCCCAGGCGGTCCGGGCCGGACACCCCCAGCCGCTGCTGCGTCACCCCGACGGACGGACGGAGGTGCTGGACCTGGCCGGCGGGGTGGTGCTCGGCATCGACCCGGGGGCCTCGTACCCGATCACGGAACTGCGCCTCGCGACGGGCTCGGTGCTGGCCCTGTACACGGACGGGCTGGTGGAGAAGCCGGGCATCGACATCGACGTCGGGGTGGAGCGGCTGCGGTCGGCGCTGGCCGCGGCCCTGCCGACCCCGCTGACCGAGACGGCCGACCGGCTGATCAGCGAGGCGGGCACCACCGCCGACCGGCCGGACGACATCGCCCTGCTGCTGGCGTTCCGGACGGGCGGAGCCGCGTAGTCCCGGCAGCGGGCCCGTCGTCAGCCGGAGCCGCGGCCGGCGGGGTCGTCCAGGGCCAGGGTGAGGGCGGTGTTGACCAGGCCGACGTGGCTGAAGGCCTGGGGGAAGTTGCCGAGTTGGCGCCCGGAAACGGGGTCGTACTCCTCGGCGAGGAGTCCCACGTCGTTGCGTACCGCCAGCAGCCTCTCGAAGAGGGCGCGGGCCTCCTTGCCCCGCCCCGTCATGTGCAGGGCGTCGGCCAGCCAGAACGAGCAGGCCAGGAAGGCTCCTTCGTCGCCGGGCAGGCCGTCGACGGCGGGACCTTCGGTGCTGTAGCGGCGGACCAGGCCGCTGCGGCCGAGCTCCTCCCGGACGGCGTCGACCGTGCTGATGACGCGCGGGTCGTCGGGCGGCAGGAAGCCGACCCGCGGGATGAGCAGGGTCGCCGCGTCGAGCTCGCGGGAGCCGTAGTACTGGGTGAAGGTGCCCCGTTCGGGGTCGTATCCGTTCTCGCACACGTCGCGGTGCACCTCGTCCCGCATGACCCGCCAGCGCTGTACGTCGCCGGGCATCGAGGGGTCGTTCTCCAGGGTCCTTACGGCCCGGTCCGCGGCCACCCAGGCCATCACCTTGGAGTGCACGAAGTGGCGGCGCGGGCCGCGCACTTCCCACAGGCCTTCGTCGGGCCGGCGCCAGTTGCGCTCCAGGAAGTCGAGGAGCGCGAGCTGGATCCGCCAGGCGTGGTGCTCGGAGGCGAGCCCGGCGCACCTGGCGAGGTGCAGGGAGTCGATGACCTCGCCGTACACGTCGAGCTGGAGCTGGTCGACCGCCGCGTTGCCGACGCGTACGGGGGCGGAGGAGGCGTAGCCGCGCAGCCAGGGCAGGTCGGTCTCGGGGATCCGCCGCTCTCCGGCGATCCCGTACATGATCTGGAGGTCGGCGGGGTCACCGGCGACCGCGCGCAGCAGCCAGGTCCGCCAGGCGCGGGCCTCGTCGAGGAAGCCGGTCGCGAGGAGCGCGTCGAGGGTGAGGGTGGCGTCGCGGAGCCAGCAGTATCGGTAGTCCCAGTTGCGGACCCCGCCGATCTCCTCGGGGAGGGAGGTGGTGGCCGCGGCGACGATGCCGCCGGTCGGGGCGTAGGTGAGGGCCTTGAGGGTGATCAGGGAGCGGGTCACGGCCTCCCGGTAGGGGCCCTCGTAGCGGCACTGCCCGGTCCATTCCCGCCAGTCGGCGAGGCTCTGGTCCAGGGCCGCGTACGGGTCGATGGGCTCGGGGCGCGGCTCGTGCGAGGGGTGCCAGGTGAGCACGAAGGCGACGCGCTGTCCCGCCGAGACCGGGAACTGCGAGCGGGTGCTGTTCTCCTCGCCCCAGGTGCGGACGGGCGGCTCGCTGCGGAACCAGGCGGAGTCGGGCCCGGCGATGGCGACCCGGTCGGCGTCGGAGCGGCGGACCCAGGGAACGACGTGGCCGTAGTCGAAGCGCAGGCGCAGGGTGCTGCGCATCCTGACGAGGCCGGTGACGCCCTCGACGATGCGGATGACGTCCGGGGCGCTCTCGCGCTGGGGCATGAAGTCGATGACCTTGACGGTGCCGGTCCCGGTCTCCCAGTAGGACTCCAGGACCAGCGAACCGTCGGCGTAGGCCCGGCGGGTGCACCGCTCGCCGTCGGCGGCGTCGAGGGGCGCGATGCGCCAGTGGCCGTTCTCCTCGTCGCCGAGGAGCTTGGCGAAGCAGGCCGCGGAGTCGAAGCGCGGCAGGCACAGCCAGTCGATGGACCCGTCGCGACCGACCAGACCGCTCGTCATCAGGTCGCCGATGAGTGCGTAGTCTTCGATGGGTTGTGTCATTTGTGCGCCCTTCCCCCGAATGCCCGGGGCCAATCAGCCCAGACCCCGGACACCCCCGCGCACCGGGACGGGTCCTGGGGTCTAGCTGCGTACGAGGAGCAGCACGGCGGCGAGGACCACGCCCAGGGTGACGGCGAGGGCGCCGTGGGCCAGGCGGTGGCTCCGCAGGACCGGCAGGAAGCGGTCGACGGCGTACCGGCCGGGGCCGGTCAGGGCGAGGGCGGCGGCGCCCGCGACCAGGAGCAGTTCGTACTCGATGCCCTTGGGGGCGAAGAAGGATCCGGCGCCGTGGACGGCGATCGCGTTGATGAGGGTGCCGACGATGGCGGCGCCCGCGAGCGGGGTCAGCAGTCCGAGCGCGAGGCCGAGGCCTCCCAGGGTCTCGGTCAGGCCGGCGAGGACGGCCATGGCGTCACCGGCGGGGTACCCGCTGGCGGTGAAGAACTGGCCGGTGCCGCTGATGCCGCCGCCCCCGAACCAGCCGAAGAGCTTCTGGGAACCGTGCGCGGCCATGGTCAGGCCGAGGACGAGGCGCAGGAGCAGCAGCCCGGTGGCGTGGCCCGGGGTCGAGAGGGCGAGGGGGCCGGCGGAGCCGGGCTGGGCGGCCGGTGCGGGGGCCTGCGGCTTCGTCGTGGCGACGGAGGGGCTGGTCATGGGGGGGATCCTTCCGGTCGGGCGGCCCGAGGGGACGGAGTGGGCAGGAGTTGTTCAAATTCGAACCGCCGAGCACCGACCCTAACCTTTGATTCAAATTGGAACAACCCGTGTAGGCTGGGGCCATGGCTGAAACGAGATGGCTGGACGACCGCGAGAAGCGGGCCTGGAGTGGATTCCTGGCCGCCTCGGCCTTGGTGAACCGCCGTCTCGACCAGCAGCTGAAGGACGACTCCGGGCTCTCGCACCCCCAGTACGAGATCCTCGTACGGCTCGCCGCGGCCCCCGGCCGCGAGCTGCGGATGACCGAACTGGCCAATGGCCTGATCAACTCCAAGAGCGGGCTGACCTACCAGATCACCCAGATGGAGAAGGCCGGCCTGGTCCGCCGCCGCAGCTGCCCCTCCGACGTGCGCGGGGTCTTCGCCGTCCTCACCGAGGCAGGCAGCGCCCTGCTCGACCAGGCGGCGCCCGGGCACGTGACCACGGTCCGGGAGATCCTCATCGACGTCCTGACCCCCGAACAGCTCGACGCGCTCGCCGACGGACTGGGCGAGGTCGGCCGGCGCCTGCGCGCACAGGAGGCCTGAGTGGTACGCGGGTCCGCAGGGCGGGTATAGGGGCCACGTGGACGGAAACACCTGGTTCATGCTCGCCGCGGTCGTCGCGGCCGGGCTCGCGATCGCCGCGGCCGTGCTGCTCGTACGGGTCCTCAGTGCCCGGCGACTGCTCCTCGACGCCGGGATCCCGCTGCGCGACAAGGCCCTGTTCTGGGTCGCCGTGATCTACACCGTCTCACCGGTGGACCTGATTCCGGACCCGGTGTACCTGGACGACATCGGACTGCTGATGCTGGCGCTGCGCTCGCTGCACGCGGCTGCCGCCGCGACGACAGCCCGGCCCCTGAAGGAGCCCGACAGGGTCTGACCGCGGCCGGGGCTTGGGCTTGGGCCTGGGCTTGTCACATCACGCCGCGGGGGCGGAACTGGACGCTGATGCGGGGGCCGACGGCCCGCGTCGACTTGGGCACCGCGTGCTCCATGGTCCGCTGGCAGGAGCCGCCCATGACGACGAGGTCGCCGTGACCCAGGGGCAGCCGCAGCAGGGTGGCCCCGCCGTCGCGCGGGCGGAAAGCGAGGTCCCGGGGATCCCCGACGGAGACGATCGCGACCATGGTGTCCTCGGTGGCGGAGCGTCCGGTCCGGTCGCCGTGCCAGGCCACGCTGTCGCGGCCGTCGCGGTAGAGGCACAGCCCGGCGGTCGTGAAGGGCTCGCCGAGCTCGGCGGCGTAGTGACGGCTCAGGGCCTCGCGGGCCTCGACGAGGGCGGGGTGCGGAAGGGCCTCGTCCGCTGCATAGAAGGCGAGCAGGCGGGGCACCTCCACCTCGCGCTCGTACATCTGCCGCCGCTCGGCCCGCCAGGGCACGTCGGCGGCCAGCCGCTCGAAGAGCGCGTCGGCGCCGCTCAGCCAGCCGGGCAGGTGATCGACCCAGGCCCCGGCCCCGAGCGCGGTGCGCCGGATGCCGGTGAGCGGCCCGAGCCGGATCTCGTCGCCCTGGTCGAAGAGGGAACCCTGAAGGCCCATGCCCTGTACTGCGTGCATGACCCCACCCTAACCCCGGAACCGAACACCTGCACGAATATGGCGTGGCCGGGTCCGCCCCGATCACGGCGCACACCACGAAATGAGCGCCGTACTGCGCCAGACTTCTCCTCAGGCCGAGCTTCCTGGGAGACAACCGTGAAGATGCTGATCAACAGTCCGGACACCGTGGTCGCCGACGCCCTGCGGGGGATGGCGGCCGCCCACCCCGAGCTCGACGTCGACGTGGAGCGGCGGGTCGTCGTACGGCGGGACGCGCGGGACGGCGGGCGGGTCGGGGTGGTGTCCGGGGGCGGCTCCGGGCACGAACCGCTGCACGCCGGGTTCGTGGGGTACGGGATGCTGTCCGCCGCCTGTCCCGGGGAGGTGTTCACCTCGCCCGTGCCCGATCAGATGCTGCGGGCGGCCGAGGCCGTGGACTCCGGGCAGGGGGTGCTGTTCGTCGTCAAGAACTACACCGGTGACGTGCTGAACTTCGAGATGGCCGCGGAGCTCGCCGAGGAGGACGGCCGGCGGGTCGAGCGCGTACTGGTCAACGACGACGTCGCCGTGACCGACAGCCTGTACACCGCCGGGCGGCGCGGCACCGGGGCCACGCTCTTCGTGGAGAAGATCGCCGGAGCGGCGGCCGAGGAGGGGGCGCCGCTGGAACGGGTCGCGGCGATCGCCCGGCGGGTCAACGAGTCCTCGCGCAGCTTCGGCGTGGCGCTCACCGCCTGCGCCACGCCCGCCAAGGGGAGCCCCACCTTCGACCTGCCCGACGGGGAGCTCGAGTTGGGCGTCGGCATCCACGGGGAGCCGGGCCGGGAGCGGCGGCCGATGATGCCCGCGCGGGAGATCGCCGAAGTCGCGCTGGCCGCCGTACTGGAGGAGCTGGCGGAGGTGTCCCCGGCCGACGGGCCGGTGCTGGCCCTGGTCAACGGCATGGGGGCGACGCCGCTGCTGGAGCTGTACGGGTTCCACGCCGAGGTGGCGCGGCTACTGGACGCGCGCGGAGTGCCGGTGGCGCGGACACTCGTCGGGAACTACGTCACCTCTCTCGACATGGCGGGATGCTCGGTGACGCTGTGCCGGGCCGACGAGGAACTGCTGCGATTGTGGGACGCCCCGGTGCAGACGCCCGCGCTGCGCTGGGGCCGCTGACCGTAAGGTGGCCGTGGGCCCGGCCAGGTTGATCCGACACGAGGAGATCCGGTGCGTGACGCAGACTTCTTCCGGCGCTGGATGACGGCCGCGGCGGCCGCCGTGGAGCGCGAGGCGGACCGGCTGACCGAACTCGACTCGCCCATCGGGGACGCGGACCACGGGAGCAACCTGCTGCGGGGCTTCACCGCGGTACGGGCGGCCCTGAGCGCGGAGGCCCAGGCGGAGGCGACGCCGGGCGCAGTGCTCCAGCTCGCCGGACGGACCCTGATCTCGACCGTCGGCGGCGCCTCGGGGCCGCTGTACGGGACGCTGCTGAGGCGCACCGGCAAGGAGCTCGGGGAGGCCGCCGAGGTCTCCGACGAGGCGCTGCGCGAGGCCCTGTACGCGGGGGTGGGCGCGGTGGCGCAGCTGGGCGGGGCGGCGCCGGGCGACAAGACGATGCTGGACGCCCTGGTCCCGGGGGTGACCGCGCTGAGCACCTCGTACCGGGCGGCCGCGGACGCGGCGGAGCACGGGGCCCTGGCGACGGTACCGCTGCGGGCGCGCAAGGGCCGGGCCAGCTACCTGGGCGAGCGGAGCATCGGGCACCAGGACCCGGGCGCGACCTCGTCGGCGCTGCTGCTGGTGGCGCTGGCGGACGTGGTGGACGACCTCGGCGTGACGGCCCCCGCGCCGGGCGCCGGGCCGGCCTCCGTGGAAACGGAGCACGGCCTGGTCGGCATCGTGCTGGTGTCGCACAGCGAATCCGTCGCCGAGTCGGTGGCGGAGCTCGCCCGGGGCCTGGCGGCGGGCGGCCCGATGGCCCCGGTGGCCGCGGCGGGCGGAACGGCCGACGGCGGCCTCGGCACGAGCGCGGAGCGCATCCTCGCGGCCGCGCGGGAGGTGGACCGCGGCGCGGGTGTCGCCCTGCTGGCGGACCTGGGCAGCTCCGTGCTCACCGTGAAGTCACTGCTGGCGGAGGGTGAACTGCCGCCGGGGGCCCGCCTGGTGGACGCGCCGTTCCTGGAGGGCGCGGTGGCGGCGGTGGTGGCCGCCTCCGCCGGCGCCCCCCTGCCGGCGGTCGAATCGGCCGCCGGCGAGGCGTACGAGTACCGCAAGGCGTAGGGAGTCAGCGGCCGCGGAGGGTCTCGATCTCCCGGCGCTCGCGCTTCGTCGGGCGGCCGGCACCGCGGTCGCGGATGCCCACCACCGCGGCCTCGACGGGGGTCGGCGGCGGCGGGCTCTTGTCGATCAGGCACTCGGCGGCGACCGGAGCGCCCACCCGCTTGGACACGGGCCGGCGGACCACGACGATGCGCTCCCGCCCCGCGTGGAAGAGCCGTACCTCATCGCCCGCGCGCACGGGCTGCGCCGGTTTGGCGCGCTCCCCGTTGACCTTCACGTGGCCCGCCCGGCAGGCGGTCGCCGCCGTCGAGCGGGTCTTCGTCAGGCGCACGGACCAGATCCACGCGTCCACCCGCACGGATCCCATGTCCGTTCCCGTTCCGGTTCCCGTTGCCTCATCAGCCATGCCCCGACTTTAGCGAGGCGGGCACGGAATGACCGAAGGACTTTCGGCGGATATCACAAGGGGCATGGCATCTGCCATGTAGATGAGCCCAAGCCAATTGCAAATGCGCCACGGGTGGCCCTACCTTGTCGCACGTGCAGTCCCGCCGCATACAGGACCGCCCCGGTCCCGGCACAAGGCCGGCCGCCGACCTCACCGAGGAGCATCCACCCATGTCGCCGACCCTGAACCGCCGCCGTGCCGCCGCCGTGCTGACCGCCGCCCTGCTCGTCCCGCTGGCCGCCTGCGGCAACGGCAGCGGGGACACCAAGCCCGCTGCCGGCTCCTCCGACAACGCGTCGAGCTCCGCCTCCGCCGAGCCCAAGGCCGCGAACCTCACCGTCCTCGCCGCCTCCTCCCTCACGGACGTCTTCAAGACAGCGGGCGCCGCCTACGAGAAGGCGCACCCCGGCACGAAGGTGACCTTCTCCTTCGCCGGTTCACAGGAGCTCGCGGCGCAGGTCAAGCAGGGCGCGCCGGCCGACGCCCTGGTCACCGCCGACACGAAGACCATGGACGGCCTCAAGGGCGAGACCGGCGACGCAAAGATCATCGCCAAGAACCGCCTGGTCATCGCGGCGGGCAAGGGCAACCCGTTCAAGATCGCCGCCCTCAAGGACCTCGCCGACACGAAGATCAAGGTCGTGCTCGCCGCGCCCGAGGTCCCGGTGGGCCGCTACAGCAAGGAGATCCTGGACAAGCAGGGCGTCACGGTGAAGCCCGTCTCCCAGGAGCCCAACGTCCGCGCCGTGCTCAGCAAGGTCGAGCTGGGCGAGGCCGACGCGGGCCTCGTCTACAAGACCGACTCCGCCAAGTCGGGCGACAAGGTCGTCGCCGTGGACATCCCGGACGACCAGAACGCGGTGGCCTCCTACCCGGCCGCCACGCTGAAGCAGTCCAAGAACCCCGAGGCCGCGGCCGCGTTCGTGGCCTGGCTGAGCACCCCGGAGGCGCAGAAGATCCTCCAGGACGCGGGCTTCCAGCAGGCGTAGGCCCGAGGGCGGCAGGCCTCGCCTGCCGCCCACCGTCTGCCGTCTGCCGTCGCGCGGTGTGAGGGGCTGCCCGGTCCGGGGGGACGGGCAGCCCTTCTCCGTGCCTGCGGCAGGCCCGCGTACGCTTCCCGCAGCCGCCCCCGAGCCAGGAACCCGAGCACCTCCATGAGCAGACTCCGCACCCGCACCCGGCCACCGCTGACCCTCGCGATCCCCGCGCTGCTCGCCGTCGCGTTCCTGCTGCTGCCGCTGATCGGCATCCTCACCCGAACCCAGTGGAGCGAGCTCGGCGCCCACCTGAGCAGCCCCGGCGTGGTCCAAGCCCTGCACCTCTCGCTCGTGGTGTCCCTCTGGGCCCTCGGCCTCTCGCTGCTCCTCGGTGTCCCGCTCGCCTGGCTGCTGGCCCGCGTGGAGTTCAAGGGCAAGGCACTCGTCCGCTCGCTCGTCCTGCTGCCGATGGTGCTGCCGCCGACCGTCGGCGGTGTCGCCCTGCTGCTCGGCTTCGGCCGGCGCGGTCTGCTCGGGCCCTGGCTGGAGGAGAGCTTCGGGATCACCCTGCCCTTCCACACGTCGGGCGCCGTCGTCGCGGCGACGTTCGTGGCGATGCCCTTCCTCGTCATCAGCCTGGAGGGCGCCCTCGGGGGGCTCCGGCAGAGCTACGAGGAGACCGCCGCCTCGCTCGGCGCCTCGCCGGTCCGCGTGTTCTTCACGGTGACCCTGCCGATGGTGGCCCCCGGCCTGGTCGCCGGCGCCGCGCTCACCTGGGCCCGCGCGCTCGGCGAGTTCGGCGCGACCATCACCTTCGCCGGGAACCTGCCCGGCACGACCCAGACGCTGCCGCTCCAGGTGTACCTGCTGCTCCAGGACGAGCCCGAGGCCGCCACCTCCGTCTCCCTGCTGCTGCTGGCGATCGCCATGGCCGTACTGATCGCGCTGCGCGGCCGCTGGACGGGCGTTCCCGTCCCCCGCAAGCCCGCCGGTGCGCCGCCGGTGGCCGAGGAGCCGTCCGTACCGTCCGTACCCGCGCCCGCCGGTGAACCGGCGGAGGTCGTACCGGCCGCGGCCGGAGCCTGGTCCCTGCACGCCACCGTCACCGGCTTCAACCGGCTCACCCTCGACGCCGAACCCGGTACCACGATCGCCGTCGTCGGCGAGAACGGCGCCGGCAAGACCACCCTGCTGCGCGCCCTCCTCGGCCTGACCCCGCGCGCCCACGCCGACCTCAGGCTCGGGGACACGGACGTCACCGAGCTGCCCCCGCACCGGCGGCAGGTCGCCTGGGTCCCGCAGGACGGCGCGCTGTTCCCGCACCTGAGCGCGCTGGCCAACACCGCGTACGGGCTGCGTGCCCACGGGGTGCGGCGGGCCGACGCCCGGCGCGAGGCACGGGCCTGGCTGGACCGGCTGGGCGTCGGGCACCTCGCCGAGCGCAGGCCCGCCCAGCTGTCCGGCGGCCAGGCTCAGCGCGTCGCCCTCGCCCGCGCCCTGGCCGCCCGCCCCCGGCTCCTGCTGCTCGACGAACCGCTCGCCGCCCTCGACCAGACGACGCGGGCCCACGTCCGCCACACCCTGCGCACGCACCTGGCCGGCTTCGGCGGGGTCTGCCTCATCGTCACGCACGATCCCGTCGAGGCGGTCTCGCTGGCCGACCGGGTCCTCGTACTCGCCGACGGGCAGACCCTCCAGGACGCGCCGCCCTCCGAGGTGACCCGGCACCCGCGCTCCCCGTGGGTGGCCCGGATGCTGGGGCGCAACGCCTGGCCGGGCACGGCGTCGGCGGACGGGCTGGCCCTGGCCGCCGGGGGCCGCCTCGTCGTCGCCGAGGCGCTGCCCGAGGGGGCTCAGGCCCTCGCGATCATCGCCCCGGAGGCGGTGTCCGTGCACCGGGACCGCCCGGGCGGCAGCCCCCGCAACGTCTGGCCGGGCACCGTACGGGAGATCACGGCGGTCGGCAGCCGGCTGCGCGTGCTGATCGCCCCGGACGAGGCGCCGGACCTGGTCGCGGAGATCACCCCCGAAGCGGCCGCCGAACTGGGCATCGTCGACGGCGCCCAGGTGTGGACGAGCGTGAAGGCGACCGAAGTCACGCTCGTACGCCTGTAGCCGCTGGTGCCCACCGGTGACCCTTGGAATCGTTTGGACGCAGGTCAGCGGGCTGGCATATGTTTCGGCGGTTGCCTGCGCGCCCGTCGGCAGGCGCGATCCGCATGTCACACGTTCCCGTGGGGGGTACTCCGTCATGTCCTTCAGCGCGCCCGGTTCACCGCCGCCGCCCGACCGGCCGCCGTACGCCGCGGCCGCCCCGTACCCGGCGCAGCCGTATCCGGCCCAGCCCTACCCTGGGCAGCCGTACCCCGGGCAGCCCGTGTATCCCGGCCCGCCGCCACCCCGTGACGTCCTGCGTTCTCCGCAGGGCCTCGCGACGGCGCTGACCGTGCTGCTGTCCGTCGCGGCCGCGGTCAACCTGTTCTCGGCCGGCTCCAACCTGTTCGCCTGGTCGCTGATGAAGGACCTGATCGCCGACCCCGACCAGGTCGCGGACGACACGCTCGACCTGTCGGACATGCTCACCGCCTTCGCCGGGAGCGTCCAGCTCCTGGTGCTGCTGGGCACGGGCACCGTCTTCATCATCTGGTTCCACCGCGCACGCGTGAACGGCGAGATCTTCCGCCCCGACGCCTTCACACAGGGGCGCGGCTGGGCCATCGGCGCCTGGTTCATCCCCGTCGGCAACCTGTTCCTCCCCTACCGGACCGCGCGGCAGATCTGGACGGCCAGCACCCAGCTCGGGCCCGACGGCTCCTACCGCCACGTCTCCACCGCTCCCCTCACGGCCTGGTGGGTCGTCTGGGTCGTCGCGGCGTGCGTCGACCGCGTCTTCGCCCAGATGTACAAGCGCGCCGAGACCCCCGAGGCCCTGCGGGACGCCTCCGCCGTCGGCATCGTCTCAGACCTGATCATGGTCGCCGCCGCGGTACTCGCCGTCCTCTTCGTCCGCAAGCTCACCGCCCTGCAGAACACCAAGGCCGTGCAGGGCCCGTACGCCGCCGTCTGACCTCCGGCGTTCAGCTTGGCTGCTCCGGGGCGGTGACGGCGAACTCGCACCACACGCACTTCCCGCCGCCCCGGGGCTCCACGCCCCAGGCCTCCGCGAGCCGCTCCACCAGCAGCAGCCCGCGTCCCGACACCGCCCAGTCCCCCGCCTCGCGCCGCCTCGGCAGGGCGCTGCTGGTGTCCTCGACCTCGATGCGGATCCGGCCTTCCGCCGTCAGCCGCATGCCGACGTCGGCGCCGTCGTCCGTGTGGACCAGGGCATTGGTGATCAGCTCGTCCGCTGCGAGTTCGATCTCGTCGGCCCGTTCCCGTGCTCCCCAGGCGGCCACGGCCGCCCGGATCAGGTGCCGGGCCATCGCCGGGGCCTCCGGATCGCCGGGTTCCAGCCGCTGGCGCAGCGGACCGCCGCCGCGCCCGGTGGGAGTGCCGCGGCGGCGCAGGACGAGCAGGGCCATGTCGTCCCCGCCGCCCGCGTCGCCGACCAGGTCGCACAGCACGTCGGCGAGTTCCTCCACGTCGACCGGGCCGCCGCGGGCCGCGGCCATGAGCTCGCGCATGCCGGTGTCCGGGTCCGCTCCGGGCCGTTCGATCAGGCCGTCCGTGCACAGCAGCAGGGTGTCACCGGGGTGCAGTTCGAGGCTGGTGACCGGGTAGCCGGAGCCGGTCCCGGACTGTTCGCGGGGCGGCAGGCCGAGCGGCAGGCCGCCCGCCACCTGGATCCGGTGGCAGCTGCCGTCCCCGCGCCGCACCACCGGGTCGAGGTGGCCGGCTCGGACCATACGGAGCATCCCGGTGGTGAGGTCCAGTTCGGCGTACGTGCAGGTGGCGAAGCGGTCCGTCTCCAGCTCGCGCAGGAAGGCCGAGGCCCGCGCCATGGCGGTGCCGGGGGTGTGCCCCTCGGCGATGTAGGCGCGCAGCACGATGCGCAGCTGGCCCATGACGGCGGCCGCGTCCGTGTCGTGCCCCTCCACGTCGCCGATCATCACCCCGACGCGGCCCTCGCCGAGCGGGATCACGTCGTACCAGTCGCCGCCGATGTCCCGCCCCATCCGTGCGGACCGGTACCGCACGGCGATCCGCGCACCGGGCACCTCGGGGATCCGGCGGGGCAGCATGGCCCGCTGGAGGCCCTCCGCCAGGTCGTGCTCCTGCTCGAAGAGCATGGCGCGCTGGAGGCTCTGCGCGATGCCGCTGCCGAGCGCCATCAGCAGGTTGCGCTCCTCGGCGGTGAAGTCGCCGTCGCGCGTGTAGAGCAGCCCGAGTGCGCCGATGGGCCGTCCCTGGGCGATCAGCGGCAGGTAGGCCCCGCTGCGCACGGACAGCGGCTCGATGTACGGCCACAGCTGCGGGTAGCCCAGCTGGAACTCCTCCCGTGAGGCGAGGTAGACCGGCTGCATGGTGCGTACGGCCTCGCTCATCGGGAACTGCGCGTCGATCCGCGTGTACTCGATCTCGGGCACGTACGAGCCCAGCTGCCCCTCGGCGACCAGGTGGATGCGAGCGCCGTCCACTACGCCCAGCATCACGCTGACGGCGCCCAGGTGCCCGAGGGCCTCCGGGTCCTTGAGGACGTCGGTCACGTCGTTGACGGTGCGGGCGTGGGCGAGGATGGCCGTGGTCCGCTCGACGACCCCGGTCATCCGGCGCCGGTCCTCGGCCTGCTCCCCGGCGGCGCCGGGCTCCCCGGGGTCGTGGGCGGCGTCCCGGAGGATCCCGATGACCCGGTACGGACGCCCGCCCGGGTCCCGCACGATGTGCCCCTGGATGTGGATCCAGGCCAGGGTTCCGTCCCGGCGGCGGCCGCGGACGTAGGCCCCGTAGTGGCTGTGGCCGTCCTTGAGGGCCTGCGCGACGCGGGCCTCGAGCCGGGCCTCGTCGGCGGGCGGGATGCGGGGGCGTAGTCCGGCGGTGGTCCCGTCGAACTCGTCCGGGCGCAGGTCGAGAACCTCGAGGGCGGTCGGGTCGAGGAACATCCGCCCGCTGTCGAGGTCCCAGTCGAAGGTGCCCATGCGGTTGAGCGCCAGGCTCGTATCCGGCCGCGCGGGCCAGTCGACCTCGGGATTCTGTCCCCACTGGGCCACGCAGCCAGCGTCTCACGGCGAGGGCTCGCGCGGGGGCCCGAGCGGCGCCTGGCCGTCCGGCCGTACCGGGACCCGCTCGCCCTCGGCCCGCTCATTCCGGGACCAGGACCCGGAGCCGGCCGCCGCCCCGACGGCAGCGGTGCGGGCCGCCCCGGCGCCCGCCCGGCGGACCTTGCCGGCCGTCCTCGACCCCGAGCTCGCCGAACGCCCCGCCCGGGCCTCTTCCGGCTGGTGGGCCGTGACCGCCGTACTGCTCGCCGCGCCTGCCACGCCACCCTAGCCGGGCGGCTAACCGTCCGGCGTGGTCGCGTCGTGGACCAACAGGGCGATCTGGACACGGTTGTTGAGGTGCAGCCGGGTCAGGATCCGGGACACGTGCGTCTTCACGGTCGGCAGCGCCAGATGCAGTTCCCGCGCGATCTCCGCGTTGGACAGGCCGCGCCCTACCGCCAGGGCCACCTCCCGCTCGCGCCCGGCCAGCAGCTCCAGCCGTTCCCGGGCGGCGGCCGCGCGGGTGTCCTGGCCGGTGTCGGCCGCCACCCGGTCGATGAGCCGACGGGTGACCGCCGGGGAGAGCACCGGGTCCCCGGCGGCCACCGTCCGGATCGCCGTCACGATCTCGTGCGGCGGGGTGTCCTTGAGGACGAACCCGGCCGCACCGGCGCGCAGCGCCCGCAGGACGTGCGCGTCGGTGTGGAAGGTGGTCAGGACCAGCACCTCGGGCGCGCCGGGCCGGGCCCGCAGCGCCTCGGTGGCCGTCAGCCCGTCGACGCCCGGCATCCGGATGTCCATCAGCACCAGGTCGGGGCGGGACGAGGTGACCAGCGCGGGCACCTCAGCCCCGTCCGCGGCCTCCGCGACGAGCTCGATGTCCGGGGCGCCGCCCAGCATCAGGCGCAGCCCGGCCCGCACGATCGCGTCGTCGTCGACCAGCAGTACCCGGATCACCCGCGTCCCTTCCGTCCGTTCAGTCCTGCCAGGGTAGCCAGGCGTCCACCCGGAAGCCGTCGTCCGCGGGGCCGGCCCTGAGCTCGCCGCCCGCCAGCCGGGCCCGCTCGGCCAGTCCGATCAGCCCCTGCCCGCCGCCCGCGCCGGGCCCGGGAACCGGTCCTGGAACCGGCCCTGGAACGGGCCCTGGAACCGGACCGGGCGGCCGGGCGCTGTGCACTTCCACCGTCAGCCGGTCCCCCGGGGCTCCGGCCACCCGCACCTCGACCGTCGCCCCCGGGGCGTGCTTGCGTACGTTGGTCAGCGCCTCCTGCACGATCCGGTACGCCGTGCGTCCCGCCAGCGGCGGCGGCGCGAGCCCCTCGGGCGGCCCGGTCAGCTCGATCCGCCCGCCCGCCGCCCGGGCCTCGGCCACCAGCCGTTCCAGGTCCGCCAGTTCCGGCTGCGGCCGCTCGCCCTCCGCGGCGTCCGTGCCCGTTCCCGACCGCAGCACCCCGATCACCTCGCGCAGATCGTGGAGGGCCAGGTGAGCGCTCTCCCGGATCACCCCGGCGGCCCGCTCGTTCTCCGCGGGCGGGGCGCCCGGGTTGTACTCCAGGGCGCCCGCGTGCACGCTCAGCAGCGACAGCCGGTGCCCGAGTACGTCGTGCATCTCGCGGGCGATCTCCTCACGCGCCTCCATCCGGACCCGTTCGGCCCGCGACTCCGCGTCCGCCTCGGCCAGTTCGGCGCGCTCCCGCAGCGAGGCGATGAGCTGCTGCCGGGACCGCCGGAACAGGCCCCAGCCGATCGCCCCGGCGATCAGGGCGAAGTAGGTCACCGCCGCGCCCGCCCGCTCCTCGGCCATGGCCGGCAGCTGCCACACGAAGACGGGGAGCGGGGCGAAGGCCAACGCCGCCACCCAGCCCGTGACCCGCCACGGCCGGGTCGCGGCCACCGTGAACACCGCCACCAGCGCCGGGCCGGTCAGATAGTGCGCCTGCGAGCCCGCCAGGAGAAGCACCACCGCGAGCTGCACCGGCCAGCGCCGCCGCAGCAGCACCGCCGCGCAGGCCAGTCCGCCGGCCGCCTGGTCGGCTGCCCGCCACGCGGGGCCGATGCTGTCCGCCACCGGGATGGACTGCGAACTGACGGCCGCGAAACAGGCGGCGAAGAGGACGAGGGCCAGGTCGGCGGCCCAGTCCCGGCGGGTGCGGTGGATGCGGTGGATGCGGCGCATGTCCCGGAAATCTACGCGGACCCCGCCGTGACCGGGCTTCCGCGCTGCGAACCGGATACTTAAGTACCACCCGTCGCCGCCCAACGGCCGATCCGCCGCCCGGCGCCGCCCGCCTACCGTCGGAGCATGACCTCACCCACACCGAAATCCCCCGTGACGGCCGTGTCGGGGCTGCTCGCCTTCGTCCTCGTCGTCGGCGGCGCGAGCGGCCTGCTGCACGAATGGCTCGACTGGATCCACTTCATGGGCTTCGTCCGCTTCCTCGTGCCCGAGGGCTACGAGATCTTCGGTTACGTGGTGATGGTGGTGCTCGGGCTCGCGGTGGGCGCGGCGGGCGACGCGCTCGCCGGGCGGCAGCGGCGTACGTAGCTCCGCCGGCAGGCCGGGCCGCCTCCCCCGCGTGGAGGAGGCGGCCCGGGGCGCTGCTACTGCTCAGGCTGGTTCTGGTTCTGCTCGTTCTGGTTCTGCTCGTTCTGGTTCTGCTGCTCCTGGTTGGGCTGCTGGTCCTGGTTCTGCTGCTCCTGGTTCTGCTGCTGCTCCTGGTTGGGCTGCTCCGGCGACGGCGGCGGAGGCGCGACCGTCGGCAGCGGGGCCGTGGACACCGGGGCCTCGGACGAGGGCGGCAGGGACTGCGGTTCCACCGAACGCCGCAGGGTCGCCGGCGGCGAGGACGCGGGCTCGGTCGCCTCGGACGGCGACGCCGAAGGCGACTCCGGCGGGGACTCCGAAGGTGACTCGGACGGAGACTCCGAGGGCGACTCGGAGGGCGACTCCGACGGCGACTGGGACGGGGACTCCGAAGGCGTCACGGAAGGCGACTCGGACGGGGACTCCGAGGGCGTGACGGTCGGCGTCGGCGACGGCGTCACGGTCGACGTCGGGGTGCCCGTCGGGTGCGTCGGGGTGCCCGTCGGGTGCGTCGGGGTGCCCGTCGGGTGCGTCGGCGTGTGCGTGGGGTGCGTTGGCGTGTGCGTCGGGTGCGACCAAGTCGGAGTCGGGAACACGGGCGGCGGCACCGGCCTGTCGTGCTTGCCGTGGTGGTCGCCGCGGTCGCGCTCGTACCAGTGCCGGTTGTGGCGGTCGTAGATCACGAACGTGTTCACGACGGTCACCGACGGTGCGATGACGACCACCTGCGCGGGCTGGTACGAGTTCCACACCTGCCCGAAGCGCTTCGGGTTGGCCTTGAGCGCCACCGGCGGCCCGAGCGGGTTCCCGCACGCGCACCGCACCCGCGGCACCCCGCGGTCGTCCACGAGCACGGCCGTCCCGGCCTGGAGCACGGCCTGGTAGGGATTGAGCTTGCCGTCCCGGTAGCCGTGGTTCGTGACCCGGGTGTCCATCCGCAGCTGCACGGGGGTGAGCGAGCGGAGGTAGCCGGGGACGGCCGCCGGCTGGATGCCGAGGGCCGAGGCGAAGGCGGCGTTCTTGGACGGATTCGCGGACAGGTCCTTGATCAGCTTCTCGACGTCGCAGCTGGCGACGTTCTTGGTGCCCTCGTACACCCCGGGCGAGGCCCCGCTGACGGTCCGGGTGCCCGTGGTGACGGTGGCGCCCGTGGCGGCCGGCGTCCTGCTCCCGGACGGTGGCGGGCTGTCCGGCGGCGGCGTGGCATCGCGCGACGCGGTCGACTCGGTGAACGGGTCCGGGCCCGACGCCGCGGCCGGCTGGAGGAACACCTCGCCGCCCGCGGCCGTACCGCCGCCGGGCCTGGTCAGCACCACGGCCAGGGCCACGGCCGCCGCCACCGCGACGAGTGCGGTGACGAGCCGGGGTACGGACCGCCACCAGGGACCTTTGGCCGGTCCGCCGGGACCACCGGGCGGCGCCGACGGTGGTGGGGGCGGTGGGGGCCCCTGCTGCCCGCCCGAGAGCGGGCCCGATGGCGGCCCGGTGGGGCGTTCTGACGAGGGCGGTCGGCCGGAGGGTTGCGTGGTCACGGGCTCTCCTTTGCAGGAGGAGTGAGTTCCCTGCGGACCATTGTGTGCGCCGTCCGGGTGGTGCCCGCAAGCCGAGAGTGCCACGGTTGCAGGGTGAGCCAGACACCGAGATCACCATCGTCCGGGGGCTCCGCGGGGGCATGGCGCGACGCCCTCGTCGCCGTGGTCGCGGCTTTCGCGGTGATGACCGCGGTCGCCTCGGCCGGCCTGGCGTGCGCGGGCGCGGGCGACCTGCCGGGCGGCGCGTTCCCCCGTGTCGTCGCCGCGGTCGTCGTGATGGCGGCCGGCGGTTCGGTAGAGGTGACGGGCAGCGCCGGTTCCCTGGCGGGGGCGGACGCGAGCCTGTCGGTGCTCCCGCTCTCGGTGAGCCTGGCCGGCGCCCTCATGGCCGGCTACTGCTTCCTGCGCCCCCTGCACAACCGGGCGGTGGCCCGGCCCCGCGAACTCATCGGCCGGGCCGTCCCGTTGATCCTGCTGTGGCTGCTCGCCCTGACCGGCGCCGCGCTCCTCGCCCGGCAGACCTTCGGCATCTCCACCGGCGATTCCCCCATTGGAGTGATCGGCGAACTCCTCGACTCCTCGCCGACGGTGGGCTTCCGGGCCGACCTGCCCGTCACGCTCTTCTTCGGACTGCTTTGGATCTTGGGCCTGTTGCTGGTCGCCCTGCTGGTCTCGCGCCGCGCACCGCTCCCGACCGGGCTGGTCCGCTTCCACGCGGCGGTGCGCCCGGCGGCCTTCGCCACGGTCGTGCTCCTGCTCGCGTACGTCGTCCTCGGCATCGGGGTCGGCGTGGTCGTGGCCGCGACCCAGGGCCATGCCGCCCAGACCCTGGCCGTGATCCTGCTGGGCCTGCCGAACCTGGTCTGGCTCGCACTGACCCTGGGCTTCGGCGGTGCCTGGGAGGGCAAGGTCGAGGGCCCCTTCGGGCTGCCGATGCCGCAGTTGCTGGACCAGGTCCTGCGTGGCTCCGACCTGTCCACGGTCGACGTGGCCGCGCTCGCCGAGCGGGACTCCCGGGCGTGGTGGCTGGTGGTGGTGGCCGCCGTCCTGCTGCTGGGCACGGGCGTGCTGGCGGCCGTATGGTCCCCCGCGCACGTACGCCCCTGGAAGCACGCGCTCCATCTGGGTGTGGCCCTGGCCCTCGCGACCCTGATGATCTGTCTGCTGGCGCGGATCCAGGCCCAGTTCGGGCTCTCTCTCCTGGGCATCGGGGATGTCGGCGGCCTCGGCGGCACGGTGGAACTCAACCCCGTCCTGTGGCGCACGGTGGGCCTCGCCCTCCTCTGGGGCGCGGTGGCGGGCTTCCTGGGATCTCTCCTGGCCCGCCCCCTCCACCACCGCGGCCCCGAGGACGAACCCGCCCCGGTCCCGCACTCCTGAGCCACCCGCACTCCTGGCCCACAACTCCCGAGCCGCACGCCTAAGCCGGCCGTCCGAACACCGGCAGCGCCCACCTCGGCGGTGACGGGGCCGCGTCCTGCGACGCGGGCACCACGCGCGTCGACGGACGGACGGGGGACGAGCCGGCGCTGCGCAGGGCCGCGGTGAACTCCAGGCAGGTGCTCCAGCGGTCCTCCGGGGACTTGGCCAGTGCCTTCGCCAGGACCTCGTCCAGCGCCCCCGGCAGCCCGGGCCGCCGCGAGCTCAGCGGGGGCGGGGGATCGTACTGATGGGCCCACAGCAAGGCCATGTCGTCGTCCCGCTCGAAGGGCGGGCCGCCGGCGAGGGTCTCGTAGACCACGCACCCCAGGCTGTACACGTCGCACCGGCCGTCCACCGGCTTGCCGGCGATCTGCTCCGGGGCCACGTAGTCCAGCGTCCCGACGAACTGCCCGACGCTCGTGAACCCGCTCAGCGACAGCGATTTCTTCGTCAGTCCGAAGTCCGTGAGGTACACGTGCTCGGGGTGGTCACTGTCCGTGCCCTGCGCGACCAGGATGTTGCCCGGTTTCACGTCCCGGTGCACCAGGTCGTGGTCGTGCGCCGCGTCCAGCGCCGAGGCGACCTGCCCCGCGATCCGCGTGGCCGTGTCCAGCGGGAGCGGCCCGGTGCGGTTCAGCATCGCCCGCAGGTCCCGCCCGGCGACGTAGCGCATCGCGATGTACAGCAGTCCTTCCGTCTCACCCGCCTCGAAGACGGGCACGATGTGCGGGTGGTCGATGGCCGCGGCCACCCTCGACTCGAACGCGAACCGCTGCCTGAAGGTGTCGTTCCGGGCCAGTTCGGGTGCCAGCAGCTTCAGCGCCACGGTCCGGTCCAGGCGCAGGTCTCGCGCCCGGTAGACGACGGCCATCCCGCCGCGCCCGATCTCGCTCTCCACCAGGTATCCGGCGATCTGCTTCCCCCGCAGGTCGGACGGGGGCCCGCCGACCGGATCCGGCTCCATCACCCGTCCCCGGGCTCGGGCGTGTCGACGATGCGGGTCGGGGCGTGCCCCACCGACTGCTCGGGCTCCGCGTCGAGCTGGACCGCGACCGGGTCGGGCGCCGGCGGCTGGGGCCCGGGCGAGGCGCCCGGGCCGGCGACGGCCGCGTAGGTCGCCAGGCGGGTCCCGTCGCCGTACATCCACCGCCCTGCCCGCTCGTCGTAGAGCCACACGGCCTCCCCGTCGATGACGATCCCGGCGCGCAGGCCCCGTACGGTCCGGCGGAAGGCCTCGCTGTCGGTACGCCCGGCGGCGAGTTCGGCGACGGCCCGCCGGTAGCGGTCCAGGGCTTCGGCGCCGCGGTCGAGCTGCGGCCCGGGGTCCTCGGCGCGCCCCGGGGGCTGTCCTCCGGCGGTGGGCGGAGGCTGCGGTACGGAGAGCAGCAGCCGCCCGTCCACCCAGGCGGACCAGCCGTTGGCGCACAGGACCTCCCCCCAGTCGCCGCGCCGGGACAGCAGCTGTACGGGGAGGAAGGCGTCGAGCGGCACGGTGGGGTGGGACACGTCCGGGGTCTCCCACGCGGGCAGGCCCTCCTGCGGGACGATGTGGGTGGGCCGGAAGTCCTCGACCTCGTCGGGGCTGGTCATGGAGGCTACTTCCGCATGATCGTCGGCTCGTGGCGGCGCAGCACCCGGATCACCAGCACGGCGAACAGCACGGACAGGCCGACCAGCATCCCGACCTCGAGCATCCACACGTCGGCCTTGTGATCGAACAACGGGTCCTGGGTGATCTTGCCGGGCACGATGGCACCGAGGTCGATGGTGGCCGACATCGCGCCCATGGCCCACCGGGCCGGCACGAACCAGGCCAGCTGTTCGATGACGAGGACCCCGGTGAGTTTCAGCAGGGAGCCGCAGAAGACGACCTGGACGATGGTGAGCAGGACCAGCAGCGGCATGGTGACCTCCTCCTTGCTCACCAGGGCGGAGATCAGCAGTCCGAGCACCATGGCGGTGACGGACAGCAGGGCGACGACGAGGGTGATCTCGATCAGCGGTGGCAGGAAGAGACCCTTGCCGCCGGGGGCGTTGATGCGGACTCCGGCGAGGCCGACCAGGGTGAGGACCACGGCCTGGGCGATCGTGACCGCGCCGAGGACCACCACCTTGGACATCAAATAGGCCGACCGGGACAGGCCCACGGCACGCTCGCGCTGGTAGATGACGCGTTCCTTGACGAGTTCGCGCACCGCGTTGGCGGCGCCGATGAGGACTCCGCCCACGCACAGGATGAACAGGGCGTTCAGCGCCGTCTCGGCATTGAGGACGCTGCCGGCCAGCGCGCGGGTCATGGCGCCCATGACGAACGGCAGCGCGACCATGATGATCAGGAAGGTGCGGTCGGCGCTGAGCACGGCGGAGTACCGGCGGATCAGGGTGGAGAGCTGGGAGCCCCAGCTCTGGGCCTTGGGCGGCGACTGCGGCACGACGCCGGCGACCCGTCCGACCTCCCCTGCGGGCGGCGGCCCGCCGGCGGCGACGTCGACGTAGCGGCGGTGCAGCGGTGAGGCCCGGTAGTCCCCCGCCCAGTCGCGGTCGCGCTGGTTCTCGAACGCCTCGAAGGCTTCGGGCCACTGGTCGTAGCCGAAGAATCCGAGGGCCTCGTCGGGGGGGCCGTAGTAGGCGATGCGCCCGCCGGGTGCGAGGACCAGGAGGCGGTCGCAGACCTCGAGGTTGAGCACGCTGTGGGTGACGACGATGACCGTGCGCCCGTCGTCCGCGAGGCCGCGCAGCGTGTGCATGACGGAGCGGTCCATGCCGGGGTCGAGGCCGGAGGTGGGTTCGTCGAGGAAGAGCAGGGAGGGCTTGGTGAGCAGCTCGAGGGCGACGGAGACGCGTTTGCGCTGGCCGCCGGAGAGGCTGTGGATGGGCTGGTCGGCGCGCTCGACCAGCCCGAGTTCGCGGATCACCTCGTCGACGCGGGCCTCACGTTCGGCCTTGGCGGTGTCCTGCGGAAAGCGCAGTTCGGCGGCGTAGACGAGGGCCCGGCGGACCTTGAGCTGGGAGTGCAGGATGTCGTCCTGGGGCACCAGGCCGATGCGGCTGCGCAGCTCCGCGTAGTCCCGGTAGAGGTCGCGGCCGTCGTAGAGGACGGTGCCGTGTTCGGCGGGGCGCAGGCCGGTGAGTGCGCCGAGCAGGGTGGACTTGCCGGCGCCGCTGGGTCCGACGACGGCGAGCAGGCACTTGGCGCCGACCGGGAAGGAGACGCCCTCCATCAGGGTCTTGCGTCCGTGGTCCACGGTGACGGTCAGGCTCTGGACGTCGAGGGACACCTCGCCGTTGTCGACGTACTCCTCCAGCCGGTCGCCGACCAGGCAGAAGGCCGAGTGGCCGATGCCGACGATGTCGCCCTCGGCGACGGGGGCCACCGCGACGGCGGCGCCGTTGAGGTAGGTGCCGTTGTGGCTGCCCAGGTCGACGATCTGGTAGCTGCCGTCGGGCAGGCCGCGCAGTTCGGCATGCCGGCGGGAGACCACCAGGTCGTTGACGACCAGGTCGTTCTCGGGGGCCCGGCCGATCCGGACGGTCGTACGGGCCGGCAGCGGGCGGACGGCGGAGGGCGTGCGGAAGGTACTGGTCAGCGCGGGGTTCGAGACCCGGGACGGCCGGCCGGCATGCGGCGCGGGGGCAGGCGCGGCACCGACGAGGACGGCGCGCGGGCCGTCCTCGGCGCTGCCGAAGCGCAGTTCGCTGCCGACGCCGACGCTCCACTCCTGGACGCGCTGGCCGTCGGCCCAGGTGCCGTTGGTGCTGTGGTCGTCCTGCACCGTCCAGTGGCCGTCGTCGGGGCGCAGGATCGCGTGGTGCCAGGAGACGCGGGCGTCATCGAGGCAGATCTCGCAGAGCGGGTCCCGGCCAACGTGATACGTCCGGCCCGGGCTCATCGGAACGGAGCCCGTGTCGGTTTCCAGAACGAGCTCGGGTGCGGTCGGCACACCGGGGCGCTGGACCATGACCAGATTTTCCCACGATCTGATCGACCCGGCACCGGTCGAGCATCGTCGCAGGTCAGAGCCCCCTTAAGGGTAATGACAACGGTCCCCGTTGCAGCCTTTGCCCATCTCGCCGGGGTGCGCTTCACTTCACGCGACGGAACCGAACAAACGGGGGACGCCATGAACGGGCACGACCACGCGCACGACCACGCGCACGACACGGGCCACGACCACGGCGCGCGCGGCCACGGCGGGCACAGCCACGGCGTCGCCGCCGACGCCGACCAGCGCTGGCTGGCCATCGCGCTCGGTCTGATCGGCACGTTCATGGCCATCGAGGTGGTCATCGGCGTGGTGGCCAATTCACTGGCCCTGATCTCCGACGCGGCCCACATGCTGACCGACGCCGTCTCGATCGTCCTCGCGCTGATCGCGATGCGGCTGGCCGCCCGGCCGGCGCGCGGCGGCTTCACGTACGGCCTCAAGCGGGCGGAGATACTTTCCGCCCAGGCCAACGGCCTGACCCTGCTGCTGCTGGCGCTCTGGCTGGCGTACGAGGCGGTGCGGCGGCTGATGGACCCGCCGCCGGTGGAGGGCGGGCTGGTGCTGGTGACGGCGCTCGCGGGCATCGTCGTCAACATCGCCGCGGCCTGGTGCATCTCGCGGGCGAACCGCTCCTCGCTCGCCGTCGAGGGCGCCTACCAGCACATCCTGAACGACCTGTTCGCGTTCATCGGTACCGCCGTCGCCGGTCTGATCGTGCTCACCACCGGGTTCCGGCAGGCCGACGCGATCGCCACCCTCGTGGTGGTGGTGCTGATGGTCAAGGCGGGCTACGGGCTGGTCCGCGAGTCCGGCCGGATCCTCCTGGAGGCCGCCCCGGCCCACGTGGACCCGGACGCGGTGGGCGACCGGCTGGTCGGACACCCGCCGGTCACCGAGGTGCACGACCTGCACATCTGGACCATCACCTCCGGGCAGGCGGCGCTCTCCGCGCACGTGCTCGTCGAGCCGGCGGGCGACTGCCACGCGGTGCGCCGGGACCTGGAGCGACTGCTGGCCAAGGAGTACGGGATCACGCACACCACCCTCCAGGTGGACCACGTACAGGACTCGCTCCTCACGGTCGGCCGCGCCGGCCAGGACCCGGCGGATCCGCACTGCGCGGACGCGCACGGTCCGGTCCACCGCCAGGGCCCGCACGACCACTGAGCACCGGACGCCGAACACCGATCAATGACCCGCCGCCGCGCGGGGCATACATGGGCCCATGACGCACAAGCGCAGTGCCGGACTGCTCCTGTTCCGCCGAACGGGTGAGGATTCGGACCCCGGGGTCGAGGTCCTGCTCGGCCACATGGGCGGCCCGCTCTGGTCCGGGCGGGACGCCGGGGGCTGGGCCATCCCGAAGGGCGAGTACGAGCCGGACGAGACGCCGCGGGACGCGGCCCGCCGGGAGTTCACCGAGGAGATCGGGCTGCCGCCGCCCGAGGGCCCGTACCTGCCACTGGGCGAGGTACGGCTGACCAGCGGAAAGCTGGTGACCATCTGGGCGGTGGAGGCGGACCTCGATCCCGCACTGATGGCGCCCGGGACCTTCACCATGGAATGGCCGCCGCACTCGGGGACCGTACAGGAGTTCCCCGAGCTCGACCGCGTGGCGTGGTTCGCTCCCCCGACGGCGCGAGAGAAATTGATTCCCTCTCAGATGCCCTTCCTGGACCGTCTGTTGGAGATGCTGAAGAGCTGAAACGCGTCGGCTTGCCAGCGGGTCCGCCTGCCTGCACATTGCACACATGACGAACGTCGTGCTGGTGGGAACCCTGGACACCAAGGGTGTGGAGTACGGCTGGCTGCGCGAAAGGCTGCTGCGCGCCGGCGTCGAAGTGGTACTGGTCGACACGGGGGTGATGGGCGAGCCCCGGGTACCCGCGGACGTGCCGCGTGACGCGGTGGCCCGGGCCGCGGGAACGGAACTGTCGGAACTGCGTGAGGCCGCCGACCGGGGCGCGGCCGTCACCACGATGGCCCAGGGCGCGGAGGCGACCTTGTTACGCTTGCACGCCGAAGGCCGGCTGCACGGGGTCCTCGCGATCGGCGGCAGCGGCGGCACCTCCATCGCCACCCGGGCGATGCGCGCCCTGCCGCTTGGCGTACCCAAACTGATGGTCTCGTCCATGGCGTCCGGCGATGTCGCGCCGTACGTGGGCTCCTCGGACATCACGATGATGTACAGCGTGGTGGACATCGCGGGGATCAACAGCATCTCGGCGCCCGTCCTGGCCAACGCGGTGGAGGCGATCGCCGGGATGGCCCGGGCCTTCGCCCGCGCGTCCCTGGACCTGCACCGCCCGCCCCGGCTGGGGGCGGGCGACCGCCCGCTGATCGCGGCGAGCATGGCGGGCGTGACCACGATCGGCGTGGACGCGGCCCGCGAGCGGCTGACCGAACTGGGCTACGAGGTACTCGTCTTCCACGTCAGCGGCTCCGGCGGCCGCACCCTGGAAACGCTGGCCGGCCAGGGGGTCTTCGCGGGCGTCCTCGACCTCACCCTCAGCGAGCTCGCCGACGACCTGTGCGGCGGCATCCTCACCGCGGGCCCCGACCGGCTCAGCGCGGCCGGCCGGGCCGGGATTCCGCAGGTGGTGAGCCTGGGGGCGCTGGACATGGTCAAGTTCGGCCCGCTGGAGACCCTGCCCGAGCGGGTCCGCCACCGGCAGGTCCACGTCCACAACCCGTCCATCACGGTGATCCGTACGACCGAGGACGAGTGCACCGAGCTCGGGCGCCGGGTCGCCGGAAAACTCCGCGCGGCGACCGGCCCCACGGCCGTCTGCGTCCCACTGCGCGGACTGTCCACCCTCGGCGCCCCCGGTGGGCCGTACCACGACCCGGCCGCGGACCGGGCGCTGTTCGCGGCGCTGCGCAAGGGTCTGCGGGGCAGCGGCGCCGTCCTGCACGACTACGACACCCACATCAACGACCCGGCGTTCGGCCGTTCGGCGGCCAAACGACTTCATGCGATGATCTGCGCGCAGCGGGCCGCCGCCTGAGACACCCCGACCGGCCGGGAACCGGCCACGGCGGAAACCGTGTCCCTGGGGGTGGCCGGTCGAGGGACGACCCGGCTGCGGGGCCTGGGCACGGTGACGTCATGGACGGGGGCAGACGATGAAGAGCGCATGGGCAGTGCCCGGTTATGCGGAGGTCCGGGAACTGGGCTCGGGCGCCAGCGGTCGCGTGGTACTCGCCGTCCATCAGGCGACGGGCACGGCGGTCGCGGTGAAGTACCTCAGCGACCGGCTGCGCGAGGACCCCGCGTTCGTCGGGGAGTTCCGGGCCGAGGCCCGGCTCCTCGGCGCTCTCCACTCCCCGTACGTGGTGCGGCTGTACGAGTACGTGGAGGCGCCGGGCGGCGCCGCCATCGTGATGGAACTGGTCGACGGGATCTCCCTGCGCGCCCTGCTCAAGCAGTCCGGGCAGACCGGTCCCGAGGCCGCGCTCGTGGTGCTGAAGGGCTCCCTGCTGGGGCTCGCCGACGCGCACCGTGCCGGCGTCGTCCACCGCGACTACAAACCGGAGAACGTCCTGGTCGCGGCGGACGGATCCTCACGCCTCGTGGACTTCGGGATCGCGGCGAACCGCGGCACCACGCCGGGTGTGGCCGGAACCCCCGCCTACATGGCACCCGAGCAGTGGCAGGGACGGCCGGCCTCGCCCGCAGCCGACGTGTACGCGGCGACGGCGACGTTCTTCGAGTGCCTGACCGGCCACAAGCCCTTCGGCGGGGAGAACTTCGCGGAGCTCGCGGTCCAGCACATCGAGGCGCCGGTGCCGGAGGGCGAGGCTCCGGAGCCGGTCCGCCCGCTGATCCGGCGGGGCCTGGCCAAGGCCCCGGAACAGCGGCCCGAGAACGCGCAGGCGTTCGTCGCGGAGCTGGAGGACGTGGCGCAGGCCGCGTACGGGCCGGACTGGGAGGAGCGCGGCCAGCGCAAGCTGGCGGCGCTGGCGGCGCTGCTGCCTCTGCTGTTCCCCTCCTCGGGCGCTCCGGCGTCGGGGACCACGGCCCTGGCGTCGACCACGCTGACGCCGCCGGCGAGCAGTTGGCTGCCGGGCCGCCGCGGCGCCGTGGCCGCGGGTGTGGCCCTGGTGCTCGGGGCGATGATCGTGTTCGCGGCGCAGGCGGCCGGTGAGCAGTTGGGCGGGGCCGCGGCGGTGACCGCGTTCGCGACGACCAGCCCGGCCCCGGGCGGCGGCTTCCCCACGCCCGCGCCGGGCTCTTCGCCCTCGCCCTCGCCCTCGCCTTCACCGTCCGTATCGTCCTCCGCGTCCGCGTCCGCGTCGCCGTCCGCTTCCGCCTCCGCCTCCCCGTCGCCTTCGGCGAGCCCGGGCTCCTCCCCAGCGGCCACGCCGACGGTGACCGGCCCGACGACCGTGCCGCCGACCACGCAGCCGCCGACCACGAGGCCGACGGTGGTGGTCGGGGCGATCAAGGTGGACTTGCGGCAGGCGGACTTCACGGTGGGCGAGGCGAGCATCTCGATCGACGCGAAGGGCACCGCTCCGGTGACGGTCACCGTGGAGTGGTTCAGCAGCAACCAGTCCGGCGTGCTCGGCGCGGCGGACGGCCGCGCCGACACCCTGACCTACCAGCCGGGCGGCGGGACGCTCGTCCGGAGGCACACCTTCTCCGGCCAGGGCTGCTACTGGGGCGTGCGCGTCACGACCAAGCCGGCCGCCGGCAACGGCTCCCAGACCGACCAGGTATGGCTTTCGAGGTGCCAGATCCGATGAGCGACGACGACTACAGCGCCACCGTCCTCGGCAGCCACTGGATCAGTGGTCCTCCGCAGCCGCAGGAGGCCGTGCCCGACCGGATCGAGGGATCGGTCCTGCGGTTCGGGCCCGGCGTGACGGCCTCGATGCCCGCGCCGTTCCCGGTGACCGTCCCGCCGGCGCCGGAGCGCCGCGGATCCGGCGGATGGCGGCGCTACACCCTCGCCGCGGTCGTCCTGCTCGCGGTCCTCTCGTACCTCGGGTGGCAGCGCTTCGGGCCCGCCATCGAGGTCCGGGACGTGGCCGTGAGCACCGATCCCCAGGGCCCGGCCTGCGATGCGGCGGCCGACGTGGTGGCCGTCGTACGGACCAACGGGCGCCCGGGGACCCTCACCTACCGGTGGCTGCGCAGCGACGGCACGCACTCCGAACGGCTGACCGAGCGGGTGCCGCGCGGGCAGCGGGAGGCCCGGCTGCATCTGCTGTGGACCTTCCGGGGCACGGGCACCTACCCCGCGAAGGCCGAGCTCGAACTGCTGGCGCCCGGGCAGCGGACGGCCGCGGTGGAGTTCACGTACCGCTGCTCCCCGTAGCGGGCCGCTAGGCCTTTCGGCCGGGCAGGCCGTGGCCGTCCGGCCGAAGCGGGGGCACCGTGCCCGCTGGTTGACTCGCTGGTGTTGACGAGGACGCTCAGGAACGTCCTCCGGCGCCCCTGCGTGTCACGTTCCAGCCGGCGAACACCCCAACCGGAGCGTGGCCGTCCCGCACGGATGCCAAGTCCACGCGGGAGGCCCGCGGCCGCTTTGGGGAGTGACCGCGGGCCATTTCGCGTCCGGCCGTTCGGCCGGCCCGTCCCCCGCCGCAACCGGGGGACGGAGCTCAGAACCGGGCGTGGGCGGTGATGTCCGCCTCGAACTCGCCCGTCATCGCCGGGGTCACCGTCGGCCGGCACTGCCGGACCGCCGCCAGGTAGTCCTCCGTGCTCGCGCCGAGCTGGGCGGCCGCCGCGCCCCGCACGCCCACCGCCTCCAGGTCCCGCTCGAAGGACACCTGCGCCGCGATCCGCGCCGCGTGCTCGATGTCGGCCGGGGTGAACAGCTCGGTCGCCGCCACCAGCGCCGCCACGTCGACGTCCGCGCGGCCCGCCGTGTAGCGGGACCAGATCGCGGCGCGGGCCCCGGCGTCCGGGGTGCCGATCGGGATCAGGTAGTCGAAGCGCCCGGGCCGCAGGAAGGCCGGGTCGAGGGAGCGGATGGAGTTGGTGGCGCAGACCAGCAGCCGCTCGTCGCCCTCGCGGAAGCCGGGTATCAGCTTGAGCAGCTCGTTCGTCACCCCGTGGATCCCGCCGGGCTGTGCGGGCTCGGTGCGCACGGGCGCGATCTCCTCGACCTCGTCGATGAAGACGAGCACCCGTTCCAGCTCGGCGATCCGGGCGAAGGCGTCGCGCAGCGCGGCGGCCAGGTTGCCCTCGTCGGCGAGCCGGGAGGGCAGCAGTTCCACGAAGGGCCAGCCGAGCCGGGAGGCGATGGCCCGGGCGAAGGTGGTCTTGCCGGTGCCGGGCGGCCCGAAGAGGGTGATGGCGCGCGGCGGCCGCACACCGTGCGAGGCGGCCCGCTCCGGTTCGGCGAGCGGCAGCACCACCCGGCGCTCGATGAGGTCCTTCTCCCGCTCCATGCCGGCGACCTTGGCCCACAGGTCGTTGGGCAGGAAGCGGCCGCCGAGGTCGTCCAGGAGGCCCGCGGCCGGTCCGTGCAGCGGCTCGGTCTTCTCGAAGTAGGCGACGGCGGGCTGCCGGGTGTACCCGGCGTTGAGCAGCCCCTCGCCGAGCAGGTCCTCCTCGGGAAGGACGTACGCGATGCGGCCGACGCGGGCCGCGATGAGCCGCCGCTCCAGCTCGACGAGGAGGGCGCTGGCCAGGCCCCGGCCGCGCCAGCCCGCGGCGATCGCGATGCGCATCACCCAGGCGCGCTCCCCGGTGACGCAGGCGAGGGCCGCGCCGATCGGCACGCCCTGGTGGACGGCGACCACGCAGGGCTGCCGGTCCGTGAGGGCGCTGATGCACTCGGCGAGCGAGAAGACGGACTCCTGGCCGAGTTCGGCTGTGGTGTCGATCAGGTGGACCACCGCTGCGAGATCGCTCTCGCGGTAGTCGTGGATGAGCCAGTTCACCGGGTACCGCCCCTCGTTCGTGCTCCTGCGGCGAGGCTAGGCGCGGGCGGGCGGGACGATCACGCTCCGCGGTGCACAACAGCCGGTCCGGAAACCGTCCGTGTCGTCCATAGACTGGTGGCTTCCGCCCGAACACCAGACCGAGGATCCCAGCACCTTCATGCTTTGCCACATATCCGCGGCCCGACGCGGGCATCTCACCTGGCTCGTCCCGTTCCTCTGGACCCTGGCGCTCGGACTGTGGGGGCTCTCCCGCCAGGACAGCGTGTGGCGGGACGAGGCGGCGACCTGGCAGGTGGCCGGGCGGCCGGCGGGCGAGATCTGGGCCATGCTCGGGAACGTCGACGCCGTGCACGGGCTGTACTACCTGCTGATGCACGGCCTCTTCGGGGTCTTCGGGGCGAGTACGACGACCCTGCGGCTGCCGTCCGTGCTGGCGGTCGCCGCCGCCGCGGCGTGCGTGGCGCTGATCGGGCGGCGCCTCGCCGGGTTCTGGGCGGGGCTCGGCGCCGGGCTGGCCCTCGGGCTGCTGCCGGCCGTGCAGTTCTACCTCCAGGAGGGCCGGCCGTACGCGCTGGTCGCGGCCGGAGCCGGGCTGTCGACCCTGCTGCTGGTGTCGCTGCTGTCCCAGCAGCCCGGCCGGCCCGGGCGGCGGGCCTGGCCGCGCTGGACGGCGTACGGGATCACCGTGCTGGTCTGCGCCCTGCTGAACTGGCTGTCGCTGCTGATCCTGCCCGCCCACGCCGTGACGCTGTGGTGGGTGCGGGCCGGGCGCGGGGTGTGGCTGCGCTGGGCGGCGTACGGTGCGGGCGCGGTGGCGGGGGCGCTGCCGCTGATCCTGTTCAGCCGGGGACAGTCCGACCAGGTGTCGTGGATACCGCCGCTGACCTGGCACATGCTGATCGGGCCGGGAATCCTCCTCGCGATCGGCGGCCTCGGCGCGTGGGCGGACCGCCCCGACCGGGCGCGGCTGTCGGCGGCGGCGGTCGGGCTGCCGCTGCTGGCGGTGCCCCAGCTGGGGCTGGCCGGGCTGTCGCTGGTCCAGCCGCTGTTCCTGGACCGGTACGTGCTGTTCTCCATGGTGGGCCTGGCGCTGCTGATCGGCGCCGCGCTGGGCGCTGCCGTACGGGCCTGCGCGCCCCGCTTCCCCACGGCGGCGGACCTGCTCGTGCCCGGCGTGGTCGGGGTCGCGGCCCTGGCCCTGCTGCCGGTGGAGCTGGGCAAGCGGGCCCCGGCGAGCCGGGTCGACGACGTCCTGGCCGTGGCCGGGGAGGTGGCACGGCTGAAGCGGGACGGGGACGCGGTGCTGTTCGTCCCGGCCGCCCGCCGGGACACCGCGCTGGTCTCCCCCGACGCCTTCACCGGCCTGGCCGACATCGCCCTGGCGAGCACCCCCGTCGCCTCGGACACCCTCAAGGGCGAGGAGTCCGATCCGGCCGGGATCCGGGCGGCGCTGCTCGGTCAGCGGCGGGTGCTGCTGGTCACGGACGCGGCGAAGGTCGCCAAGCCGGCGTCGGCGGAGCGCGACAAGGCGAAAGCCGCCGTCCTGCGGGAGCGGTTCACGGTGGTGGAGGACCGGCAGGTCCGGGGCCGCCGCGTGACCGTGTACGAGCGTCTCGGGTAGAGCTCGTGCGGGCAGCACCCGGCCCGCCCGCAGGGGCTTCACACCGCGTGCACCGGATTCACAGCTGATTCATACGGAATAACGGGCTCCGGACATAGGTTCGCCGGGCAGGGTCGAGACATGATCCACCGCATGCTCCCCCAGCCCCGAGCGGTCGGCCGTGCTCATGCCCGGCGGGCGTTCCGGATCCTGGCGGCGCTGGCCGCGATGGCCGCGCTGCTCAGTGTGGACGTGCCCGACGCCGCGGCCGAGCCGCCGCTCGGCGTCACCGCGCAGGCCGTGCCGGACGCCACGGCGGACCGGGTGGGCGCGCTGTTCGCGGGAGGGCTCGACGGCGGGCACTTCTGCACCGCCGCGGTGGTGCGCAGCGACGACCGCGATGTCATCGCCACCGCCGCGCACTGCCTGGACGACCCTGACACCACCGTGTTCGCACCGGGCTACCGGGACGGCGAGGCCCCGTATGGTACGTGGAAGCTCACGGGCGTGTACGTGGCCCCGGGCTGGACGGACGGCGAGGACCCGGACGACGACATCGCCTTCGCGACCGTGGCCCCGGTGGACGGCGGGCGGTCCGAGCCGGTCGAGGACCTCGTCGGCGGCTTCCCGGTCGCCGCGGAGCAGCCGGCCGAGGCCACGGTGACCGTCATCGGGTACCCGCGCAGCGAGGAGGCTCCGCTGCGCTGCGCCAACACCACCGCCCTGTTCTCGCAGACCCAGCGCCGCATCGAGTGCCCGGACCTCAGCGGCGGCACCAGCGGCAGCCCCTGGCTGGTGGACGGCGCCCTGGCCGGGGTGCTCGGCGGCCACGAGGGCGGCGGCACCGTGCCGGAGGTCTCGTACAGCGCGCTGATGGGCGACCAGGCGGTGGAGCTCTACCGCGAGGCCTCGGACGCCGGCTGACTCCGCCGCCGTGCGGACTACTCCGTGATCCCGACCGGGACCTCGAACCAGGTCGGCTCGTCGCGCAGGGCTCGGTGGATGCGGTCCAGGGCGAACTGCTCCAGCGGCGGCAGCGCGTCCACCTCGAACCAGGCCACCTCCAGCGACTCGCTGTCGTTCGCGCGCGCCTCGCCGCCGGTCGCCCGGCAGCGGAAGGTGATGTCCTGGAACTGGCAGACGTCGCCGTTGGGGTAGGTGATGGGGGCGAGCATCTGGACGAGGACCACGCGCTCGGGTACACACCGCACGGCGGTCTCCTCGTACACCTCGCGCACGGCGGTCTCGGCGGGCTGCTCCCCCGGTTCCGCGATTCCGCCGACCACGGACCACCGTCCGGTGTCGGAGCGCCGGCCGAGCAGCACCCGGCCCCGGTCGTCGACGACGATGGCCGTGACGCCGGGCAGCAGGAGCAGCCGGTGCCCGGCGGTGGCGCGGATCTCGCGGATGAAATCGGGTGTGGTCATCCCCCGACCCTACGGCCCCGACCGGCCCCTTACGCCGCGGCCCGGCGGGCGCGGATCCGGCGGGTCAGGGTCCAGCCGAACCCGGCCGCGGCGAGGACGAGCAGCGCGTACTCGGGCAGCGGTCCGAGCCTGGTCGCGGGGGTCTCGGTGGAACGCAGCGGGATCTCGGTGACCAGCGCGTCCGCGGTGAACATCTCCGTCTGCCGCACGATGGTCCCGTCGGGGCGGATCACCGCGCTCACCCCGCTGGTGACCGGTACGAGGACGGTCCGGCTGTGCTCGACGGCGCGGATCCGGTCCATGGCGAGCTGCTGGTAGGTCATCTGGCTCCGGCCGAAGGTGGCGTTGTTGCTGGGTACGGCGATGACCTGGGCGCCGTCCCGGACGGTGGAGCGGACGGCGTCGTCGAAGGCGGCCTCGAAGCAGGTGACCATGCCGATGCCGCTTCCGGCCATGTCGAACACGCCGGGGTCCTTGCCGGGGCCGAAGTCGCGGCGCACCCGGTCCACGTCGGAGCTGAAGAGCCGGACCACGGAGCGCATCGGGATGCGCTCGCCGAAGGGCTGGATCTTGCGCTTGTCGTAGGTCTCGGTGGGGCCCTTCACCGGGTCCCAGAGGATCATCGTGTTGCGCAGCGGACCGGTCTCGGGGGCCACCACGGCGCCGATGGCCACGGGCACGCCGATGGCCTTGACCGCCTTGTCGATGACGGCGTAGGCGTCGGGCTGGGAGTACGGGTCGAGGTCGGAGGAGTTCTCCGGCCAGACCACGAAGTCGGGCTTCGGGACGCGGCCCGCCTTGACGTCCTCGGCGAGCTGTTCGGTGCGCTTGGCGTGGTTGTCCAGGACCTGGCGGCGCTGGGCGTTGAAGTCGAAGCCCAGACGCGGCACGTTGCCCTGGATGACGGCGGCCACGACGGCGCCGTCCTCGGCCGCGTCGGAGACCAGCGGCCGGGCGGCGAGAGCGGCGCCGATGGGGGCGACGACGGTGAGCGCGGCCAGCGCGGCGGTTGCCCGGCGGGGGTGGTCGAGGGCGGTGCGCAGGGCTTCGTACAGCCCGAATCCGCAGAGGGCGACGGCGAAGGAGAGCAGCGGGGTGCCGCCGAGCGCGACGAGCGGGGTGAAGACGCCGTCGGCCTGGCCGAAGGCGAGCTTGCCCCAGGGGAATCCACCGAAGGGGACGCGGGCCCGAAGCGCCTCACCCGCGACCCAGACGGCGGCGGCGAACCACGGCCAGGCCGGGAGCCGGCTGACGAGGGCGATGCCGAGCCCGGTCAGGCCGATGAAGACGGCCTCGAGGGCGGCCAGCGCCAGCCAGGGCACGGGGCCGACCTCCTCGCCGGTCCAGACGAGGAGCGGCAGCAGGTAGCCGAGGCCGGCGAGGAACCCGAGCCCGAAGCCCGCCCGGGCTCGGCGCCCGCGCAGACAGCCGGCCAGCAGCGCGAGGGCGAGGGGCGCCAGCCACCACAGAGGGCGGGGCGGGAAGCTGAGGTAGAGCAGCACCCCGGCGACGGCGGCGCACAGGGCCCGCACCAGCCAGGCACCGTTCCGCTTCGCGGTGGCGGCGGGGGCGGCGGGGTGTGCGGAGGGGGGTGCCGCGGGCTCCGTGGCGACTTCTGCCCGGGCTTCGGCGGAGGGGTCCGCGGGCTCGTTCCCGGCCGCGCGGGTGACACTGCTGCTCATCTGGCGGAGTGTACGTCGTGTACGTCCGCGTCAGCGGGCGAGGGCGCGCAGGTGGGCGCGGATGACCCGGACGGCGTTCTCGGCGTCGTCGACGGTGACCGTGAAGAGCTTCCCGTCGTCGAGCGTCAGTTCCAGGCCCTCGCCGCGGCGGACGATGACCGCGGTGCCCCTCTCGGGGCGCCAGCGGTAGCCCCAGCCGCCCCAGTGCTGCGGGCTGATCCGGGGGATGAACTCGGCGGACCTCACCTCCGCGAGGCGGATCTTGCGGCGCGGCACACCGATGTGGCCGCAGCGGACCTCGAGGGCCTCGGAGTCGACGGTGACGGCCACGTGCACGAAGGCGAGGGTGCCGTAGAGGATGAGGAGCCCGGCGGCGAGGCAGCCGACCACGGCCATGAGCAGGGGGACGATGCCGGCGGTCCAGGCGTTGTCGACGGCGAGTTCGACGCCGAGCGCCAGACAGGCCGCACCGGCCGCTGCGAGCAGCCACTGCACACGGTTGGAGGCCCGGCCCGTCCAGAGCGGACCCGGGGGGTGACCCGTCATGAGTAGCAGCGTACTCACGTTCCGCATGCGCGCCACCGCCTCTCGCCCAGTCGACGTACCGCGCGCCTGCCCGCCCTTGACCTGAACCAAACTTGAGGTCCTACGCGCCCTCTAGCCGGGGAGCAGGCGCACCAGCGCGTCACGCAGGCCGGGGTGGCGGGCGGTCACGAAGCGGTGCAGGGTCCGGGAGCCGAGGGCGACCCGCTGGGCGCTGCGGCGGCGCTCGGTGTCGTACGCGCGCAGGGCTGCGGGCAGCCCGCCCGGTCCGACGGCTGCGATCTCGGCGACGGCGCGGGTCAGGGCCTCGGCGTCGAGCAGGGCGGTGCAGGCGCCCTGGCCGAGGTTGGGGGTCATGGCGTGGGCGGCGTCGCCGACGAGGGCCACCCGGCCGGCCGCGACGAAGGCGGGCAGCGCCGGGTGGAGGTGGCGCATCTCGTACCGGATCCAGGTGGCGGGGCCGGTCTCCGCCAGGACCCGAGGGATGGGATCGTGCCAGCCCGCGAAGGCGTCCCGCAGCTCGTCGGCGGTGGTGGCCTCGGGGACGGTGGCGTACCAGTTTGTACGGCCGGGCTCGACGGGGGTCATCCCGAAGAAGCGGCCCTCGCCCCAGGTCTCGCCGTACACGCCGGTCTCGAATCCGGCGATGCCGATCCAGGCGACGGAGCCGATCGCGCGGGGGCCGCTGGTCCGGCCGAAGTACGCGGTGCGGACCGCGCTGTTGATGCCGTCGGCGCCGACGACGAGGTCGGCCTCGAGGCCGGCCGGGTCGGTGAGGCGCCGCCCGTAGACGATCTCCGCACCGCCGGTCCGGTCGAGCTCGGCGAGCAGGGCGTCGATCAGGCGCGGGCGGGCTATGAGCAGTTCGGGCCGGCCCGCCTTGCGTTCGATCCGCTCGAGCGGGAGGGCGGCCAGCACCATGCCGTCGGGGCGCCGGATCCGGGCATCGCGGTACGGGACGGCGTGCGCCCGCAGCGCCTCGCCCAGGCCCAGCCGCTCGAGCGCGGCCTGGGCGGTGGGGTGGATGCCGAAGGCTGTTCCGTAGCGTTCGAGCGCCGTCCGGCCTTCGAGCACGGTCACCGCCCAGCCCGCGCGCCGCAGGCCGATGGCGGTGGCCAGCCCGCCGACCCCCGCACCCACCACGACAGCCCTGCTCTTGCTCCTGCTCCCGCTCCTCATGCCAGGCTCCTCCGCCCGTCGCCGCCCCGACTGCGACTACGACCTCGACCCACCACGACCACCACGGCCGTGGTACTACATTCGTGGTACCACGGATGTGGTTATGCTGGCAAGGTGAATCAGGACCGGAGGGACCGGCTGCGGGACGCGGCCATCGCCGTACTGGCGGACGCGGGCGGGCGGGGGCTGACGCACCGGGCCGTCGACGCGGCCGCCGACGTGCCGACGGGTACGGCCAAGAACTACTTCCCGACCCGCGACGCACTGCTGCGGGCGGTGGCCGAACGCTGCCTGGAGCAGTACCGCGCGCTGGCCGCCGCGCTGGCGGGGGCCGGGCCCGGACCGTCCGACGCGCAGGAGCTGGCGGCGCTGCTCGCGGGGCTGCTGCGGAATGTGGCCGGGCCGGGCCGGGCCCGTGTGCTGGCTTATCTGGAGCTCCAGACCGAGGCGACGCGGCGGCCCTGGCTTGCCGAGCTGCTGGACCCCATCGCCGCCTGGGACTTCGCGGCGTACCCGCACCTGTTGCGCGCCGCCGGGCTGCCGGCCGGTCCGGAGCACGCCCGCGCGCTCACCCTCGCCCTGCACGGCGCCCTCCCGCACCTGCTGGCCGGCGCCCCGGACACCCTGGCGGCCGCCGGCCTGGACGATCTGGACGCCTTCACCCGCGGCCTGCTGGCCACCATCTGCCCCGAGGAGACACAGTGACCACCATGGTGCCGACCCGACTCGACCGCGCCGTGGGCGCCGTACTGGGCTCGGCGGCGGGCGACGCATTGGGCGCGCCGTACGAATTCGGTCCGCCGGGGCAGTTCGGTGAGCGCGGGGAGGAGATGCGCGGAGGCGGCGGCTGGGATCCGGGCGAGGCGACGGACGACACGCAGATGGCGGTCCTGGTCGGCGAGTCCCTGCTGGAGCACGGCGGCCTCGAACTCCCGGACATCTTCGGCCGGTTCCAGCGCTGGGCGGCCGGGCACCCCAAGGACATCGGGCTCCAGACCGAGGACGTACTGACCAACGGCGAGGCCTGGAACTTCGCCGCGGCGCTGCACTTCCAGGTCAACGCCCGGGCGGCGGGCAACGGTTCGCTGATGCGCGCGGCCACCTCGGCCGTGTACTTCGCGGGCGCCGGGCGCGAAGGGACCATGGACGCCGCCCGGCGGATCGCGGCGCTGACGCACGGCGACCGCGCCGCCTGGGAAGGGACGGCCATCCTGCACGAGCTGGTCCGGGTGGCCCTCGATGGTGCCGATCCGCTCGCCGCCCTCCCCGCCACGCTCGGCGCGGTGCATCCGGACCACCGCGAGCGCTACGGCCGGGTGCTCGACCCCGAATGGCATCCCGGCCTGGCCACCGAGTTCAACGGGGCGGTGTGGCCCTGCCTGGGCTCGGCGGTGTGGGCCCTGCGGACGACCACCGGGTTCGCGGAGGCGGTCCGGGCCGCTGTGGACCTGGGCGGCGACACCGACACGGTGGCCGCGGTGACCGGCGCCCTGGCCGGGGCCCGGTACGGGGAGCGGGAGATACCCGGTCACTGGAGCGCCGCACTGCACGTGCCGCTGCCCGGGTTCGGGGACCGGGTCCTGGACGCGGACGATCTGCGCGCGCTCGCCCGGCGCCTCGCTTCCGCCGGCGCCCCTTGAAACCGGCGCCTCTTGAAACCGGCGTCAGCCGGGACCGGCGTCAGCCGACGACGACACCCCGGCCCGCGAGCAGCCGCCCCTCCGCGTACCCGAGCGCGGCGGCGGGCAGCGCGCCGAGGCGCCCGCTGCGCAGGACGGTCAGGCCGCCGGTGGCGGGCAGACCGGGCTCCGGCCGGGCGCCGATCCGGCGCAGCGCCTGGACGGCGACGGGCTCGGCGGATCCGTGGAAGACCAGCTCGGCGCCCTGCGTCCGCTCGGCCAGGGCGGCCCGGATGGCGGTCTCGACCAGCTCGTAGTGCGTGCAGCCGAGCACCACGTCGGTGACGTCGGCCGGGGTCAGCGCGGCGGCCGCGGCGACGGCGGCCGTCACGGCGTCGGCGGCGGCGGCCTCCACGGCGTCGGCCAGGCCGGGGCACGGCACCTCGGTGACCCGGACCCCGGCGGCGAACTCGCCGATCAGCCCGCGCTGGTACGGGCTGCCGGTGGTGGCGGGAGTGGCCCAGATGGCCACGCGCCCGCCGGCGGCCGCGGCGGGCTTGATCGCGGGCACGGTCCCGATGACCGGGATCCCGGGCTCGAGTGCCGCCCGCAGGGTCGGCAGGCTGTGCACGGAGGCGGTGTTGCAGGCCACGATCAGCGCGTCGGGGTGGTGCGCGGCGGCGGCCCGTGCGACGTCGAGCGCCCGTCCGGTGAGGTCGGCGGGCGTCCGCGGCCCCCAGGGCATCCCGTCGGGGTCGGAGGACAGGACCAGCTCCGCGTCGGGCCGCAGCCGTCGCACCGCCGCGGCCGCCGCGAGAAGGCCGATTCCGGAGTCCATGAGCGCGATCTTCACCCCGCCCACCTTAGTCGACGCTCCCGCCGGACCCGCCACGCGGACACCGGCGGCCGGATGCGCGACACACCCCGCGGGGCCCGGCACACTGCCGCCATGGGCACCCTCACCGCCGCCTGCGCGGCCTACGCCTCCCTCGCCGCCTGGCTCTGGCTCACCCTCGCCCAGGGCATGTTCTGGCGCACCGACGTCCGACTGCCCCCGCGCACCGCCCCCGCCCGCTGGCCTTCCGTCGCCGTCGTCGTCCCGGCCCGGGACGAGGCGGAGGTGCTGCCCCGCAGCCTGCCCTCCCTCCTCGCCCAGGACTATCCCGGCGAGGCCGAGGTGATCCTGGTCGACGACGGCAGCACTGACGGCACCGGCGCCCTCGCCCTGCGCCTCGCCCGCGAGCACCCCGGGCTCGCGCTCACCGTCACCTCCCCCGGCGACCCCGCCCCGGGCTGGACCGGCAAGCTCTGGGCCCTGCGCCACGGCATCGCGCTCGCCCGCACCGCGCACGCCACCGAACCCGACTACCTCCTCCTCACCGATGCCGACATCGCGCACGAGCCCGACAGCCTGCGCGAACTGGTCTGCGCCGCGACCTCCGCCGACCTCGACCTCGTCTCCCAGATGGCCCGGCTGCGCGTCGTCGGCCTGTGGGAGCGCCTCGTCGTACCGGCCTTCGTGTACTTCTTCGCCCAGCTCTACCCCTTCCGCCGGATCAACCGCCCCACCGCCCGCACCGCGGCGGCCGCCGGCGGCTGTGTCCTGCTGCGCACCGAGACCGCCGTCCGGGCGGGCGTGCCCGACGTCATCCGCCAGGCCGTCATCGACGACGTGTCCCTCGCCCGCGCCGTCCAGCGTTCCGGCGGCCGGATCTGGCTCGGCCTGGCGGAGCGGGTCGACAGCGTGCGCCCGTACCCCGCGCTCGGTGACCTGTGGCGGATGGTCTCTCGCAGCGCCTACGCGCAGTTGCGCCATCAGCCGCTCCTGCTCGCCGGGACGGTCGCGGGCCTGGTGCTCGTCTACCTCGTGCCCCCGGCCACCCTGCTGTCCGGGCTCGCGGCCGGGCACCCCGCCACCGCGTGGGCCGGCGGGCTGGCCTGGCTGCTGATGGCGGGCACCTACGTGCCGATGCTGCGGTACTGCCGGCAGCCCGTGGCGCTCGCTCCGCTGCTTCCGTTCACGGCGCTGCTGTACCTGTTGATGACCGTCGACTCGGCCGTGCAGCACTACCGGGGGCGCGGTGCGGCGTGGAAGGGCCGAACCTATGCCCGTCCCAGCGACGCCTGAAACGGCGAACTACTGCCCGAAACACCGTCATCCGAGGTCACCGGCTTGTGACGCTGCGTCAGCACCAAGTCGGTGCACTGCACAACCGGTAGGTACGAGTGGGAACAAGACGGGGTGGAAGTGGCGAATCGTGCACGTGAACGTCAAGTGAAAGGTGGGGCCCTGACCTGCGAATATGCAGGTCAGGGCGGTATTGACGACACCTCGCTATGGACCCGGTGAAGTCGTGGGCTTAACTTAGGTCCCATGACCTCCCCCCGCTCCACTTATGGCGGCGGTTACTACTCCGCGCCGTCCTTCCCGGACACCCCCATCTACGACTCCCTCGTCGCCGAACGCGGCACTCCGCAGATCGCCCCGATCCGCGTCCCGGCTGCCTACGAGTCCCCGAGTGCCGGGTATTCGAGCGGTGGGTACCTGCCGGCCCTCGCGTCGTCCATGCCCGCGCTGCCCCCGGCCATGCCGCAGCAGCAGCAGGCACCGGCGTACGGCTACCCGTACCAGCAGGCCACGCAGCAGCCGATGCCGCTGCAGCACGCGCCCGCGCCGTACATCCCCCAGCAGCAACAGATGGCCCGCGGCCAATACGTACCGCAGCCCCAGCCGCAGCAGCCCCGTCCGGTCGCCGCGGCCACCGGGTACGAGGCCATGCGTCCGGCCGCCCCGCGCCCGATGGCGGCTCCCACGCCGGTGCCGGCCGCCGCGTACGAGGACCCGTACGGCCGTCCGTACCAGGGGCGCGGCTACTGACGGAGGCACGGAAACCCGCTGGGGCGGTGGAGGGGGCGGCTGGCAGGATGCCCCCATGTCGAACTTGCATGTCCAGGCGCTTCACGTCCATCCCGTCAAATCGGTAGCGGGGACCGCTCCCGACGAGGTGGCCGTGGAGCCCTGGGGCTTGTCCGGGGACCGGCGCTGGGCGCTGGTCGACACCGGGGGCACGGTGATCACCCAACGCCAGCAGCCGCGGCTGGCCTTGGCGGCCGCGCGCCCGGTGGGCGGTGGCGGGATCGCGTTGTCGGCGCCCGGCATGCCGGAGCTGCTCGTGGAGGTGCCCGGACCGGGGGTGTTGGAGCCGGTCGTGCTGTTCGGGAAGAAGATCGAGACCGTGGTCGCGGCGAGCGCCGCGGCCGACTGGTTCAGCGCGTACCTCGGGGTGCCGGCGCGGCTGGTGCACCTGGACGATCCGGCCGTACGGCGGCCCGTGGACCCGGATTACGCGCTGCCGGGCGAGACGGTGAGCCTGGCCGACGCGTACCCCCTGCTGATCACGACCCTGGCCTCGTTGGACGCGCTCAACGCGCTGATCGCGCAAGGGGACCATCCGCAGGAGGGTCCGCTGCCGATGAACCGTTTCCGCCCCAATGTGGTGGTGGCCGGGGCCGAGGCGTGGGCGGAGGACGGCTGGCGGCGCATCGCGATCGGCGACGCCGTGTTCCGCGGGGTCCGGGAGTGCGGGCGGTGCATCGTCACCACCACCGACCAGCGGACGGCGGAGCGGGGCAAGGAGCCGTTGAAGACCCTGGCGGCGCACCGGCGGATCGGCAAGTCCCTGGCCTTCGGGCGGCAGCTGGTGCCGGTGCGACTGGGCACCGTGCGCGTCGGCGACGAGGTCCGCGTCCTTGAATGACCCACCTGGAACGGCCCGTACGGAATGACACCTTCGAGGGGCTCGGCCCCCGGACTGGAACCACCGGTGCGACCACACCGTTGGATCAGTCAGGACACGTGGACACCGTGCGGGACCGGCACCGGTGACACATGTCTCGCGCGTCCCGGAATGCGCGTCCCGGGGCCGTGCGGGAGGCTGGGACGCGCAGGCAGACGGATGGCTGGCGCAAGTAGGGGGAGCCGGGACCGTGTGGACAGCAATGGGAGTGTGGCGTTGGCGGCGCAATCCGCTGCGCCGGCCGACCGATCTCTTCGAGGCGTGGGTGGCGTTCGCCGCGCTGGTGTGCGTGGTGCTGTTGGCTCCGGCCATCGGCTGCGTCGCGGGCATACAGGTGGACGGGACGTTGCAGCGGGCCGCGCTCGAGCAGCGGCAGGAGCGGCATCTCGTTCCGGCGGTGGTGGTCCGGCCGGCCCCGGAGCCGGCCCCGGACGCGTCCGCCGATCCCTCGGCGCAGAAGACGGCGCCGCACCGCACCCAGGTCGTGGCCTTGTGGACCGCGCCCGACGGCAGCAGCCATCAGGGGACGGTGCCGGCCGCCGAGGAACCGCCGCGCCCCGGCGAGCAGTTCCGGATATGGACCGATGCGCGCGGCCGGCTGGTCGGGCAGCCTCTCGACCCGTCCGCGGCCGCCCTCCACGCGGGGATGGTCGGCCTGGCCGCCGCGCTCGCGGCAGCCGCGCTGGCCGAGACGGTCCGCCGGCTGGTCGTACGAAGGCTCGTGCATCGGCGGTACATACGCCTGGACCGTGCGTGGGCGGCGGCCGGGCCGGACTGGGGCAGGGCGGGCGCGGGCAGTTGACCTGGCAACTCACGGGCCCCGCGCGCGCTACGGTGGACCGGCCAGACCAGACCGGCCGCATCGGCGGCCCGGCGAGTACGAGGGTGGGGGCACGACAGCACCATGGCTCAGGGCGCGGTCCAGGTGACGCACGGCGGGGCTTCGCGGTGGCGGCGCCGCTCCGGTGAATATCCGACGCTGGCTGCGGCTCTGGCCGTCGCGGGCGACGGGGACGTGCTGTCCATCTCCCCCGGCACCTACCGGGAGAACCTGGTACTCGACCACGCCGTGACCCTGCGCGGGCCCGAGGGCGGGCTGGGGTCAGTGCGGATCGCCCCGCCCGACGGGGTCGCGCTGACCGTGCGCGCCTCGGCCGTGGTCCAGGACCTGCACCTGGAGGGCCAGGACCGGGCGGCTCCCGCGCTGCTGGTGGAGGACGGCGCCCCCGAGCTCACCGACCTGCGGGTGAGCACCCGGTCGGCGGCCGGCATCGAGGTGCGCGGCAGCGGGGCCCGGCCCCTCGTGCGGCGGTGCACCGTGGAGAATCCGACCGGGGTGGGGATCGCCGTACTGGACGGCGGCGGCGGGGTGTTCGAGGAGTGCGAGGTCGTGGCCGCCGGACAGACCGGGATCTCGGTGCGCGGCGGCGGCCGCCCGCGCCTGGAGCGCTGCCGGATCCACCACGCCACGGGCGCGGGCATCGGGGTCACCGGCGAGGGATCGGGCCTGGAGGCGCTGGGCTGCGAGGTGTACGAGATCAAGGGCAGCGGGGTGCAGATCGCCGCCCGCGCCACGGCCCGGCTCACGGACTGCTCGGTGCACCGCACCTCCGCCGACGGGGTCACGCTCGACACCGACGCGGTACTCACCCTGGCCGGCTGCGATATCCACGACATCCCCGAGAACGCGGTCGACCTGCGGTCCCGTTCGGTGCTCACGCTCAGCCGCACCACGGTGCGCCGCTTCGGGCGCAACGGGCTGTCGGTGTGGGATCCGGGCACCAGGGTCGACGCGGAGTCCTGCGAGATCCACGACAGCACGGGCGACTATCCGGCGGTGTGGATCAGCGACGGGGCCACCGCCTCCCTCGACTCCTGCCGGGTCCACGACGTGCCGGACGCACTGTTCGTGCTGGACCGGGGTTCGCGCGTCGACGTGGTGGACAGCGATCTGTCCCAGGTGCGCAACACCGCGGTGTCGGTGAGCGACGGGGCCACCGCGCAGCTCGACGACTGCCGGATCCGGGAGGCGGCCACCGGGGCGTGGTTCCGCGACCACGGCAGCGGCGGCACCCTCGCCAACTGCACCATCGACGCCGTGCAGACCGGTGTGATCGTCACCAAGGGCGCCGACCCCACCCTGGAGCGGTGCACGGTCACTTCCCCCGCCGAAGCCGGCTTCTACGTGTCGGCGGGCGGCCGCGGCACCTTCACGGCCTGCCGGGTGACGGGCAGTGCCGGCTTCGGGTTCCACATCCTCGACGGCTGCCGCACCACCCTCGCCCGCTGCCACACCGAGCGCTGTGCGCGCGGGGGGTACGAGTTCCCGGAGGACGGGCCGGTCGCCGAGGACTGCACGGGCGACGCGTCCGGCACCCGGCCGGTGCCACAGACGGCCTCGGGCGGCGCCTTCGCCGGGGCGCGGGCGGGGATCCGTACAGTCGGCGCGGCGCAGAGTCCCGCACAGCAGGCGGCGGAGGTTCCCGTGGCGCGGTCGGCGGAGGTTCAGGACGTGCGGGACGGCGGCCCGGCTGCGGCCCGGGGCTCCGGCGAGGTGCTGGGCCAGCTCGACGCGCTGGTCGGGCTGGACAGCGTCAAGCGCGAGGTGCGCGCGCTCACCGACATGATCGAGGTGGGCCGGCGGCGGCAGCAGGCGGGCCTCAAGGCGGCTTCGGTGCGCCGGCACCTCGTCTTCACCGGCTCCCCCGGCACGGGCAAGACCACGGTCGCCCGGCTGTACGGGGAGATCCTCGCCTCCCTCGGGGTGCTCGAGCGCGGGCACCTGGTGGAGGTGTCCCGCGTGGACCTGGTCGGCGAGCACATCGGATCCACCGCGATCCGTACGCAGGAGGCCTTCGACCGGGCGCGCGGCGGGGTGCTGTTCATCGACGAGGCGTACGCGCTGGCGCCGGAGGACTCGGGCCGGGACTTCGGGCGCGAGGCGATCGACACGCTGGTGAAGCTGATGGAGGACCACCGGGAGGCGGTGGTGGTGATCGTCGCCGGGTACACGGCGGAGATGGACCGTTTCCTGACCGTGAACCCGGGGGTGGCCTCTCGGTTCTCCCGGACCATCACCTTCGGCGACTACGGGCCCGGGGAACTACTGCGGATCGTGGAGCAGCAGGCGGAGGAGCACGAGTACCGGCTCGGGGACGGCACGTCCGAGGCGCTGCTGACGTACTTCACGGAGCTGCCCAAGGGACCGGCCTTCGGCAACGGGCGCACCGCGCGCCAGACCTTCGAGTCGATGGTCGAGCGGCACGCGGGGCGGGTGGCTCAGCTGTCGGAGCCGAGCACGGACGAGCTCACCCTGCTGTTCCCGGCGGATCTTCCGGCCCTGGCTGCCCAGCCGGCGCCTTGCTGAGCCGCTGACCCGGTACTCCACCGGCTGCCTCCGGAGGAGTACCGGAGGCACGCGCCGCCGGGTCCAGGCGCGCGAGCAGGGCGTCGCGTTCGGCGGCGAAGGCGGGATCGGCCTGGTAGTCGGAGTGGCCCAGGATCGGCGCGGGCAGCGGGTGGCGGGAGCTGCGGCCGTAGGCGACCGGGTCGGCGAGCGGGCCGCGGTCCACGTCCTGCGGGGCGGCGGGAAGCACCGGGCCGCCGATGGGGTCGGTGGCCCGCCACAGGTTGCGCCAGCAGTCGATCTCGTGGTGGAGCGCGGTGAGCGGACCCGGCCCGAAGTAGGCGGGGAACCAGCGGCCGTAGAGGCGGCCGAGCGGGGACCCGTAGGTGAGCAGGGCGACCCGGCGGCGGACGGGCGGCGGCAGCTGCCAGACGGCGGCCGCCGCGAGCACGCTGCCCTGGGAGTGGCCGGAGATCACCAGGCGTCCGCCGGTTCGGCCGGTCCAGCCGGTCATCCGCCAGGTCAGGTCGGGGACGGCGCGCTCGGCGTAGCAGGGCGGTGCGAAGGGGTGGGCGGCGCGCGGCCAGAAGGTGCCGACGTCCCACAGGATGCCGATGGTGCGGCGGGCGGCGGGATCCCGGTAGGCGCGCCGGCCCCAGGTGACGAAGAGGACGAAGCCGAAGCCGATGAGCCATGAGCCGCTGTCCTGGGCGGCCCGGGCGGCGGTCTCCAGGAACGGGCCGCTCCCGCGGGCGGCTTCGCCCGGGACCTGCCCGCCGATCCAGGCTCCGGCGAGTGCCCCCGCGCCGAGCAGCAGGGTGATCCCGGAGACGGCCGCCACGAACCACGGCGCGGAGTCGGTGAGCGCGGCGGCGGCCCGGGCCCCCGCGATCCGGCGGCTCCGGGACCGGTCGGGGGCCTCTCCCGGGTACTCGGCGGCGATCGTCCGGGCGAGCCTGTGCCTGGCCCGGGCTCCGCGCACCGCGAACCAGGCGGCGAGCAGGGCCAGGACGAGGAGCAGCGGGGGCAGCACAGCGGCCTGCCAGGACAGCAGCACGGGCGGCCCGGGCAGCGGCGTCCCGGCCATCCCGGGGGTGGCGCCCCCGTCCAGCCAGTCGGCGACGCGCTGCGCGACCCCGCCGGACATCACTCCGCCGAGCGCGCAGCCCAGCATGGCGATGGCGGGCCCGCCCAGGCCGTGCAGGGAGGCGGCCGGATCGGGGGCCCGGCGGTGCAGGCGGGCGGCGACCGCGGCGAGGGCGAGCACGCAGACGCCCTGGCCCAGCATGAGCACACCGAAGGCGAAGTCCCCGGGGAGCCGCCCGGCGGAGGTCCAGCCGGGGCGTGACCAGCAGGCGTAAAGGAGGACGGCGGCGAGGAGCGTGAGGGCGGCCCCGGGCAGCAGGGTGGTGGCGGCCCGGTCGAGCCGGTGGTCGGCCCGGGCCTCGGTACGGCCGCGCCGGCAGACCACCCAGGCCACGGTGAGCCCCCCGGCGACGAGCAGCGCCTCCAGAGCCCAGCCGACGGCTTCGAGTACGGGGGCTTCGGCGCGGCGGTCGTGGCGGGCGGTGGGTGCGGCGACGGCCGCGGCCACGGTGAGCAGCCCGGCGGCGGTGTGGGCGGCGCGCAGCCGGGCCACGAGCCGTCGCCCGTACCAGAATCCGGGGCGGCCGAGCGCGGGCGTGGAGTCCGATGCGGTGTCCGGGTCGGCGGCTCCGGCCGGCGGTGGCTGGGACTCGTAGGCGCTCCAGGTCCGGTTCGACAGGAACCAGAGCAGCCCGGTCAGCGCGGCCGGCACCACGGCGGCGAGGGCGAGGCGGCGCCCGGGCTGGGCCCACCAGCCGCCGCCGGGCGCGAGGAAACCGAGCCGGGAGCGGGAGCCGGTGCAGGTGCCCGAGCCCGCGCACTGCCAGGCGAACAGGTCGAGCGCGACCTCGCAGGCGGCCGCGATCAGCAGCACGGTCAGGCTGAGCGCGAGGATCCGTACGAGCACCCCGTACGTGCGTACCTCGCGCGCTGCGGGGTCCGCGGCGGGCGTGGCCGGCCGGGCCCAGTGGGCGAGGTTGGCCACCATGAAGGGCAGGAGCAGCAGCCACAGCGCCCGGGCGCCGTTGCCGGAGGTGAGCCGGGACCAGCAGTAGGCCTCGGGAACGGGCCGCCCGGTGTACCGCTCGGGGTGGGCTTCGGCGTCGGCGTCCTCGGTGCGGCGGAAGACGGCCGCCGTGGAGTCGCCGGTGACGCGCACGGTGCGCGGGTCGCCGAGCAGCTCGGCGGGGGCGGCGCCGGCGACTCCGTGGACCAGGAGTTCGAGGGCGAGGGGCGGGTCTGTCGGGCTGGGCGGCACAGCGGCCTCCGCTCGCGGGGCGGGATGGGCGCGGGCTCCAGCATGGCGTGCCGCGGACCGTATGCCCAGTCCCCATGCCGCGCGTTTCGGCCACGGAGCGGACATCTGACGGTCAGACAGTTAGGGTGGCCCGCACCCGATTCCACACCTCGCAGGGGGTAACGCCATGGCTCGCCGACTCCGTCCGGTGGGGCTGGACTTCATCGAGGACGCCCCCGTACGGCTGACGTTCGCCGCCGAGCTGGCCTCGCCGCCCGAGGCCGTCTACCAGGCGCTGGCCGAGGAAGTCGAGGGCTGGCCGCGGTGGTTCAGGGCGGTCACCCTGGCCCGTCCCACGCACGGGGGCGCGGGCCGCGAGGTCAGGCTGGTGGGCGGGGTGCGCTTCCAGGAGACGATCATGGCGGCGGATCCCGAGAAGCGGTACGCGTACCGGGTGGACGAGACCAACACCCCGGGTGTCCGCGCCCTGTTGGAGGAATGGCGGCTGACGCCCGCGGGCTCGGGCACGCACGTCCGCTGGACCTTCGCGGCGGACGGCCCGGCCCCCTTCCGACTGGCCCTGACCGCCGCCCGCCCGGGCCTGGGCCACTCCTTCCGCACGGCGGTCCGCGCCCTGGACGCACGGCTCACCATCCGGCGGCGCGGGGCGGATCAGTAGTCCGGCCGACGGGAACGCGCCCGACCGAGCGCTCGCGTCAGCCGCCCGAGCGCTCGCGTCAGGCCGTGGGCTCGCGCCAGGCTCCCGTCGTCAGCAGCGTGTCGATGGTCTTCGTGTACGGGGCGATGTCCAGGCCCTGCGCCGCCAGCCACGCGTCGGAGTAGTACTTGTCCAGGTAGCGGTCGCCCGGGTCGCAGAGCAGGGTGACGACGCTGCCCTGACGGCCCTCGGCCACCATCTCCGAGATGATCTTCAGGGCGCTCCACAGGCCGGTTCCCGTCGAACCGCCCGCCTTGCGCCCTATGGCCGTCTCCAGCGCGCGGCAGGCGGCGACGCTCGCCGCGTCCGGGACCTTCATCATCCGGTCTATGGCGCCCGGCACGAAGCTCGGCTCCATCCGCGGCCGCCCGATGCCCTCGATGCGCGAGCCGCAATCGCTGCTCGCGTGGGGGTCGTTGTTGGTCCAGCCGTCGAAGAAGCAGGAGTTCTCCGGGTCCGGGACGCAGATGCGGGTGTCGTGCTGCATGTAGTGCACGTAGCGGGCGATCGTCGCGGAGGTGCCGCCGGTGCCGGCGGTCGCCACGATCCAGGCGGGCTCGGGGAAACGTTCCAGCTTCAGCTGCTGGTACATCGATTCCGCGATGTTGTTGTTGCCCCGCCAGTCGGTGGCCCGTTCCGCGTACGTGAACTGGTCCATGTAGTGGCCGCCGGTGCGGGCGGCGAGCTCCGCCGACTCCTCGTACATCTTCATCGAGTCGTCCACGAAGTGGCATTCGCCGCCGTGGAATTCGATGAGGCGGCACTTCTCCGGGCTCGTCGTGCGCGGCATGACGGCGATGAACGGGACGCCGATCAGCTTGGCGAAGTAGGCCTCGGAGACGGCGGTGGAGCCGGACGAGGCCTCGATCACCGGGCGGCCGGGGCGGATCCAGCCGTTGCACAGCGCGTACAGGAACAGCGATCGCGCGAGGCGGTGCTTGAGGGAGCCCGTCGGGTGCGTGGACTCGTCCTTGAGGTAGAGGTCGATGCCCCACGCCTCGGGGAGCGGGAAGCGCAGCAGGTGGGTGTCCGCCGAACGGTTGGCGTCGGCCTGGACCTTGCGGACGGCTTCTTTCAGCCAGGCGCGGTAGCCCGCGTCGCTGCGGTCGACGTCGATGGTCGTGGCCGTCGTTCCGCGGGTGCCGGTCACGCCGCGGGTGCCGGTCGTGTCGCTGGTGCCGCTGGGGCCCGTCGTTCCGCTGGTGCCGGTGGTGCTCATGCGCCGTGCTCCTTCGTGCGTGTATTCGCCCCCTGCTTTCGCAATGTACCTCGCTCACCTGCACAAACAGTCACTTTGGGTTTCCATGCGGATCGCTTTCGATCGCGTTCGGTTGCGCTGTGGGGCACCGTGAGTGACCCTGGTGGAGCATTACCGAGGGTGCAGCACCCGTAACACTCATGTCGGGGAGTCGCAGCCGTGATCAGTCATTCCCGCAGACACTGCGTCGTCGAACTGCAGGCCCTGCCGTCGCGCATAGGGCAGATCCGCCGGATCGTTTCCGCGCAATTGCGCCACTGGCAGCTCGATCCGCTCATAGACCGGGCGGCGCTCGGCGTGACGGAACTGCTCAGCAACGTCCACCTCCATGCGCAGCCGGACAAGACCTGCACCGTCGAGATCGAATTCCGCCTCGGCCGGCTCACGGTCTCCGTCATCGACAGTGATCCGCGGCTTCCGGTGCTCCGGCAGGCGGCGTCGGACGCGCTGGAGACCTGCGGGCGCGGGCTCGCGCTCGTGGAGGCGGTCAGCGAGGCCTGGGGCGCCCGGCACCAGTCGGACGGTCAGGGCAAGGTGGTGTGGTTCTCCCTCACGGCGGCCCCCACGCCCGTGGCTCCGGCACGTCCGGTTCGGATCGCGACCAAGCCCGTACGAGAACCCGCCCGGACCGCACTCGTCGCCGTGGACCCGGCCGCCATCTCGGCAGGCCTGTCGGTGGCGGCGTCGGTCGGCGCCAGGCCCGGGTAGCGCACGGCCGCCGCAGCCGCCCGGGGCCGCGCCGACGGCGCCGGGCCGACACGGCCGGGCCCGACAGCGCCGGCCCGTCAGCGCCGGCCCGACAGCGCCGGGCCGGCAGGGCTGGTCCGACAGCTTGTGCCGACCGGGCTAGGCCGCGGCGCCCAGGGCGCCCAGCGGGTCGTCGAGCACCGGCTGCCACGCCAGCTCCGCCGCGCCGACCAGGCTGTTGTGGTCCAGGGTGCACGGCAGGATCGGCACGCTCCCGCTGCGCCCCCACAGGCTGCGGTCCGCGACCACCGCGCGCAGCCGCTCCGGGTCTGCGTGGAGCAGCTCCCGGTGCAGCCCGCCCAGGATGATCCGGTCCGGGTTCAGGATGTTCACCAGCCCCGCGAGGCCGAGCCCGAGCCGGTCGATCAGCTCCTCCGTGGCCGCCCGTACGGCCGGCTCCGCGGGCTCGTCACGCAGCAGGTCACGGGCCTGCTGGAGCAGCGACACCTCGGGGCCCGGGGTGCGCCCCGCCGCGGTGAGGAAGGCCAGCGGGTCCGCCTCCACGTCCAGGCAGCCGCGGCCGCCGCAGTGGCAGGCGCGCCCCTCGGGGTTCACGGTGAGGTGGCCGACCTCCAGGGCCAGGCCCGAACTACCGCTGTGCAGACGGCCGTCCAGCACCAGTGCTCCGCCGACCCCGCGGTGACCGGTGGCCACGCACAGCAGGTGCTGGGCGCTGCGCCCGGCGCCGTGCCGGTGCTCGGCCAGGGCGGCGAGGTTGACGTCGTTCCCGGTCAGGGCGGGGCCGTCGATCCCGGCGGCCTTCACGCACTGCGCGAAGATGGCCCGTACGGGAGCACCGGCCGGCCAGGCCAGGTGCAGCGGGTTCAGCGCCGTGCCCTCCGGTTCCGCGACCGCCGAGGGGACCGCGAGTCCCGCGCCGACGCAGCGGCGGCCGGTCTCCGCGAGCAGCGCGGCTCCGGCCTCCACCACCGCGCCGAGCACCTGCGCCGGGTCGGCGGAGACGGTGACCTTGCCGGGGGCGGTGGCCACGATCCGGCCGCCGAGGCCGACCAGCGCGGCCCGGAAGCCGTCCGGGTGCACCTGCGCGGCCAGCGCCACGGGGCCGTTCTCGTCCACGGAGAGCCGGTGCGAGGGGCGGCCCTGGGTACCGCCCGCGCCCCCGGGGCGGGAGTCGACCCGGATCAGCCCGAGCGCCTCCAGCTCGGCTGCGACCGCTCCGGCGGTCGCGCGGGTGACCCCGAGCTCGGCCGTCAGGACGGCGCGGGTCGGGGCGCGGCCGGTGTGGACGAGCTCCAGCGCCGGGCCGAGAGCGCCACGGCCCCGCTCCAGCTTGGTCCTCGTGGAAGCCGTGGAAGCCGTGGACACCGTGGTCACATCCCCCACCCGCGGTGGGGCCCCGTTGCCGTTCATGCACCCGATCCTCGCATGATCGGAGGGTGCCGGACGCCTCCCGCTAGCCGAGCCCGCCGACCCGGAGCGTGATGTTCAGCCGGCCGGTGAGCCCGAGCCCTTGCGGGCCCGTGCCCGGCAGGACCTTCGGCACCCCGTGATAGGCCAGTCGGCTCGAATCCCCGAAGACGAACAGGTCACCGCTGCGCAGTTCCACGTCCCGGTAGGGCCGGCCGCGCGATTCGGTGTTACCGAAGCGGAAGACACAGGAGTCGCCGAGGCTGAGCGAGACCACGGGCGCCCCGGACCGCTCCTCGGCGTCGCGGTGCATCCCCATGCGGGAGTCGCCGTCGTAGAAGTTGATCAGGGCGATGTCGTACACGACCTCCCGCCCCGGTGGCTCCCCGTACGCGGCGGCCACCGCCTCGCGCCCCAGCTCGGCGAGCCGGCCGGGCATCGGCTTGACCGGGGTGCCGTCGCCGTCGACGGCGGTGCGGGCGTAGGCGTACGGGTACCAGTGCAGTCCGAGGCACACCTGCCGGGCGGTCATCGTCCCGCCGCCGGGGGTGCGTACCGTACGCAGGCCCGCGGGCGGGCGCGCCCACTCCCGGCAGGCGGCCAGCAACTCCCGCTGCCTCGCGGCTCCGAGCCAGTCGGGCACGTGCACGGCGCCGGGGGCGATCACGGTCCGCTCGCGCGGGAAGAGTTCCCCGTCCATGCCTTGATTGTCGCGGGCCGGCTGACAGACTTCCCGCATGGAGATCACCGAATTCGTGAAGACCCTCGAGCGGGAAGGCGAGCTGCTCGCCGAGCTGGCGGAGCGGGCCGGTACGGACGCCCCCGTGCCCACCTGTCCGCAGTGGCGCGTCGCCGATCTGCTGCGGCACACCGGCTCGGTGCACCGCTGGGCGGCCGGTTTCGTCGGGGAGGGGCGACTGGAGCCGGTGCCGTTCCCGGACGCGCCGGAGCTGACCGGCGCGGAGCTGCTGGCCTGGTTCCGCGAGGGGCACGCGGCCCTGGTCCGGACCCTGGGCGAGGCCCGGGCCGATGTGCAGTGCTGGACCTTCCTCCCAACGGCCCCGCCCTCGCCGCTGGCGTTCTGGGCGCGGCGGCAGGCCCATGAGACGGCCGTGCACCGGATGGACGCGGAGGCGGCGCTCGGTGTCGCGTTCTCGCCGGTGGCTCCGGAGTTCGCGGAGGACGGGGTGGACGAGCTGCTGACCGGCTTCCACGCGCGGCCGCGCAGCCGGGTGCGGACCCCGGAGCCCCGGGTGCTGCGGGTCAGGGCCGTCGACACGGGTGCGGTGTGGACCGTGCACCTGTCGCCGGAGCCGGCCCGTACGGTGCAGGGGGCCACGGACGACCCGGTCGACTGCGAGCTGTCGGGCGAGGCGGCCTGGCTGTACGCGGCCCTGTGGAACCGGCTGCCGCTGGCGGGGCCGGAGGTGACCGGCGACCTGGCGCTGGCGCGGCTGTGGAGCGAGACGGCCGGAATCTGAGCGGGCCCGGCAAGATCCGAAAGACACGCCCTAGCCGAGGGTGGCGGCGTAGTCCGTCTGGCTCCGGAACTCCCATGTCGGGCCGGTGTTCCAGGGGTTGGGCATGACCGCGCTGGTCGCGTAGGCGTAGCCCGCGCCGCGGTCGAAGGCCGTGCGCAGGGTCGTGTGCATCGCTTCGGTGTCCGGGACGTCGTGGACCAGGTGCCAGAACGCCGTTCCGCTGGGGTCGAGTTCGGTGCCGGCGCGGTAGCCGTTCAGGGGGTCGAAGACGTTGCCGCCGAGCCAGCCGCCGCCGGTGTAGGCGGCGTAGCTGTCCTCGTAGGTGACGAAGACGTCCGCGGTGCGGCGGCCCGGTTCCAGGTAGCAGTCGGCGATGGCCGTGCCCGGGTTGTTGACGACGAGGCCGGAGGCGGCCGGGTCGACGGAGTGCAGGGTGTCCTCGACGTAGCGGCGCAGCTCCGCGTACTGGTCGCGGGTGCTGTTGCCGGGGCCGCAGTCGCGGCTGACGACGTCGAAGAAGATGCCGTCGACGTGGAGGCGGCCGTCCGGGGCCTTGAGGTAGTTGTCGACGGAGGCCTTGACGGCGGCGGCGTCGCGGTTGCCGTGGTCGGTGTGGACGTAGCCGAGCACCTTGGTCTTCTCGCCGGTGGCGGTGGTGCCGCCGCGCAGGGCGTCGGCGCGGGCCCGCCATGCGGCGTCGAACGGGGCGTCGCCGTTGCCGGGGTTGAGGACCACCACGGAGGCGGCCGGGCCGGTGGCGGTGAGGCCGGCCAGCATGGCGTCGTTCGCCCAGACGTACGCGGGGACGCCGATCTCCAGGCCCCGCACGCCGGGCGGCCGGGGTACGGGGGGCGCCGTGGGGGCCGGGGCGGGTGGAAGCGTGGCCATGGGATCCGAGGGTCCCGGGTCCGCACGCGCCGGATCCGCGCTGCGCGCCGTCGCCGGCGCCGTGACGGCGGGCGACGGGGCGGCGAGTAACGCGGTGACCAGGACGGCGTACAGGGCCTTCACGGCGCGGCGCATGAACGTTCCTCCGGCGGCGGCAGGGGGTGTTCGACCCGAGGAACACTAGACGGGCAGCGATCGCTTCAATGCTGAACCGCCCGCATTCGTGGGACAAACAGAAGAGCGAACCATCGCCTCATCGCGTGAATCGGTGTCGCGAGCCTCCTGGATTCGCCTCCGTTCGCCTCCGTTCACCTCCCTTCACCTCCCTTCACCTCATACGGCGGGCAGTCCCACCCCGTGGGCCAGCTGGCCGGCGGCATGGGCGAAGAAGGTGGCCCGGTCCTCGACCACGCGGTTGAACTGGCCGAACAGCTCGAAGGAGACCAGGCCGACCAGCTGGGCCCAGGCGGCGACCAGTGCGGCCGTGACCTCCGGGGGCAGGCCCTCGGCGAAGTCGGCCGTCATCCGGACGGCTTCGGGGCGCAGGGCGGCCGGGAGCGGCGGCAGGGACAGGCCGTGGCCCTCGTAGGCGGCGCGGACGATGGCGATCATGGCGTTCCCGACGCGGGAGGCGGGACCGACGGTGTCGAGGGGAGCGCTGTAGCCGGGTACGGGGGAACCGTAGATGAGGGCGTACTCGTGGGGGTGCTCCAGGGCCCAGGCGCGGACGGCCTCGCAGAGCGCGATCCAGCGGGCGCGGGGCGGGTTTCCCGCGGCGAGGGCGCGGGCGTCGGCCTCCTCGGCCGCGGCGCCGACGCTGTCGTACGCGTCGACGATGAGGGCGGTGAGCAGCTCGTCGCGGCTGGGGAAGTAGCGGTAGAGGGCGGAAGAGACCATGCCCAGGTCGCGGGCGACGGCGCGCAGGGAGAGTTTGGCGGCGCCGTCGGCCGCGAGCCTGCGGCGCGCCTCGTCCTTGATGGCGGCGGTGACCTCGATGCGGGCCCGTTCCCTGGCCCCTCGCACGGTGTTCATGCGCGTCAGTGTGCCACGCGAGTGGAGCACTGCCCAAGAATCGGAGCCCTGCTCCACTTAGAGAGCACTGCTCTTGCTTTGGTGCGCCGATCCGTGCACACTGATCTCAAGCGAGAGCACTGCTCTCTCAAAGTGGATTACCGCCCCGGAGGCCACCATGAACGCGTCCAGCCCGTACTACGTCCAGGCCGGCCCTCTCGCCACCCGCTTCAACTCGATCTTCGGCAAGCTGGCTCGGCTCGGCATCAGCCTCGCCGGCAGCGCCGAGCTGTCGGTCCGCGGCCGCAAGTCCGGCGAGATGCAGCGGATCCCGGTCAACCCGCACACGTACGAGGGCGCGCAGTACCTGGTCTCGGCCCGCGGCCACTCCCACTGGGTCCGCAACATGCGCGTCGCGGGCGGCGGCGAACTGCGCGTGGGGCGCAAGGTGCGCACCTTCACCGCCACCGAGATCACCGAACCGGTCCAGAAGGCCGCCATCCTGCGCACCTACCTGGAGAAGTGGGGCTGGGAGGTCAACCGCTTCTTCCAGGGGGTGACCGCGCAGTCCTCCGACGCGGAACTCCAGGCAGCCGCGGGCGACCACCCCGTCTTCCGCATCACGGTGTCGAACTGACCGCCCGCCTCCGCGATGCGGGCGCGCGGGGCCACGCGGCGGCGGGGGCGCGGCGCGTCAGCCGGGCGGGCACGCGGCAGCTCCGGACCGCCCCGGCCCACCGGCGCCCACTCCCACTCCCGCTCCCGTTCCTTCCCCCACTCCCTCCCGCGACCGCGACCACGCCCGCCGCGGGCCTACGCCTCCCCGCGGCCGCCGCTCCGGGCCGCCTGCCGGGCGTCCAGCGCGTGCAGCGCCCTGCGCGCCAACGGGTACGTACGCACCAGGTCGGCCAGGGTCGTCGAGCCCCGCGTGATACGGGCGAAGGCCCGCCACGCAGGCCGGAAACCGGTGATCGCCGCGTGCAAGAGCCCCGGCCGGCTCTCGAAGACGGACAGCATCCGCCTCCCGACGCCCATCTCCACGCCCAGCCCCGCCTTCACGGCGAAGGCGTAGTTGAGTGCCTGGCGGCGCGCGTCGACCGCGTCCTGCGCCTCGGAGATCTTCACCGCCCACTCCCCCGCCAGCCGCCCCGAGCGCAGCGCGAAGGAGATGCCCTCCCTGGTCCACGGCTCCAGCAGCCCGGCGGCGTCACCCGCGACCAGCACCCGGCCGCGCGACAGCGGCGAATCGGGCGTACGGCAGCGGGTCAGGTGGCCGGAGGAGACGGCCGGTTCGAAGCCCGCGAGCCCGAGCCTGGCGATGAAGTCCTCCAGGTAGCGCTTGGTCGCGGCGCCCTCGCCCTTGGCCGAGATGACCCCGACGGTGAGGGTGTCTCCCTTGGGGAAGACCCAGCCGTAACTGCCGGGCAGCGGGCCCCAGTCGATCAGCACCCGCCCCTTCCAGTCCTCCGCGACGGTGGCCGGGACGGGGATCTCCGCCTCCAGCCCCAGGTCGACCTGCTCCATCTCGACCCCGACGTGCGCGCCGATCCGGCTGGCGCTGCCGTCCGCCCCGACCACCGCGCGGGCCAGGACGGTCTCCCCGTCGGCGAGCACGACGGCTACGGTGCGCCGGTCGGGCACGGCCGCCCCGTGCTGTTCGACGCGGACCACGGCGGTGCCCGTACGGACCGTCGCGCCGGCCTTCTCGGCCTCGGCGACCAGCCCGGCGTCGAACTCCGGCCGGTTGATGAGCCCGAACAGCATCTGCTTCGAGCGCCGGGTCCGGGTCAGCTTCCCGTCGAGCGAGAAGGTAACCGCGTGGATGCGGTCCTTGAAGGGCAGCGCGAAGCCCGGCGGCAGGGCGTCGCGCGAGGGCCCGATGATGCCGCCGCCGCACGTCTTGTACCGGGGCAGCTCGGCCTTCTCCAGCAGCAGTACGCGCCGCCCCGCCGTCGCCGCCGCGTACGCCGCCGAGGAGCCGGCCGGCCCCGCCCCGACCACGACCACGTCCCACACTTCGCCGGTCTCCCCGCTTTCCCCGGCCACCTCGCCTTCCGTCCCCCGCACGGCGTTTCCTGCGCTTGCGTCGCGTACGTCGTCGCTGTCGCTGTCGCTGCTCACGATGTGCTGCTGCTCCTGATCACCCGGTTGCTCCGATGCCGGGGAAATCCTACGGCGAGACGCCGCCTCGCCCTGCTGTGCGAGGATCGGGACTGTCTTCCGCCGTACCCGGCATACGCACACCACGCGGATGCGGGCGGCGTACACAGAGCACAACGTCGCACCCAAAAGGAGCGTGCCCATGTCCCAGAATCCGATCGCCGAGACCATCGCCTCGCTGATGCCCCGCGCGAAGCGGGAGCTCACCGAGCTGGTGGCCTTCCAGTCGGTGGCGGACTGGGCGCAGTTCCCCAAGAGCGAGAGCGAGGCCGCCGCGAACTGGGTGGCGGACGCGCTGCGCGTCGAGGGTTTCCAGGACGTGGCGCTGCTCGACACCCCGGACGGCACCCAGTCCGTGTACGGCTTCCTGCCCGGCCCCGAGGGCGCGCCGACCGTTCTGCTCTACGCGCACTACGACGTGCAGCCGCCGCTGGACGACGCCGCCTGGATCTCCCCCGCGTTCGAGCTGACCGAGCGCGACGGCCGCTGGTACGGGCGCGGCTCCGCCGACTGCAAGGGCGGGTTCATCATGCACCTGCTGGCGCTGCGCGCCCTGAAGGCCAACGGCGGCGTGCCGGTCAGCGTGAAGGTGATCGTGGAGGGTTCCGAGGAGCAGGGCACCGGCGGCCTCCAGGAGTACGCCGAGGCGCACCCCGAGCTGCTGGCCGCGGACACCGTCGTCATCGGCGACGCGGGCAACTTCCGCCTCGGTCTGCCGACGGTGACGGCCACCCTGCGCGGGATGACCCTGATCAAGGTCAAGATCGACACCCTGGGCGGCAACCTGCACTCGGGCATGTTCGGCGGCGTCGCCCCCGACGCGCTGGCGGCGCTGATCCGGCTGCTGGACTCGCTGCGCGCGGCGGACGGTTCGACGACCGTGGACGGACTGGCGTCGGACGCGGTGTGGGAGGGCCTGCAGTACCCGGAGGCGGACTTCCGCGCCGACGCGCGGGTGCTGGACGGGGTCGGGCTGATCGGCGAGGACACGGGCACGATCGCGGACCGGCTGTGGGCCCGACCGGCCGTGACCGTGCTGGGCATCGACTGCCCCTCGGTGGTCGGCGCGACGCCGTCGGTGCACGCGAGCGCCGGCGCGCTGATCAGCCTGCGGGTGCCGCCGGGCGTGGACACCACCGCGGCCATCAAGCTGCTGGAGGCCCACCTCACGGCGCACACCCCGTGGCAGGCGAAGCTGGAGCTCGAGGTCGTGGGCCAGGGGCAGCCGTTCCAGGCGGACACGAGCAGCCCCGCGTACGCGTCGATGGCGGCGGCCATGCAGGTGGCGTACCCGGGTCAGGAGATGCAGGTCGCCGGCATGGGCGGTTCGATCCCGCTGTGCAACACACTGACGCAGCTGTACCCGGACGCGGAGATGCTGCTGATCGGGCTGAGCGAGCCGGAGGCGCAGATCCACGCCGTGAACGAGAGCGTGTCGCCGCAGGAGCTGGAGCGCCTGTCGGTGGCGGAGGCCCTCTTCCTCGTCAACTACGCGGAGTCCAAGCGCGGCTGACGCTCGTGAGGTCGCGGAGTCAGCTCAGGGCGCAGTGTGCTCTGAGCTGACTCCGCTCCTGGTGAATTCGCGTGCGCGGGGCGGGCGCGGGTCCGTACGTTCCCGGTATGGATCTTGTCGAAGTACTCCCGAACCGGCTCCACATGCTCCGATTCCCCATCGGCCAGGCCTATCTCTGGCAGGACGGCGAAGCCCTGACCCTGATCGACGCGGGCAACATCGAGTCCGCCGCCGAGATCGAGGGGGCGATCCGGTCCCTCGGGCTGCTGCCGGAGCGGCTGGAGCGGATCGTGCTGACCCACTGCCACGGCGACCACATCGGCGCGGCCGGTGAGCTCGCCGCCCGCTGGGGCGCGCGGGTCCTGGCCCACCGGCTGGACGCCCCCGTGATCCGGGGCGAGCGGCCCGTGCCCGAACCGGTGCTGCTGGACTGGGAGGTTCCGCTGTACGAGCACGCCCTGAAGGTGGTGCCCGGGGCTCCGCCCACCCCGGTGGACCAGGAGGTGGAGGACGGCGACGCGCTGGGCTTCGGGGACGGGGCGTACGCGGTGCACTCCCCGGGCCACACCGACGGCAGCATCGGCGTCCACCTCCCGCGCCACGGCGTGCTGTTCACCGGGGACTGCGTCGCCGCCGTCGGCCCGCTGATGCTGGGCGTCTTCAACGTGGACCGGGCCAGGGCGGTGGATTCCTTCCGGCGCCTGGCCGCGCTGTCTCCCGCCGTCGCCTGCTTCGGCCACGGCGACCCCGTGACGACGGACACGGCGGCCGCGCTCGCGAAAGCCGCGGCCGACACCGCGTCCTGAGGTCCGGTCAGCCGACGGGTACGCCCGCCTCCAGGTACAGCGGACGGCCGCGTTCCCGGGCGCGCAGAGCCCAGCGCAGGCGCTCGTGGCGGTGCTGCGGGAGCAGTGCGCCGGCCTCGGCCTCCGTGACGAAGCGCCAGGCCCGCAGTTCCGGGCCGGGCAGCCGGAGCCGGGCCGCCGCGCCGTCCGGGAGGCGGCCTCCGTCGAAGAGCAGGCGCAGGCCCCCGTAGCCGGGCGGCTGCGGGGGCTCCCAGTCGACCACGAGCAGCCCGGGCGCCCGCTCCAGTACGAGGCCCAGTTCCTCGGCGACCTCCCGTACGCCCGCGCACGCCGGTGCCTCGCCGGCTTCCACGACCCCGCCGGGGAACTCCCAGCCCGCCTTGTACGTCGGATCCACCAGCAGCACCCGGTCCTGCTCGTCGAAGAGCAGCACCCCGGACGCCACGGTCTCCCGCGTGGGCTCCGGGGTCTGGACGATGTCGCAGACCGGGGCCTCCTCGGTGCGCACTGCTTCGGCGATCCGTTCCGCGGTCTCCCGCACGCTCAGAACGCCGTTGTCGATGACGTGCGCGTCCGCGGTGAGCCAGCCGAGCGCCTGCTGGTAGGCGGGGATGTGGTCGTATGCCCACTGGCGGACGTGGAGGTCCACCTCCGCCGCCGGTCCCGGCTCCTCCCGGGTCGCGATCCGCTGGCGAAGGATCGTTTCCGCAGGGGCCAGCAGCACATGGCGCACCGGTATCCGCCGGGCCGCCAGACCGCCGAAGATCTCGTCCCGGTACTCCTGCCTGAGCAGGGTCATCGGCACGACGAGCACTCCGCCCACCTCGCCGAGCATCGCCGCCGCCGTATCCACGACCAGGCGCCGCCAGCTCGGCAGGTCCTGGTAGTCGGAGACCTCCGCCAGTCGCTTGCGCGGCAGCAGCACCCGCAGCGCGTCGCCGATCAACTCCGGGTCGAACAGGGTGCTGTCCGGCAGGATTCCGGTCAGTTCGCGGGCCGTGCTGGTCTTCCCGGCGCTGAATGTGCCGTTGATCCAGACAATCACGTCTACCCCTCTCCCCATGGCTCGTCCGGAGCCCCCAGTGGCTTGCCCGTCCCACCCTGCCACGGAAACCTCACTATCGGCCGAGTGCTTATCCTCAAGGTCAGAGCCCCGCCCGATATCTCCGGAGGTTTCCCCACCGTGCCCCACAGCCGCCGCCCGTCCGACCCCCGTTACGGAAACCGGCCGACCATGAAGGACGTGGCGGCCCGGGCGGGCGTGGGCCTGAAAACGGTGTCGCGCGTGGTCAACGGGGAGGCCGGAGTCACCCCCGACACCGAGCGGCGCGTCCAGGAGGCCATCGACGCCCTGGGCTTTCGCCGCAACGACAGCGCACGCGTGCTGCGCAAGGGCCGCACCGCCACCGTGGGCCTGGTCCTGGAGGACCTCGCCGACCCCTTCTACGGTCCGCTGAACAGGGCGGTGGAGGAGGTGGCCCGCGCCCACGGGGCGCTGCTCATCAACGGCTCCAGCGCCGAGGACCCGGACCGGGAGCGGGAGTTGGCGCTCGCGCTCTGCGCGCGCCGGGTGGACGGGCTGATCGTGATCCCGGCGGGCGACGACCACCGCTATCTGGAACCGGAGATGCGGGCCGGGGTGGCCACCGTGTTCGTGGACCGCCCGGCCGGCCGGATCGACGCGGACGTGGTGCTGTCGGACAGCTTCGGCGGAGCCCGGGACGGGGTGGCCCACCTGATCGCGGGCGGTCACCGCAGGATCGGCTTCATCGGCGACCACCCCCGGATCCACACGTCGGCGGAGCGGCTGCGCGGCTACCGGGCGGCGATGGCGGACGCCGGTCTGCCGATGGCCGAATCCTGGGTGTCGCTCGGCTCCACGGCCCCCGAGCGGGTCGCGGCGGCGGCCCGGTCGATGCTGGCGGGCCCGGAGGCGGTGTCGGCCGTGTTCGCCGGCAACAACCGCGTGACGGTCACACTGGTACGGGTCCTCGCGGACCGGGAGCGGGAGTCGGACCGCCCGGTGGCCCTGGTCGGCTTCGACGACTTCGAGCTGGCCGACCTGCTCCGCCCCGGCGTGACGGTGGTCGCCCAGGACCCGGCGGCGCTGGGCCGGGTGGCCACCGACCGCCTCTTCCAGCGCCTGGCCGGAGCCGACCTGCCGCCGTCCCGCATCGAACTCCCGACCCGCCTCATCGCCCGCGGCTCGGGCGAACTCCCGCCCGCACCCTGACCGTTACCGGATCAGCCCGCGCAGCCCGGGCACGGCCCCGCCGGCGGCGGCCAGCCCGGCCAGGACGCTGAGGGCGGGGTGCGTTCCGCCGAGGAAGGTCAGCCCGCCGGCGACGAGTCCGATGAGCGTCGCGGTGACGAGCACGACGGCTGCGTGCAGGGTCAGGAGGGGCGGATCGGTGTCCGGTGATGTGGTCATGCTCCGATTTCAACCCCGGACCGGCGGCGGCCTCCTACGGACGGAACGGGTCTGAGCGAAGCCGATCGCCGGTGAACCATCCAGAACGGCCCGGGCGTTCGGTGGAACACCGCCGTACGACCCGCCGCCGTTCCGGTCCGTTCGGAGAATTCCCGGACCGTTCCGTCCACGGCGCCTAACCTGGGCGGCAAGCCGGCCCGGGGGGACGCTGATGGATCCGCACGGCACGTTCGAGGAGGAACTCGCCTCCTTCGCCGCCGAGTTGCGCCGTCTGCGGTTGGAGCGCGGCAACCGCTCCTACCGCGACCTCGCGGCCCGTGCCGCGAAGACGGGCAACGGCATCCGGCTTCCGGTGGCCACGCAGAGCGATGCCTTCCGGGGAAAGCGACTGCTGGGCTTCGACACGCTGATGGCGTTGGTTCGGATCCTGCACGCCTACGACGAGTACGGGCAGGAGGTGCCCGTACCACCGCACAGCGCGCCAGCGCTCGATGGGTGGCGGGCCCGCTGGCGGTCACTGGCCGCCCTCCAGCCGACGGTCCCGGCCCGGCCGCGTGTCGCGCCCTCGGCCGGGCCGCCGCCGGACGAGGTCATGCAGGCGTCCCGCCCCCCGACCCCGGAGCGGGGCTCGCCGACGGCCGTCCCCGAGCGCTCCGCCTCCGGGGATTCACTGGCCTCGCGTGCGCTGGTCGCGGCGCTGGACAACGCCGAACCAGTCGAACTGCCTCCCCTGGACATGGGCCACCCGCTCTTCCGGGTGGCGTTCAGTCCCGACGGCCGGATTCTCGCCACGGCGACGGGAGGGGGATCCGTGCTGCTCCGGGATCCGGTGACCCGGCAGGCCCTCGGTGAACTGGACGCCCTTCCCTGGGCACTGGCCTTCTCCCCCGACGGCACCGCCCTGGCCACCAGCGCCAACGGGGAGGTTCGCGTGTGGGATCTGCCGGACCTGACCCTGAGGTTCGTCCTCACCGGGTTGGACAGCGCGGTGAAGCGGGTGGTCTTCTCCCCGGACGGGCAGCTGCTGGCCGTGGCGAGCGCGGACCGGACGGTGCTGTTGTGGGACATGGCCGCCGGCAGGGTCCCGGGCGGTCCGCTGATCGGCCACACCGGGCTGGCCTTCTCCCCCGACGGGAGTCGGCTGGCCACGTCAGGCGCGGATCAGCCGACACACCTGTGGGATGTACCGCACCGCCGCGGACTGCCCGGCCGCCCGCTGCAGGGGCACAAGGGGACGGTGTGGGCGGTCGCCTTCGCCCCGGACGGCCGGATGCTCGTCACCGCGGGCGCGGACGGCACCGTGCGGCGGTGGGATCCGAACATCGCGGAGCCGCTGGGCGCGCCCCTCACCGGACACCGGGGTGACGTGTACGAGGTGGCCTTCACGCCGGACGGGAGGCTGCTGGTCACGTCCGGCGCCGACGGGACGGTACGGCTGTGGGATCCGGTGACCGGTGCGGCCGTGGGTGATCCCCTGCCCGGTCACAGCCTGACCGTCGGGGCGGTGGCCTTCTCCCCCGACGGCTCCCTGCTCGCCTCCGGCGGGCTGGACGGGAGGCTGCGCCGCTGGATCGTCGGACGCGCCTGAACACGCGAGGCCCGGCCGGGGTGTACCCGGCCGGGCCTCGTACGGAACTACGAAACTACACGGCTCAGGCGGTCGCCGTCAGGGTCGCCGAGCGGCGCGGGATCGCGAAGGCGTCCAGTTCCGCGCGGCTCAGGCCGGTCAGGGCGGCGACCTCCTCGGCGCCGACGGCGCCGCAGTCCAGGCCGCGGACCAGGTAGCCGGCCAGCGCCTTGGCGGTGGCGGGCTCGTCCATCACGTCGCCCTCGATCTTGGCGACGTACGCCTTCAGGCGCGCGGCGGCGGCGTCGAGGCCCTCGCGGTAGAAGGTGAAGACGGCCGCGTAGCGGGTCGGCAGGTGCGCCGGATGCATGTCCCAGCCCTGGTAGTAGGCGCGGGCCAGGGCGCGGCGGGTCAGGCCGTAGTGGAGCTTCCAGGCCTCGTGGACGTGCTCGGTGGTGCCGATCGGCAGCACGTTCGTGGAGCCGTCGGAGACGCGTACGCCGGTGCCGGCGGCCGCGACCTGCATGATGGCCTTCGCGTGGTCGGCGGCCGGGTGGTCGCTCGACTGGTAGGCGGCGGAGACGCCGACGCAGGCGCTGTAGTCGAAGGTGCCGTAGTGCAGGCCGGTGGCGCGGCCCTTGGCGGCCTCGATCATCCGGGCCACGGTGGCGGTGCCGTCGGAGGCCAGGATGGACTGGCTGGTCTCGATCTGGATCTCGAAGCCGATCCGGCCCGGGCGCAGGCCGCGGGCCGTCTCGAAGGCCTCCAGCAGCTTGACGAAGGCGCTGACCTGCTCGGCGTACGTGACCTTCGGGAGGGTCAGGACGAGACCCTCGGGGAGTCCGCCGTTCGCCAGCAGACCGGAGAGGAAGATGTCGGTGGTGCGGATGCCGCGGTCACGGACGTTGGACTCCATGCACTTCATGCGGATGCCCATGTACGGGGCGTTCGTGCCGTTGGAGAAGGCTTCGGAGACGAGGCGGGCGGCGCGGGCCGCGGCCTGGTCCTCCTCCTCGTCGGAGCGGACGCCGAACCCGTCCTCGAAGTCGACGCGGAGGTCCTCGATCGGCTCGGAGGCGAGCTTGGCGCGGACGCGGTCGTAGACCGGTACGGCCAGCTCGTCGGAGATGCCCAGCACCTTGGCGAAGGTGGCGGCGTCCGGGGCGTGCTCGTCGAGCGCCGCGAGGGCCTGGTCGCCCCAGGAGCGGATGGTGTCCGCGGCGAACACGTCACCGGGCACGTAGACGGTGTGGATGGGCTGACGGGTGCCGGGGTCGCCCGGGTAGTGCCGCGCGAGCTCCGCGTCCACCGGCGCGAGGGAAGCGCTGATGCCCTCGCTGACCGCGCCTGCGAGGCTCGTCGCCACCTTCTCCTGCTGACCCATCGTGCACTCTCCTCTTTTCCGCTTCACGGAAGCTTAGATCCGCATAGCAGAATTTAGTCACGGGGTTCCGCTCCGTCAATGGTCCCCCGGCCGTCCTGGACAAACGACTCGGGGCCGTGCGGTGAGAATCACCACACGGCCCCGGAGACCACGTACCCGCAGGTCAGACCTTAAAGGTCAGCCCTTGCGCGCCTTGATCTCCTCGGTCAGCTGCGGGACGACCGCGAAGAGGTCGCCGACCACGCCGTAGTCGACCAGGTCGAAGATCGGGGCTTCGGCGTCCTTGTTGATGGCCACGATGGTCTTCGAGGTCTGCATGCCGGCCCGGTGCTGGATCGCGCCGGAGATGCCCGAGGCGATGTACAGCTGCGGGGAGACCGACTTGCCGGTCTGGCCGACCTGGTTGGAGTGCGGGTACCAGCCGGCGTCGACGGCGGCGCGCGAGGCACCGACGGCCGCACCGAGGGAGTCGGCGAGCGCCTCGATGATGTGGAAGTTCTCGGCGCCGTTGACGCCGCGGCCGCCGGAGACCACGATCGCGGCCTCGGTCAGCTCGGGGCGGCCGGTCGACTCGCGCGGGGTGCGGCCGGTGACCTTGGTGCCGGTGGCCAGGGCGCCGAAGGTGACGGCGAGCGCCTCGACGGTGCCGGCGGCCGGGGCGGCCTCGACCGGAGCCGAGTTCGGCTTCACGGTGATGACCGGGGTGCCCTTGGACACGCGGGACTTGGTGGTGAACGACGCGGCGAAGGCGGCCTGGGTCGCGACCGGACCCTCGTCACCCGCCTCCAGGTCGGTGGCGTCGGTGATGATGCCGGAGCCGATGCGGACGGCCAGGCGCGCGGCGATCTCCTTGCCCTCGGCAGAGGAGGGGACTAGCACGGCGGCCGGGGAAACGGCGTCGTACGCGGCCTGGAGCGCGTCCACCTTCGGTACGACGAGGTACTCGGTGAACTCGGGGGCGTCGGCGGTGAGGACCTTGACGGCACCGTGCTCGGCGAGCACGGCCGCGGTGGCCTCGGCACCGGCGCCCAGGGCGACGGCGACGGGCTCGCCGATGCGGCGGGCCAGCGTCAGCAGCTCGAGGGTGGGCTTGCGGACGGCGCCGTCCACGTGGTCGACGTAGACGAGAACTTCAGCCATGGGACTGCTCTCCTGCTATTGCGAAGTGTCTGGGGGCTAAGAGGGATGACCGAAGTTCTTAGATGAACTTCTGGCCGGCCAGGAACTCGGCCAGCTGCTTGCCGCCCTCGCCCTCGTCCTTGACGATCGTGCCGGCGGTGCGGGCCGGGCGCTGCGCCGCGGAGTCGACCGCGGTCCAGGAGCCCTCGAGGCCGACCTCGTCGGACTCCAGGTCCAGGTCGGACAGGTCCCAGGACTCCACCGGCTTCTTCTTGGCGGCCATGATGCCCTTGAAGGACGGGTAGCGGGCCTCGCCCGACTGGTCCGTCACCGAGACGAGCGCGGGGAGGGAGGCCTCCAGCTGCTCGCTCGCGGTGTCGCCGTCGCGGCGGCCGGTCACGGTGCCGTCCTCGACCTTGACCTCGGAGAGCAGGGTGACCTGCGGGACGCCCAGACGCTCGGCCAGGATCGCCGGGAGGACGCCCATGGTGCCGTCGGTCGAGGCCATGCCGGTGATGACCAGGTCGTAGCCGGCCTTCTCGATCGCCTTGGCGAGCACCAGCGAGGTGCCCATGACGTCGCTGCCGTGCAGGTCGTCGTCCTCGACGTGGATGGCCTTGTCGGCGCCCATCGACAGCGCCTTGCGCAGCGCGTCCTTGGCGTCCTCGGGGCCCACCGTCAGGACGGTGATCTCCGCGTCGTCGGCCTCTTCGGCGATCTGCAGCGCCTGCTCGACGGCGTACTCGTCGAGCTCCGACAGCAGGCCGTCGACGTCGTCACGGTTGACGGTCAAGTCCTCGGTGAACTGCCGGTCGCCGGTGGCGTCGGGCACGTACTTCACACAGACAACGATCCTCAGGCTCACGCCGGCTCTCCTACCGCATCGTCTTTTCTGGTACCGCCTTGTGCAGGCAGCATAGGCGCCTTGTCGGGCGGATCCCGGTCGGGGCGGCCCGCGCTCCGAAGGGAATGTTACTCGTCAGTACACCGTGGGTCCCGCCAAGTCGCAAGCTCGGTGAACTGTGATCTGTCCAACGCCGCCGGACCCGCCCCAGCAGGGACGATTCAGTCGCGCAGCGCGTTGAAGCGACCTTGGTGGTACAGCAGGGGGCGACCCTCCCCGGCCGGATCCCCCGCGACCGCCTCCGCGATGATCACACGATGTTCGCCGGCGGGCACCCGCGCCACCACCCGGCAGACCAGCCACGCGAGCACGCCGTCCAGCACCGGGACCCCGTGCGGACCGGTGCTCCAGTCGGTGGCGGGGCCGAAACGGTCCGCCCCGCTCCGGGCGAAAAGGCCCGCCAGCTCCCGCTGGTGCTCGCCGAGTATGTGGACGCCGAGGTGGTCGCTGTCGCGCACCGCGGGCCAGCTGGAGGATCCGGTGCCGATGGTGAAGGACAGCAACGGCGGATCCGCGGAGACGGAGTTGAGCGAGGTGGCGGTGAAGCCCGCCGGGCGCCCGCCGGTCTCCGCGGTGATCACGGCGACTCCGGCGGCGTGCCGCCGGAACACGGAGCGCAGGAGGTCGGGCGAGCCGGGGTGCCCGGTGCCGAATCGGTGGGACGAAGCCGTCGGGGCCGCAGGAGCGGTCATCGGGGTACTTCCTTCTGCCGCGGAGCACGCGGGCGCTGTAGGGGATCGGGGACCGGGGACGTTCAGTGGTCCCGACAGCGCGCGCTCGCGTGGCGGACGAGGTCCACGTGGACCCGCCCGTAGAGCAGGAGTTCATACGGCATACGGCCAGCGTGGCGATCTCCCGTGTACACAGTCAAGCGGGATCCGTCAGATGTCAGGCGCGTCACGCTGCGTGCGGGCCCGCGCGACGGCGCGTGTACCGGCGCGCTGCTCCCACCGCGCCTCGAACCGCGCCTCGAACCGGGCCTCATACGGCGGCGCCCAGGGCCGCGATCACATCCGCCTTGCGCGGCATCCCGGCAGCCCGCCGGACGATCCGCCCCGCCGCGTCCAGGACGAGCACGGTCGGCGTCTTCTCGATCCCCAGGGCCCGGACCAGGTCCAGCCGGTCCTCGGCGTCAATCTCGATGTGCGCGACCCCCGCGACCATCGCCGCGACCTCGGCGAGTATCCGCCGGGTGGCCCGGCAGGGCTGGCAGAAGGCGCTGGAGAACTGCACCAGGCTCGCCCGCTCCCCCGGCTCCGCGCCCAGTTCAGCGGCACCCAGCCGTACCCGCCCGTCCTCGTGCCCGAGCACCCGCGCTCCCGTCGCCGTCCTCGCTTACGCGCACCATCCTCGTACGCTCGTACTCTGATCGGAGCGCCCAACAAAGGGCCCGCATTCCCGGCGTGACGAGAATCTCTCCGGGCACACTCGTCTGGGCTGGCCAGCAGCCCGCCTATGGGGCACGATCCCCCATGGGTCGCGTACCTACGCTTCCGTAACTTCCGGCCGGGAGCACCTCCCCAGGCAGAAAGCGGGGTCTCCCCACCATGGCTGAGCTCGTCTACCCTCCCGTGATCGGCGCCGCGCACGGACTGTTCCGCGCGCTGGACATCCGCATCGACATGAAGGGCACCGAGAACATCCCGCGCAAGGGCGGGGCGGTCCTGGTGTCGAACCACATCGGCTACCTCGACTTCATTTTCGCCGGCCTGACCGCGCGGCCGCAGAAGCGCCTGGTGCGCTTCATGGCGAAGGAGTCGGTGTTCCGGCACAAGGTGTCCGGTCCGCTGATGCGTGCGATGAAGCACATCCCGGTGGACCGCAAGCAGGGTGAGACGGCATACCAGCACGCCCTGGACTCGCTGCGGGCCGGCGAGATCATCGGGGTCTTCCCGGAAGCGACGATCTCCCAGTCCTTCACCCTCAAGAGCTTCAAGTCGGGTGCGGCGCGCATGGCCCAGGAGGCCGGTGTCCCGCTGATTCCGGTGGCCCTGTGGGGCACCCAGCGGCTGTGGACCAAGGGCCGCCCGAAGAACCTGAAGCGCAGCCACATCCCGGTGACGATGCGGGTGGGCGAGCCGATCGAGGCGCCGACGGACCAGTACGCCGGGGCGATCACCCGCCGCGTGCGCGAGCGCGTGCAGGAGCTGCTGGACGCGGCGCAGCGCGCCTACCCGGACAAGCCCAAGGACGCCACCGACTCCTGGTGGCTGCCGGCCCACCTGGGCGGCACCGCTCCGACGGCGGCCCAGGTCAAGGAAGCCGGCTGACCCTGCCGTCGAAGCGCGGCCCGGCCCCCTGCGGGACGGGGCCGCGCTGTTCGTCGTAGCCGCTCAGTTGGGGTTGTCGGCGTGGGTCAGGGTCTCCCACGCCTCGAAGTGGTTCTCGGTGCCGGCCGGCCGCCGCCCCTCGGTGAGCCTGCGGGTGTTCTCCATCGTGACGCCGAGCCGGGTGTGCAGGGCGTTGTAGCCGACCTCCGTGGCCGGGCCGATGCCCTTGGTCAGGCTTCCCCCGCAGAGCCAGGACGGCACGGGCTCGCCGAGTTCGTACTTCGCGTGGAAGCCCAGGGCGTGCCGGAACCGGTCCTTGAACTGCGGGTACAGGTCGCGCCCCTGGATCCGCGAGGTCTCCGCGACGTGCATGGTGGCCGCGATGCCCATGCCGGTGTGGCCGAAGTCCCGGCAGGTCTCCTGGGCGAGGCCGTCCACGAAGGTGCTCTGGTCGTGCCAGTAGCCGATCAGCTCGCTCCGGGTGTCGATGCCGGAACGGGGCGGGTAGACGGGCTGCGCGCCGTCGGACGCCAGGTAGAAGTAGGCGGGGACACGGCCGAGGTAGATGCCCATCGCCTTGTCGTAGCTCGCCCGGTCGTCGAGATGGACCGAGATCCCGACGGCGGCGTCCATCATGATCAGTTCCCAGTTGCCGTTGCTGTTCGGCTTCCCGTTGATCACCTCGGGCAGGTAGACCTCGCGCAGCATGGTCGCGAAGCGCGTCCGGTTCGCCCAGCCGCCGGCGTACGTGTGCTTGATGATCTCGGCGGCGCGCGGCCAGGTCGACCCGGCCCAGCCGCTCTGCAGGGGCGCGTTGCTGTTGGTGTGGTCCTTGATCGTCGCGGACCAGGCGTCCATCAGCTCGATCGACTTCTTCGCGTACTTCGCATCCCCGGTGATGTACCAGGCGAGCGCGTGGCTGTACGCGGCGATGGCGTCCTCACGCTCCTCGGTGCAGCCGTTGTTCGGGTTGGAGTACGAACCGCACTCGACGACGGCGCGCGGCTTGGGCGTGCGGGACAGCGATCCGTACCTGCTCGCGAGCATGGCGTCGAACGCCGGCTTCCAGGGCTGCTGGCCCGCTTGCACCTTGGACCGTACGAAGTCCAGTTGTGCGCGGCTGTTGAGCACTCCGGGATGGGCGAACTGCGCGGGGGCGGCGGCAACGGCGGGAGCGGGAGCGGGCGGCGCCGCGACGGTGGGGGCGGGGACCACCGCCACCAGTAAGCCGAGGGCCAGGGCGGCGAGCCCGGCGGGGAGTCCGAAACGCATGGGGGGCCTTCCGGTAGGAGGGGTTCCGGTGGCCCGAAGATACTCATGCCCATGCCAAGCTGACAACGATGTCTGACAAGAAAGTTTCCTGTTGCTCTTCGAGAGGTCAGCCTTCGCGCTTGCGGCGGCGATGGGCGGCCACCCGCGAGCGGCTGGAGCACGTGGTGGAGCAGTACCGGCGCGCGCTGCCCGGCCCGGTGGCGAGGAAGAACCGCCCGCAGCCCTCGGCGGCGCAGGCGCCCCAGGCGATCCGCCCGTACTCGGTGAGCAGCTGGGCGAGGGCGAGGGCGCCCGAGGCCAGGAACCAGTCGCCCCAGCCCGCCTCCTCGCCCCGGTCCACGTGCAGGTGCCAGGGATGCCCGTCGTGCCGGGTCAGCCGGGGCCGGGTGGCGCACTCCTCCAGCAGGGCGTTGAGGGCGCCGGCGGCCCGGTCCTCGTCGCTCTCGCCGAGGACCCCCGCCATCCGCCGGGCGGCGGCCCGCAGTTCGGCGGCGCCGGCCTCGGGGAACGTCTCCGCGGTGAGGTCCGCCGGACGCTCCCCGTGGGCGGCGAGCAGCTGCGCGAGTGCGGCGCGCGGCAGTTCGGGGTCCACGCGGACCGCCTCGGCAAGGTCGATCAGCCGCCTGGCCGCCGAGAAGCCCCCTCGCGAGTCCGCCATGCCCGGATCCTTTCCCTGTACACCCGAATGACGTAACGTCTTGAGCTGTTATCACGTTACAGCAGCGGGGAGGGGTCGGGATGAGCGGGTTCGGGCGGTACCTGGCGGCGGCACTGGCCGCGCGGTTCGCCTCCGAGGGCATGGGCATGGCCGTGGTCCTGCTCGCCCTGGAGCGCACCGGGAGCGCCTCGTACGGGGCGTTCGTGCTGACGGCCTGGCTCGCGCCGCACGTCCTGGCGGCTCCGCTCGCCGGCGCCGCCGCGGCCCGGGCCCGGCGCCCGCGGCTGTTCCACGTCGGCGCCCTGGCCGGGTTCACGGCGGCCGTGGCGGCGCTGGCCCTGCTGCTGGGCCGGGCCCCGATGCCGCTGGTGCTCGCGGTGGCGGTGCTCGGCGGCAGCTGCGGGCCGATGGTGACGGGCGGGCTGTCCAGCCTGGTCACGGGGCTGGTCCCGGCGGGCGCCGGGCGCGACCGGGCATACGGCTGGGACGCGTCCACCTACAACGGCGCCTCGGTGACCGCACCGGCGGCGGTCAGCCTGGCCACGGCACTGGGCTCGGCGGCTCCGGCGATGGTGGTCCTGGCGGTGTCCGGCGCACTGGCGGCCGCGCTCGCCGCGACCCTCCCGTACGGGGCCCCGGGCGCGGGCGGGCCCCAGGACGGGCCTCGGGCCGGTCTGGGGGCGGGGCTCGCGGCGCTGTGGCGGGTCCGGGAGCTGCGGGCCGTCACCTCGGCGACGACCCTGGCCTTCGTGGGCATCGGCTCCCTCACCACCACCTCGGTCCTGCTGGCCGCCGGGCTCGGCAGCCCGGGGGCCGGGGGTGTGCTGATGACGGCCTTCGCGGTGGGCGCCCTGGTGGGCTCGCTGACCCTGGGCCGGATGACGTCCGTGGAGCCGGGCCGGCTGGTGCGGTGGGCCCTGGCCGGGACGGGGGCGGCGCTGGCCGCGGCCGCGTCCACGCCTTCGGTGGCCGCCACGGCGGCGCTGTTCGCAGTGGCCGGGGTGTGCGACGGACCGCTGCTCACGGCCACCCTGCGGATCCGCTCGGAGCACGCCCCGGACGCGGTGCGGACGCAGGTGTTCACCCTGGGCGCCGGGCTCAAGGTGACGGCGGCGTCGGCCGGAGCGGCCCTGGTGGGGTTCGCGGCCGACGCGCCCGCGTGGACGCTGTTGACCGGGATCGCCGGGCTCCAGCTCGCGGCGGCCCTGCTGCACGCCCTGACGGCGGCGCGCAAGCCCGCCCCGGCGGCAGCGGTCACAGGGCTGTCGGCAGGTTCTCCCACAACTGCGGCCGGTCGGCGGAGTCCTGGAGCGCCTTGAGCGCGGCCGGGTGCGGGGCGGCGTACAACTCGGGGTGGTCGACCTCGCCGAGCTCCGGGCGCACGGGGAAGGCCAGTCGCTCCACGTCGAGGCTGAACCGGGCGTCCACACCGGGCTTGTTGCCGCGCGGGTCCACCCGGGCCCAGCCCTCACCACCGGGCAGCCGCAGCGCGATCAGCCCGTGGATCAGGTGGTTGCCGCCGTCGTCGTCGGCGAGCCGCTGGTAGCAGAGGGCCGCGGGGATGCCCTGGGCGCGCAAGAGGGCCGCCAGGGCGTGGGACTTGGCGTGGCAGATGCCGTTGCGGGTGGCCAGGACGTCGGAGGCGCGCCAGGCGACGCGCAGGTCGCCGGAGTCGGCGGAGTGCGGGACGGCGTCGCGGACGAACTCGAAGACGGCCTCGGCGTATGCGTACGCGTCGCCGCCCGTGGCGGTCCAGAAGGCGTCGGCGGTTTCACGCACCAGCGGATGCTCGTGATCTATGGCTTCGTCGGCCGCCAGATAGGCGGCGAGGTCAGGCTGCTCCTGGATCAGTTCCATGATCCAGGAGCATACCTATGCCACTCTTCGCATGACTATCGATTTATGCGGAGGGGATTCAGCGCGCCATCTCTTCCTTCAGCGCCTGGAGGAATCCGTCCACGTCCTCTTCCTGGGTGTCGAAGCCGCACATCCAGCGGACATCGCCCGCGGCCTCGTCCCAGAAGTAGAAGCGGTAACGCTTCTGCAGCCGGCGCGACACCTCGTGCGGCAGCCGCGCGAACACCGCGTTCGCCTGCACCGGGTAGAGGATCTCCACGCCGTCCGTCTCGCGCACGCCCGCGGCGAGCCGCTGCGCCATCGCGTTGGCGTGACGGGCGTTTCGCAGCCACAGGTCCTTGGCGAGCAGCGCCTCCAGCTGCACCGACACGAACCGCATCTTGGACGCGAGCTGCATCGACATCTTGCGGATGTGCTTCATCTGCCGGACCGCGTCCGGGTTGAGCACCACCACGGCCTCGCCGAACATCATGCCGTTCTTGGTGCCGCCGTACGACAGCACGTCCACGCCGACCGTGTTCGTGAAGGTGCGCATCGGCACGTCGAGCGAGGCCGCGGCGTTGGCTATCCGGGCTCCGTCGAGGTGCACCTTCATGCCCAGGCCGTGCGCGTGGTCGCAGATGGCCTTGATCTCGTCCGGGGTGTAGACCGTGCCGAGTTCGGTGTTCTGGGTGATCGAGACGACCTGCGGCATCGCCCGGTGCTCGTCCTCGAAGCCCCAGGCCTCCTGGTCGATCAGCTCGGGGGTGAGCTTGCCGTCCGGCGTCGGGACGGCGAGCAGCTTGATGCCCGCCATCCGCTCCGGTGCGCCGCCCTCGTCCACGTTGATGTGGGCGGTCTTGGCGCAGATCACCGCACCCCACCGGTCGGTCATGGCCTGCAGGGCGACGACGTTGGCGCCCGTGCCGTTGAAGACCGGGAAGGCCTGCGCGTACGGCCCGAAGTGGCTGCGGAAGATCTTCTGCAGGTGTTCGGTGTACTCGTCCTCGCCGTACGAGACCTGGTGCCCGCCGTTGGCCAGCGCGACGGCCGCGAGGACCTCGGGGTGCACCCCCGCGTAGTTGTCGCTCGCGAAACCGCGCACCGCCGGGTCGTGGTGGCGCCGGGCGTCGGTCTTCCCGGCATCGGTTCTCACGGTTGCGGAGTGAGCCACAGACGCTGTCCGTTCACATCGATTGCGGGTCGCTCCCAGACGCCGGCGATGGCCTCGGCCAGCTCCTTGACGTCGGTGAAGCCCGCGAACTTCGCATTGGGACGCTCGGCGCGCATCGCGTCGTGCACCAGTGCCTTGATGACCAGGATCGCAGCCGCCGCGCCCGGGCCTTCCTCGCCCCCCGCCTTGCGGAAGGAGTCCGCGAGGGCCAGGGTCCAGGCCTCGGCCGCCGCCTTGCCCGCGTTGTACGCGGCGTTGTTGGCGACCGGCTTGTGCGCGCCGGACTGGCTGACCAGGACGTAGCGGCCGCGGTCGCTGCGCAGCAGTCCGTCGTGGAAGGCGAGCGAGGTGTGCTGGACGGTGCGGATGAGCAGCTTCTCCAGGAAGGCCCAGTCCGCGAGGTCGGTCTCGGTGAAGGAGGCGCTGCCGCGCCAGCCGCCGACCAGGTGGACCAGCCCGTCGATCCGGCCGAACTCCTTCTCGATCTGCTCGGCCCAGGCCTTGGTGGCCGCGAGGTCGAGCAGGTCCACCGTGTCACCGGTGATGCTGGCGCCGCCGTGGGCGTAGCGCGCCGCGTCCACCGCCTCGGCGAGCCGCGCCGCATCGGCGTCGGACGCGACGACCACGGCACCCGCCTCGGCGAGGCGGAGCAGGGTGGCGCGGCCGGCGGGGCCACCGGCCCCGGCCACCGCCACTACCGCCCCGTGCAGCTTTCCGTTGCCGTTCCCGGAGCCGTTCATCTGTACAGCCTCCTGTGGGCGGTCGCTCACGCGGCGACTCGCTCGGCCTGCTCGGCGTTGAGGGCGGTGATGCCCTTGGTCGAGGCGATCACGCCCTTGAGCTTCTTGGCGAGCGCCTCATAGAACATGCTGAGCGGAAACTCGTCCGGAAGCACGTCGTCAACGAGCTTGCGCGGAGGCTGCGTCATGTCGAGGGCGTCGGGGCCCTTGGCCCACTTGGACCCCGGGTGCGGGGCGAGGTACGTCGAGACCAGGTCGTAGGCCTTGAACCAGTGGACCAGCTTCGGGCGGTCGATGCCGGCCCGGTAGAGGTCCTCGATCTCGGCGCACAGCTGGTTGGTGACCTGCGGGGCACGCATCCAGTCGATCTTCAGCTTGTTGTCCGTCCAGCGCACGACGTCGTGCTTGTGGAGGTACGCGAAGAGCAGCTGGCCGCCGAGACCGTCGTAGTTGCGGTTGCGGTCGCCGGAGACCGGGAAGCGGAACATCCGGTCGAAGAGGACGGCGTACTGGACGTCACGGCCGTGCTCGTTGCCCTCGGACTCCAGCTTCACGGCCTCCTTGAAGGCGGTGAGGTCGCAGCGCAGCTCTTCCAGGCCGTACATCCAGAACGGCTGGCGCTGCTTGATCATGAAGGGGTCGAACGGCAGGTCGCCGTGGCTGTGAGTGCGGTCGTGGACCATGTCCCACAGGACGAAGGCCTTCTCGCAGCGCTCCTGGTCCTGGACCATGGCGGCGATGTCCTCGGGCAGCTCGATGCCCAGGATGTCGACCGCGGCCTCGGTGACCTTGCGGTAGCGGGCGGCCTCGCGGTCGCAGAAGATGCCGCCCCAGGTGAAGCGCTCGGGGGCCTCGCGCACGGCGATGGTCTCCGGGAAGAGCACGGCGGAGTTGGTGTCGTAACCCGGGGTGAAGTCCTCGAAGGTGATGCCGAGGAAGAGCGGGTTGTCGTACCGGGTGCGCTCCAGCTCGGCGAGCCACTCGGGCCACACCATCCGGAGCGCGACGGCCTCCAGGTTGCGGTCCGGGTTGCCGTTTTGCGTGTACATGGGGAAGACCACGAGGTGCTGCAGACCGTCGGTGCGCTCGGCGGCCGGCTGGAAGGCCAGCAGGGAGTCGAGGAAGTCCGGCACCCGGAAGTCGTCGGCGACCCACTTGCGCAGGTCCGCGACGAGCGCCTGGTGGTAGGCCGCGGCGTGCGGGAGCAGCGGGGACAGCGCCTCGACGCCCTCGATCACGCACTCGACCGCGGACTCGGCCTCGGCCCGGGTGGGGGCGCCGGCGGCCTCGAAGTCGATCGAGCCGTCATTGGCCTGCCAGGGGCGGATCTCCTCCACGGCGGCCTTGAGCGCGGGCCACGCGGGGTGGTCGACCACCCGCGCCCCGGCGGTTATCACGGCACCGCCGGCACCCGGCACAAGAGTTTCCGTCATGTCACTTCCTCCACAGGAGAACCTCACGTCAAGGCAGCGTAAGCGGCGGAGGCTCTCCCGTTCAAGAGGTATCTCGGGAAATTATCCTGTGATACCCCCCGCTTCACCGGAAGTCTTCCCGTTCGTCAGCGTGGAATCGATGGCTCCGCCCAGTCGCGCCATGGCCTCCCGGGCCTGTGGCAGGACGCCGGCCAGTGCCAGGAAGCCGTGGAACATCCCGGGATGGGCGTCGAGGACCGAGGGAACTCCGCACGCGGTCAGCCTGCGGTGGTACGCCCGTCCGTCGTCCCGCAGCGGATCGCACCCGGCGACCACCAGGTGCGCGGGCGGCAGCCCGGTCAGGTCCGCGCGCAGCGGGGAGGCCAGCGGATGCCCGCCGTCCCCGTCAGGGCCCAGGTACTGCTCCCAGAACCAGCGCAGGTGCGCGGCGGTCAGGAAGCAGCCCTCGGCGTACGTCCGGTACGACCCGCCGGCCTGGGCGGCGTCCAGGGCGGGATAGACGAGCACCTGGAGGGCGACGGCCGGTCCCCTGTACTTCCGGTGGTCCCGGGCCATCAGCAGCGAGGCGGCGGCGAGGTTGCCCCCGGCGCTGTCCCCTGCGACCACCAGGGCGCCCGGGTCGCCGCCCAGTTCGCCGACGTGTCCGCCGGCCCAGCACAGTGCGGCATACGCGTCCTCCAGGGCGGCCGGGAACCGGTGCTCGGGAGCCCGCCGGTAGTCCACCGAGACCACGGCCGCGCCGGCCGACCGGGAGAGGGTGCGTGCGGTGGTGTCATGGGTGTCCAGGTCACAGAGGACGAAGCCGCCGCCGTGCAGGAAGACCACGGTGGGGCGCGGCCCGGGCCACTCCTCGGGGTCGGGCAGGTAGATCCGTACGGGGACCGGGGGGGCTCCGGACGGGCCGGGGACCGTCCGGTCCTCGACGGCTCCGACGCGGGGCGGGTCCGCCGGCTGCCGGGGCGCGGCCGCCAGAATGCGCCGGGCCTCGTCGGCGTCGGTGACGCTCCCGCCGACATCCGGGAAGGCGGCGGTCAGCGCTTCGACGTAGGGCCGGACAGCGGGGTCGAGGCGGTCGGCGGGGCCGAGCCGGTCCGCGGGGCGGGGTCGGGGGTCGGTCATCGCCGGCCCCGGAAGTGGGGGATGACCTTCTCGCCCCACTGCCGCAGGGTCTCCAGACAGGCCTCCTGCTCCACGGTGCCCATCTGGATCAGACACATGATCTCGTCGGCCCCCGCCTCCTTCAGCCGTTCCACGTGGGCGATGGCGTCATCGGCGCTGCCGTAGGCGTGGTCGGCCTGGAAGGTGGCCGTCGAGGTCGGCCGGACCGGGATGTCCAGCTCGTGCAGCCGGGCCACGACCTGCTCGGCCGCCTTGCGCATCTCGGCGGCCTCGTCGGCTCCCGCGACCACGGCCTCGTCCGGGATGCCCGCGCCGCCGTACCAGTGGCCGATGGACTGGGCGAAGAACCGCTGGCCTCGGATGCCGATCCGGCGCGCCTCCTCCCGGTCGTCGAGCACGATGGTCGGGCAGAGCACCGAGAAGTGGTCGTTGACCGCGGTCGACACGAACCGGCTGCCGTCCCGCCCGGCGATCGCGGCGTCGTAGACGGCCCGCATCCCCGCGATCGACTCGGGTCCGGCGAAGCCCATCACCAGGGCCCCGATCCCCAGCTCGGCGGCCTGCACCAGGGTCTCGCCGCGGCTGCACGCCAGGAACAGCGGCGGGTGCGGGGTCTGCGCGGGCCGTGGCAGGATCGGGTGCGGGTCGATGTCGATCAGCTCGCCGTGGTACTCCAGCTCCTCCTCCTGCCAGGCCCGGCCGATGATCCGCAGCGCCTCCTCGACCTCCGCCGTGGTGCGCTCCCGGTCCACCCCGCACAGCGAGGTCTCCTGCTCGGTGCCCCCGCGCCCGGCCCCGAGGTCGAGCCGCCCGCCGGAGAGCAGGTCGAGCATCGCGGCCCGTTCGGCGACCCGGACCGGGTGGTTGAAGTTGAAGGGCATGCACACGACGCCGTGCCCGATGCGTATGGTGCTGGTCCTGGCCGCGACCCAGGTCAGGAAGATCTCGGGGGCCGACATGTGCGCGTACCACTTCAGCGAGTGGTGTTCGACCGCCCAGATCCGGTCGAAACCCATCCGCTCGGCGAGCACGGCCTGCTCCACGCAGTCGCGGATCACCTGGTGCTCCCGCTCCACGGTCGGGTCGGCGAGCTGAGCTTCGAAGATCACGGAGAATTTCACGGTGCCTCCAGGGTTGCGTCCCGTGCCCGGTCTTACTTCAATTAGGAATATGACTAGTAGTCAGAAGTCGAAGAAGCAAGAGACGGGGAGGCAGGAGTTGCCGCCGACCGCGTGGGCGGTTCTCGGCCTTCTTTCCTTCCCCGGGGAGCGCACGGGCTACGAGCTGAAGAAGTGGGCGGACTCCTCGCTCCGCTTCTTCTACTGGTCACCCGCCATCAGCCAGATCTACGCCGAGCTGCGCCGCCTGGAGGAGCTCGGCTACGCGGCTTCCGCGCGCTCGGGGCCCGAGGAGGCGCGGGCCAAGCGGCGCTACGCCATCACCGACGCGGGACGCGAAGCACTGGCCGGCTGGGCCGCCGACACGGCGGAGGCCGGGCCCCCGGTGCTCAAGCACGGACTGCTCCTGCGGGTCTGGCTCGGACACCTGGCCGAGCCGGAGCGGCTGCGCGCGATGGTCGGCGAGCACCTGGAGCGCACCCGGGCCGAGCTGGCCGCCGTACGGGAAGCCATGGAGCAGGCGGGTGCGGTCGCGGAGTGGGCCTTCCCCGCACTCGCGCTGCGCTGGAGCGAGCGGCAGCACCTCGCGGAACTGGAGCTGGGCGAAGCCCTCCTGACCGATCTGGCCGATCTGACCGGCGAGGCCCGTCAAGCCGGCGGGGACGCGCCCACGCCCGGGTGACGGCGCCGCCACCGCCACCGGCCTCGCAGGGGCTCACAACCCCGACGGGAAGCGGCCGGTGCGCTTCTCCGGGGCCTTGCACGGGCGGTCCCTTCGCACCCTCGGCGCACTAGCATGCGTCCTCATCGCGCGCGGCCGGTCGGGACACCGCGTCCGCGCGGGGAGCCGCCGTCGACGGAAGCGAGAGAACCTTGACTTTCCTCACCATCGGTCACCGCGGGGTCATGGGTGTCGAACCGGAGAACACCCTGCGGTCGTATCTGCGAGCGGAACGTTCCGGCATGGACGTCATCGCTCTGGACGTCCAGCTGAGCAAGGACGGCGCCCTCGTCGCCCTGCACGACCCCGAGGTGGACCGGACCACCGACGGCTCGGGGGCCGTCGCCGATCTGACCCTGGCCGAGCTGCGCGGACTGGACGCCGGCCAGGGCGAGCACGTGCCGGTGTTCGAGGACGTCCTGGACGCGGTCCGGACCCCGCTCCAGGTCTCCGTACGGGACCGGGCCGCCGTCGGGGTGCTCGCGGAGCTGCTCCTGCGCCGCGACCTGACCGCCCGGGTGGAGGTGGCCTCCTCCGACGACGCGCTGCTCGTCGAGGTCACGCGGCTGGTGCCGGGCGTCCGGACCGTGCTGCAGGCGACCGCTCCCGGCGACGACGCCGAGGACGCCGTGGACCGGGCGACGGCCGCCGGTGCGGCGACGATCGCCCTGGACATCCGGCGGCTCACCCTGGAGACCGTCGAATCGGCGCACGCGTCCGGGCTGCGGGTGACCGGCTGGACCGTCAACACCCTCGACCAGCTGCGGCTCGCGCGGGCGCTCGGCCTGGACGGCGCGGCGACCGACTTCCCGGAGATCCGCAGCACCGGCCGCTTCACCGCGTAGCGGGCGGGGCGCGCCGGGCGTTCGGCTACAGCGACTTGACCAGCAGCTCGAAGGCCAGGTCGTCGCGGAGCGGGACGCCGAAGCGCTCGTCACCGTAGGGGAAGGGGCTCAGCTCGCCGGTGCGCCGGTAGCCGCGGCGCACGTAGTAGGCGATGAGCTCCTCCCGTACGTTCACCACCGTCATCCGCATCTCCTTGGCGCCCCACGTCTCGATGGCGCGACGCTCGGCCTCGGCCAGGATCTCCTTGCCGAGGCCCGCGCCCTGGAGCCCGGGGCGGACCGCGAACATCCCGAAGTAGACGTAGTCCCCGCGGTGTTCGAGCTGGCAGCAGGCCACGAGCTCGTCCGCGCGCTCGACGACGATCAGGGTGCTGTCGGCAGCGTCGATGATCTGGCGGACCCCGTCCGGGTCGGTGCGCTGCCCGTCCAGGTAGTCCGCCTCCGTGGTCCAGCCGCCGCGGCTGACCTCACCGCGGTAGGCCGACTCGACGAGGGCCACCAGCTCGGTCACGTCCGCCTCGACGGCACTGCGGAAGCTGAGGGCGGCGGGGTTGGCGGTCGACATCGGTGACTCCGTTCTGCGCGGTGGCATGTGCCATACCGGGTACGGCAGGGAGAGCGTATCCCGGGGCCGAGTGAGGGCGGTGTGAGAGGGGCATCTCTTCCCGTGACGCCGACGAACCGGGAGGTTCCGCCGTGCACGGTTCCGCCATGTCCTCCGCCGACTTCGCCTCCGCCTGGCTGCTCGTCGTGCTGTGCGCGGTGAGCGGAGCGTACTGCCTCCGGCAAGTGCGCAGATCGGGCGGCGCCGCGGCCGGGGAGACCGTGATGGCGTTCGGCATGGCGCTGATGGCCGTGCCCCTCGGGGACCGTGACGGGTGGCAGGCGCTCGTGCTCGGGGCGGTGTTCAGCGGCGCCGCCCTGCACGCGGTGTGGCTGCTGCGCGGCGGGGTGCACCACGCGCACCACCTGGTCGGCTCGCTGGCCATGGCGTACATGGCGCTGACGACGGCCGCCGGGTACGGGCACGGCGGGGGGCTGCCCCTGGTCACCGGACTGCTGCTGCTCTACTACGCGGGGTACGTCCTGCTGGGCGGGGCCCGGCTGGTCGCGGCGGGCGGCGGCGGCGCGCAAAGGACGTACCCGGTGGCGCCGGCCGAGTCGGCCGAGCTGACACGGGCCTGCCGACTGGCCATGGGAATGGGGATGTTGGCCATGCTGCTCACCATGTGACGGTCCGGGCACACGTGTCCTGCGTCACCAATGCCCCGCGACCGTACCCGCAGGTAGCCCCGCGCTCATAGGCTGGCGGCCATGATGGTCCCCGCCGTTCTCCTGATGCTCGGCGCCCTGACCGCGGTGCTCGCGCCCCGGCTGCTCGCCCGGGCCCGATGGCCCGAGCGCGAACCCGTCGTGGCGCTGTGGGTGTGGCAGTGCGTGGTGGCCGCGGTGCTCCTGTGCCTCGGGCTGTCGATGCTGCTCAGCGCGGCGGCGGCCTGGCAGGCGGTGCGCGGACGGCTCTTCGCCGCCGCCCCGCACGGGGTGGTCGACGCCTACGCCCTGGGCGCTTCCGGCGGTCCCTGGGCCGCCGGCACCGCGCTCGCGCTGGCCGGCGGGGCGCTGTGGACGGCGGCGATGCTGGCCCGGGAGGTGCTGCGGGCGCGGGCCCGGCGGCGCGCCCAGGGCAGCGAACTGCTGGTGCGGGCCCCTCTGCTGCCCGGGGAGGACCCCACGGGCGCGCGGCTCGTCGTACTGGAGGGCCCGCGGCCGGACGCCTGGTGGCTGCCGGGGGCGGCCCCGCAGCTGGTGGTCACGACGGCGGCACTGGGCCGGCTGAAGGGGAGCCAGCTCGATGCCGTACTGGCCCACGAGCAGGGGCACGCGGCGGCCCGGCACGACTGGCTGCTGCACTGTTCGCGGGCACTGGCCGGGGGGTTCCCGCAGGTGCCGGTCTTCGCGGCCTTCGAGGCGGAGATGCACCGCCTGGTCGAACTGGCCGCCGACGACGTGGCCTCGCGGCGGTACGGGCGGCTCACGATCGCGCTGGCCCTGGTCGGACTGAACGAGGACCGCGGGGTGTTCGGGCCCTCCGCGGCCCCGCAGGCGCACGTCCAGGAGCGGGTGCGCCGGCTGCTGTCGGCCGCGCCCCGGCTCTCCGCGATGAACCGGCTCCGGCTGACGGCGACGGCCGCCCTGGTCCCGGCGGTACCGCTGCTGGTGGCCTTCGTACCGGGGCTGAGCGCCCTGGCCTAAGCCGTAGCGCGCCGTCGGGGCTCACGCTCGGTCGGTGCGAGGATCCCCCCATGCGGAGCGATCACTTGCGGCAGGCGGGCATCGGCTGTGCGCTGCTCGCGGCCGTCCTGACAGCGCTGGTGCTGGCGCGGTGGCGGCCGCTCCTCGCGTACGACGACCAGGTCGTACGGGATCTTCACAGCCATGCCGTCGCCCATCCCGGGGTCACCCACACGATGCGGATCCTCAGCGACTGGGTGTGGGACCCGTGGACCATGCGGGCCCTGGCCGTCGTGGCCTGCGTCCTGCTGTGGCGGCGGGGCCGGCGGGAGCGGGCGCTGCGGGTGGCGGTGGCGACGCTCGTGGCGGCCGCGGTGCAGCAGGGTCTGAAGGCGCTGGTGGGACGTGAGCGTCCGGTGTTGCCGGACCCGGTGGACTCGGCGCACTTCGCGGCCTATCCCTCGGGCCACGCCATGACGGCGACGGTGGTGTGCGGTCTGCTGCTGTGGCTGCTCCCCCGCCGGACCCCGCGGTGGGCGGTGCGCGCCGCCTGGGCCGCGGCCGTGGTCTCGGTGCTCGGGGTGGGCTTCACCCGGGTCTACCTCGGGGTGCACTGGCCGTCGGACGTACTCGGCGGATGGCTGCTGGGCGTGGCCCTGGTGGCACTCGTCATCGCCGTACCGGGCCCCCGCCGGGGATGTGCCTGCCCTGGGCGATCCCCCGTGTCACCCAGAGCAGGCGGCCCCGCGCGCTGAGTATATTGGCTCCCAGCCAGTCAACGCAGGAGTAAGCATGTCCCCGCGCAGCGCATCGGTCAATGAAGAATTGCGCAGACGTTCCCGGGAGCGGCTGCTCCAGGCCACGGTCGAGCTCGTCGCCGAGCGGGGCTACGAGGCCACGACCCTCGGCGACATCGCCGACCGGGCGGGCGCGGCACGCGGCCTGGTCTCGTACTACTTTCCGGGCAAACGGCAGTTGCTGCAGTCGGCCGTCCACCGGTTGATGCACCTCACCCTGCACGCGGCACTGGAGCGCGAGCCGCGCAGCGACGACGGGCGCGAGCGGCTGGCGCGCGCCATCGACGCGATCCTCGGGCTGGCCCGGGACCAGCCGTTGCTGATGCGGACGCACATGGCGGGCATCCTCACGGCCGAGGGCTTCGTGCAGTGCCCGGAGCAGCAGCGCCTCGCCGAGCTGCTGCGGGACACCGTCACCCGGTACGGCTCGCCGGACGTGGACGCGGACTATCCGCTGCTGCGGGCGCTGCTGATGGGCGCCGTGGTGGCGGTCCTGCTGCCGGGTGCGCCCATGCCGCTGGCCCGGCTGCGGGCCGAGCTGTTCCAGCGCTACGGACTGGACTGGGAGCTGGGCGTCCCGCCGGACGGCGGGCCGCCCGGCGGAACGATTCACTAGTGGTACTCGGGCTGGCTCTGCACGTTGAGCCGGTCCATCCACACCCACTTGGCGCTCTCGGTGCGCCAGTCGTCGAGCCGTAGCACGTCGAAGCCCTTGGCGATGTCGTTCGAATAGATGTGGCCGTTGTAGTAGTACGCCGACCAGGATCCGCCGAGTCCCAGCTTGTCGGTGGTCAGCGGGCCGCGTTCGAAGTACCCGATCTCCTTGGGCTGGGCGGAGTCGGTGAACTCCCACACCGAGACACCGCCCTGGTACCAGGCCTGCACCATGATGTCGCGGCCGCCGCCGACCGGGATCAGCGAGCCGTTGTGGGCCACGCAGTTCTCGGTGTCGGCCTGGTGGCGCGGGATCTTGAAGTAGCTGCGGAAGGCGAGCTTGCGCTGGTCTCCGCGGCCGGTGATGTCGTAGATCCCGTCGGCACCCCGGTTCGGGCCGGTGGCCTCGTTGCAGGTGGCGCCGCCACCGCCGCCGAGTTCGTCGGTGAACACCACCTTGTCGGCACGCTCGTTGAAGGTGGCCGAGTGCCAGAACGCGAAGTTCACGTTGTCCTGCACCCGGTCGATGACCCGCGGCTGTTCGGGCTTGCTGATGTCGAAGAGGATGCCGTCACCCATGCAGGCACCGGCGGCCAGGTTCTTCGACGGCAGCACGGTGATGTCGTGGCAGCCGGTGGTCTTGGAGACGCCGGGGTTGGTGGGCCCGCCCGGGTTGCCGCCGTCCGGGAACAGGATCGGGAAGGCGACCACCGCGGCCTGGGTCGGCGCCTTCTTCGGGACCTTCACCACCGAGATGCCGTCGTGCGGCGGCTTGCAGTCGGGGAAGGCCTCGTTCGGGGAGTACGAGGCGACGTAGAGGTAGATGTCGCGGCCGCTCGGCACCAGGGTGTGGGTGTGGGAGCCGCAGTTGGTCTCGACGGACTTGATGTACTTGGGGTTCTTCTTGTCCTTGATGTCGAAGATCTTGATGCCCTCCCACGAGGACTTCTCCGTCGCGGGCTGCGAGACGCTGTTGCAGGAGTCGTCGCTGCGGGAGGAGTCGGTGGAGAGGAACAGCAGGTCGCCGAGGACGGAGATGTCGTTCTGGCCGCCGGGGCACAGCACCTCGGTGACGGTCTTCGGTGCCTTCGGGTTGGCGATGTCGTAGATCGTGAAGCCGTTGTAATTGCCCGCGTAGGCGTACCTGCCCTGGAAGGCCAGGTCGGAATTGACGGTGGCGGTCGGGGCGAGGGGGATGTTCGCCAGGGGTTTGATGTTCGCGCTGTGCACGATCTCGTCCTGGCCGGGGATCTCGCCGGGGGCGAGCTCCCTGCCCTCGACGAGGCCCGCGTCCTGCCGGCTGCCGCTGCCGGGCACTAAGTCACCCGGGTCGGGGGTGGCGGCCGCCGGTCCGGCGGTCAGAAGCGTGGCGAGGAGCCCGGCCGCCGCGACGGCCGCTCCCACCCTCCCTTTGCGCACTCTCGTGCTGTGGAACGAGCTCACTGTGCCCTCCCATGGGAGTCCGATCGGTTCCGCTCGATGGGGGAACGGAACCCGGACCCCGGCAGTATCTTCCTTTCCATGGACATGGCAAAAGACCCCCGGAGGCCCCAGGCCTTACGGCGGAGCCGATTCACCGGAGCGGTCGTGGCTGCCGGCCTCCTGCTGGCACTCACCGGCTGCCAGGAGGAGGACGACCGGGCGAACGGGGCCGAGGACGGCCGGTCCGTGGTCGTCGCACCGGGCAAGCCGGGCGAGAAGGCGCGCACCCTCACCCCTGAACAGGCCGCGAAGGAAAAACCCGACGACAGCCCGAACGCCGCCGACCACGCCTACGTACAGGGCATGATCGAACATCACGGACAGGCGCTGACGATGAGCGCGCTGGCGCCGCAGCGGGCCTCGGCGGACGGGGTCAAACGGCTGGCCGAGCGGATAGCGGCCGCCCAGAAGCCCGAAATCGGGGCGATGGAGAAGTGGTTGAAGCTCCATCCGGCGCCGCCGGCGGGCTCCGGCGGACAGGGCCACGACCACGGCGCGATGCCGGGCATGGCGACGGATCAGCAGCTGCGGGAGCTGGCCGAGGCCACGGGCGCCGACTTCGACCGGCTCTTCCTGAAGCTGATGACCGCACACCACGAGGGCGCGCTGAAGATGGCGGGCGAGGCGCTGACGGACGGCAACAACGTGGCGGTCGAGGAGATGGCCACCGAGGTGGTGGCCACGCAGAGCGCCGAGATCCACCGGATGCGCGCGATGGGCTGACGGCCGGGGCACCGGGTGTCATGCTGGGACCACCTGCGGGAGGAGCTCCGCCGTGCTTCGTATCGCCGTCGTCGGATCGGGCCCCAGCGGGGTCTACGCGGCCCAGACGCTGGTGCAGCAGCGTGAGGTGCCCGGGGTGCGGGTCGACGTACTGGACCGGCTGCCGGCCCCGTACGGGCTCGTGCGGTACGGGGTCGCGCCCGACCACGAGAAGATCAAGTCGCTGCAGGGCAACCTGCGCACCGTGCTCGAGGACGAACGGATCCGCTTCCTCGGAAACGTCGAGGTCGGCGGGGAGCTGCTGTCCACGGAGCGGCTGCTGGAGCTGTACCACGCGGTCGTGTACTGCGTGGGCGCGGCGCGCGACCGGCTGCTGGGGATCCCCGGCGAGGAGCTGGCCGGGGTGCATTCCGCCACGGCATTCGTGTCCTGGTACAGCGGTCACCCGGACGCCGTCGCCGAGACCTTCGGCCTGACCGGGGTGGACTCGGCGGTCGTGGTCGGCGCGGGCAACGTCGCCGTGGACGTGACACGGATCCTCGCCCGGGGCGAGGCCGAACTGGCGCCGACGGACATGCCGCAGCCGGCGCTCGGCGCGCTCGCCGACAGCGGGGTGCGGCGGGTGGCGATGGTGGCCCGGCGCGGTCCCTCGCAGGGCAAGTTCACCACCAAGGAGCTGCGGGAACTGGGCACGCTGCCGGATGTGGACGCCGTGGTGGACCCCGCCGAGGCGGCCCTCGATCCGGTGTACGGCGATCCGGCCGCGGCCGCGGCGCTGCCCGCGGTGGCCCGGCGCAACCTGGAGGTGCTGCGCGGCTGGGCGGAGCGGGGTCCGGGCGACGCGGGCCGCCGCATCGACCTGCGGTTCTATCTGCGCCCGGTGGAGATCCTGGGCGGGCCCGACGGCCGGGTGAGCGGCGTGCGCTTCGAGCGGACCGCCCCGGACGGCCGCGGCGGGGTGACCGGGACGGGCGTGTACGAGGACATCGAGGCGCAGCTGGTGCTGCGCTCGGTGGGCTACAAGGGCGTCCCGCTGGCGGGCCTGCCCTTCGACCCGGCGAAGGGCACGGTCCCGCACGCGGCGGGCCGGGTGGTGCGCGCGGGCCGCGCCTCTCTCGGCGAGTACGTGGCGGGCTGGATCAAGCGCGGCCCGACCGGGGTGATCGGCACGAACCGGCCCTGCGCCAAGGAGACCGCGTCCTCGCTGCTCCAGGACGCGGGGATGCTGGCCCGGCGCGAGCTGCCCGGCGACCCGCTGGACGCGCTGCGCGCGGCGGGCCTGCACCCCGTGGAGTGGCCGGGCTGGCTGGCCATAGAGGCCGCCGAGGCCGACCTGGGCCGCTCCCTGGGCCGCCGCTCGGTCAAGATCCCCGACTGGCAGGGCCTGTTGGGCGCGGCCGGGCTCGCTTAGGCCCTGTCCAGGACCCTGTCCAGGCGCGCTTCCTCGGCGGCGGCCGCCGTGAGGACGCTGTCGAGGAGGCCGGGGAAGAGCTCCTCCAGTTCCTCGCGGCGCAGGGCGTTGAGCTTGGTGGTGCCGCGGTACGTCTGGCGTACGACACCGCTCTCCCGCAGAACGCGGAAGTGGTGGGTGGTCGTGGACTTGGTGACCGGCAGGTCGAAGTACGAGCAGGCCAGCTCCGAGGCCGAGCCGGCCAGATCCCGGACGATGGAGAGCCGGACCGGGTCGGAGAGCGCGTGCAGCACGCCCTCCAGCCGGATCCCGGCCGCCTCGGGGTGGGCGAGGGCGCGGGCCGCGTCACGTTCCGTCATGTCCCTGCTCCGCTCGCTCGGCTTGGTCGGGCCCCCATCGTACGAGAGTCATCGTATGAGCTCGGCCGGGTGCGCCTCCCGCGTCACCAGGACCGGTGGTACTGGGCGGGCGTACGGATCTCCGCGCCCAGTTCGACGGCCGCCCGGCGGGCCCAGTACGGGTCGCGCAGCAGCTCCCGGCCCAGCAGGACCGCGTCGGCCTCGCCGTTGGCCAGGATCTTCTCGGCCTGCTCCGGTTCGGTGATCAGACCGACGGCGGCCGCGGGGAGGCTGGTCTCGGCCTTGACCCGGGCCGCGAAGGGCACCTGGTAGCCGGGGCCGACCGGGATCGTCACCCGGGGGGCGAGGCCGCCGGTGGAGACGTCGAGGAGGTCCACCCCGTGCTCCTGGAGCAGTGCGGCCAGCCGGACCGTCTCGTCGGCGGTCCAGCCGTCCGCCTCCAGCCAGTCGGTGGCGGAGATCCGGAAGAACAGCGGGAGCTCCTCGGGCCACACCGCCCGTACGGCGTCGACGACTTCGAGGGCGAAGCGGGTGCGGTTGCCGAAGGAGCCGCCGTACGCGTCGGTCCGCTTGTTGCTGTGCGGGGAGAGGAACTCACCGATCAGGTAGCCGTGGGCGCCGTGGACCTCCACGACCTCGTAGCCCGCCGCGAGAGCGCGCTCGGCCGCGGCCGCGAACTGCCCGGTGATCTCCCGGATCTCATCGACCGTCAGCTCGTGCGGGACCGCGTGGCCGTCGGCGAAGGGCACGGCGCTGGGCGCGACCGGCTGCCAGCCGTGCGCCTCGGGGCCGACGGGGGCGCCGCCCTTCCAGGTCCGGTCGGTGGAGGCCTTGCGTCCGGCGTGGGCGATCTGGATGCCGGGGACGGTGCCCTGCGCCTTGAGGAAGGAGGTGATCCGGCGCAGTGCCTCGACCTGGGTGTCGTTCCAGATGCCGAGGTCGTAGGGGGAGATCCGGCCCTCCGGGGAGACGGCGGTGGCCTCCTGGATGATCAGGCCGGTGCCGCCGACGGCGCGGGCGGCGTAGTGGGCGAAGTGCCAGTCGTGCGCCACGCCCGCGTTCGGGCCGAAGGCCTCGGCGCTGTACTGGCACATCGCGGCCATCCACACGCGGTTCGGGATCGTGACCGAGCGCAGGGTGTAGGGCGCGAACAGGGCAGCGAAGGCAGCGGGGGCAGCACTCATCAGGGCTCTCCAGACGTCACCGGGCGCACCGGGGATCGGCGGCTAAGTACGAGACTCACCGTACTACGAAATCTCTCGTACTACGAGACCTCTCGTACAAGCGCGTCGAGCTCGGCGCGCAGCGCCTCCGCCAGGGCGGGCAGGTCCGGGACGGCCGCGGCGTCGGCGACGAGGCCGTAGTGAACCGTCCCCTTGTACGTGGAGACCGCCACGGCCAGGGACTGGCCGTGGGCCAGCGGGGCGAGCGGGTAGACCTCGCGGACCCGGCTCCCGCCGAGGGAGAAGGTCAGGCCCGGCAGCGGGACGCTGGTGACCAGGATGTCGAAGAGCAGCCGGGCGGCCTGGGCCACGAGCGGGCCGCCGAGCCGGTGGCCGAGCGGGTGGACGTGGTCGGCCAGCAGGGCGACGGCCCCCGCGCCGCGGGCGGGTCCGGCGTCCTTGTTGCGGTCCATCGCCGCCCGGACGCGGTCCAGGCGCAGCAGCGGGTCGCGCTCGGCCAGCGGAAGCCGCAGCAGGTATCCGGAGAGCCGGTTGCCCCCGCCGCCGGGCCGGCCCCGGCGGGACACGGGAATCAGGGCACGCGGGCCCGGTCCGCTGGGCGCGGGGTCGCCCCGGCCCTCCAGCCAGCGCCGCAGCGCGCCAGCCACCACGGAGATGAGCACGTCGTTGACAGTGCCCCCGGCGGCCTTGCGGACGAGGTTGACCTCGTCCAGGTCGAGCGCGAGGCCCGCGACCGTACGCGATCCCGTGCCGGAGGCTTCCGCGGTGAGAGCCGCCGGGACCCCGAGGGGCAGTCCTGCGCGGGCCACGGCGGCGCCGATCTCGAGGGCCTGGCCGACCTCCTGGACCCGGGCCGCGAGGACTCCGGGCAGACGCCGCAGGGCGGAGCCGGCCCGCTGCTCGGAGCCGGGGGCCCGCTCGGGGACGGGCCGCGCGGGCGGCCGCAGGTCCGAACCCTCGTCGAACAGCGCCGCGGCCAGGGCGAGCGCGCCCAGGCCGTCGGCGAGGGCGTGGTGGAACTTGAACAGCACGGCGAAGGAGTCCGGGTCGGGCCCCGCCAGGACGTGCGCCTCCCAGGGCGGCAGGTCCCGATCCAGGGGCCGCGCCATCAGCGGGCCCGCCGCGGTGTGCGCGAGGGGCTCGTCCGTGCGGACGAGGAACACGTGCCGCGCCGGGTCGAAGTGGGGGTCGGGCGACCAGGCGGCCGCGCCGACCGGCAGCAGCACGTCCCGGATCCGGCGGCGCAGGCCCGGCACGGTGGCGCAGCGGGCGGTGAGCAGTTCGGCGGCGCGCTCGGCGGCGCGCGCCCCGCGGCGGCCCGCGGCCGTGAAGACGGCGAGGGCGCCGAGGTGCATGGGGTGGGCGGCGGATTCGATCCGCCAGAAGGCGAGGTCGAGCGGGGACAGGTGCTCGGTGGCCACGTAGGTCCTCTCGCGTGCGGCTGCGGTGGCCTGAAGTCAACCCATTCCGAACACTTACAGGCAAGCAGCAATCATTTCTCGATCGTAAACAATCGGTATCAATCGGCAGCTCGGGGCACCGCGCCGCCCGCCGAGCCGCTGTCAGTGGGCGGGTGCAGACTGGCCGGAAAGCTGTGAAAGCCAGATGGACGACGAGGTCCGGAGGTGCCGGCCATGGCCGACGTACTACTGCTCGTGGGTACCCGCAAGGGGCTCTTCATCGGCCGCCGCCGGGGCGGGGCGCCGTGGGAGTTCGACGGGCCCCATTTCAACGCCCAGGCCGTGTACGCGGTCGCCGTCGACCGGCGGGGTCCGGCGCCCCGGCTGCTGGTCGGCGGGGACAGCTCGCACTGGGGGCCGTCCGTCTTCAGCTCCGACGACCTCGGGGCGACGTGGCGGGAGCCCGCCGAGGCCGCGGTGAAGTTCCCCAAGGACACCGGCGCCTCGCTGGAGCGGGTCTGGCAGCTCCAGCCCGCCGGGCCCGAGGCCCCGGACGTGGTCTACGCGGGCACCGAGCCGGCCGCGCTGTTCCGCTCGGCGGACCGCGGCGAGTCCTTCGAGCTGGTCCGCCCGCTGTGGGAGCACCCGAGCCGGAGCAGCTGGCAGCCGGGCGGCGGCGGCGAGGGACTGCACACGGTGATCACCGATCCGCGCGACCCGGACGCGGTGACGGTGGCGGTCTCCACCGCCGGGGTGTTCCGGACGAAGGACGGCGGGGCCAGCTGGGAGCCGTCCAACGACGGGGTGTCGGCGGTCTTCCTGCCCGATCCCCACCCCGAGTTCGGCCAGTGCGTCCACAAGATCGCCCAGGACGCCGGGGACACGGACCGGCTGTACCTGCAGAACCACTGGGGGGTCTACCGCAGCGACGACGCGGGGACCCGGTGGACCGACATCGGCGGCGGACTGCCCTCCGACTTCGGCTTCGCGGTGGCCGCCCATCCGCACCGGCCGGACACCGCCTACGTCTTCCCGCTCAACGCCGACTCCGACCGGGTCCCGGCCGGACACCGGTGCCGGGTCTTCCGCACCCGGGACGCGGGCGCCAGCTGGGAGCCGCTCTCGAAGGGCCTGCCGGCCGGCGACCACTACGGCACGGTGCTGCGCGACGCGCTGTGCACGGACGACGCCGACCCGGCGGGGATCTACTTCGGCAACCGCAACGGCGAGCTGTACGCCAGCCACGACGACGGCGAGACCTGGCAGCTGCTGGCCGAGCACCTGCCCGACGTGCTCTGTGTGCGGGCGGCGACGCTGGGCCAGTAGAGTGATCGACCGTGGCAGCACGACCGTTGAACGAGATCGTCGAGCCGGGCTGGGCCCGGGCTCTGGAGCCGGTTGCGGGGCAGATCGCCGCGATGGGCGACTTCCTGCGCGCCGAGATCGCGGCGGGCAGAACCTACGTCCCCGCCGGGGCCAATGTCCTGCGGGCCTTCCAGCAGCCCTTCGACGAGGTCAAGGTCCTGATCGTGGGACAGGACCCGTACCCCACCCCGGGGCACGCGGTGGGCCTGTCCTTCTCGGTGGCGCCCGAGGTGCGGCCGGTGCCGCCCAGCCTCGACAACATCTTCCTGGAACTGCACCGGGACCTCGGTACCGGCCGGCCCGCCAACGGCGACCTCACGTCGTGGACCCGGCAGGGCGTGCTGCTGCTCAACCGCTCGCTGACCACCGCGCCCCGCAGGTCCAACGCCCACCAGGGAAAGGGCTGGGAGGCCGTCACCGACCAGGCCATCCGGGCGCTCGCGGCGCGCGGCAAGCCGCTGGTGTCCATCCTCTGGGGCCGGGCGGCCCGCAACCTGCGGCCGCTGCTCGGAGAGCTGCCGGTGGTGGAATCTTCCCACCCCTCCCCCAAGTCCGCCGACTACGGGTTCTTCGGGTCCAGGCCGTTCAGCAGGACGAACCAGCTGCTGGTGGACCAAGGTTCACAGCCTGTGGACTGGCGCTTGCCGTCCGTCAGTTGAACCTGCCTGCCATTCACCGGATAAATACGGACAGATGCCACCGGAGAAGGCCCTGCCCGAACACCTGGTTCCGATAAGCCAGTAGCATGCGGCGCCATGAGCTCCCCCACTGGGCCCGCAAATGGCCTGCCCGTACGAATGCCGCGACCCCGCCAGACCGGACGGCACCGCCGGCCCGAGCCCGCGGTGGCGCCCGAGGGCGCGCCCGCGCTGGTGCTCGCCGTGCCCGGTGCCCCTTCGGCCGCCTCGCGCGGGCTGGCGGAAGAGATCATCAGCATCGGCCGTTCCGAGCTGCCGGGCCTCGATGCCCGCATCGGCTTCCTCGAGGGTGACGACGCCTCCGAGTTCCCGTCCCTGTCCGGCGTGCTGACCGCCGTCGCGAGCGAGCGTGCCGCGCGTGCGGAGTTCGCCCGCGCGGCCGGCCACGAGGTGCCCGCGCCGACCGGCCCGGACGCCGTGGTCGTCCCGCTGCTGGCCGGTCCGGACGGCGATCTGCTCCGCCGGGTCCGCCAGGCGCTGATGGACTCCTCGGCCGCGGCCGAGCTGGCCGACGTACTCGGCCCGCACCCGCTGCTCGCCGAGGGCCTGCACGTGCGCCTGTCCGAGGCGGGCCTGGCCCGCGCAGACCGCGCCCGGCTGTTCACCGTGACCACCGCCGCCGACGGCATCGTCCTGGCCACCACCGGCGGCGAGGAGGCCGTACAGGCCGCCGGGATCACCGGGATGCTGCTCGCCGCCCGGCTCGCCGTGCCGGTCAAGGCGGCCGCGCTCGACGAGGAGGGCTCGGTGGCCGCCGTCGCCGAGCAGCTGCGCCGCGAGGGCTCCACGCAGCTCGCGCTCGCCCCGTACCTGATCGGCCCGGAGGCCGCCGACGGGCTGCTGGACACCGCCTGCAAGGAAGCCGACTGCGCCGCCTCCGAGGTGCTCGGCGCCTACGGGGCGCTCGGCAAGCTCGCCGTCGCCCAGTACTCCGCGGCTCTCGGGATCACCCAGGGCGCCTCTGCGCACTGAGCCGCTCCGCAAAGAACGCGAGGGCCCCCGCCGGACGGCGGGGGCCCTCGCGTTCGGCGTGTCAGCCGAAGACCACGCAGGTGGCGGCGGGCACGGCCACCGAACCGGCCCGGCGCGGGTGCCCGGTCAGGGGGTCGACGTCGAACCACGTGACGTCGCCCGAGTGCTCGTTGGCCGCGTACAGGCGATGCCCCGCGGGGTCGGCGGCGAGATCGCGCGGCCAGCTGCCGCCGCAGCCCACGACGCCGGTGAGCTCCGGCTTCTCGGCGCCTCCGGTGAGGGAGAAGGTGGCGATGGTGTCGGTGCCGCGGATCGCGGTCCAGACGAAGCGCCCGTCGGGCGAGGCGACGACCGCCGAGGGGTAGGCCCGTACGGCCCCTGAGGGGCCCGCGGAGGCGACCGGAACCTCGGCGACCGGTTCCAGTTGCCCGGAGGCCGCGTTCCAGCGGCAGACGGTCAGCTGCGGCTCCAGCTCGTGCAGCACGTAGGCGACCGCGCCGTCCGGGTGGAAGGCGAGGTGGCGCGGTCCGGTCCCGGCCCGCAGGAAGGTCTCGGTGTGCAGCCGCAGCTCCCCGGTGGCCGGGTCGAGCGCGCAGACCCGTACCGAGTCGGTGCCGAGGTCCACGCTGAGCACCCAGCGGCCGCTCGGGTCGGACAGCACCTGGTGGGCGTGCGGCCGCTCCTGCCGGTCGGTGTCGATGCCGGATCCCTCGTGCGCGAGGACGGCGGCGGGGCCGCCCGGGCTGCCGTCCGCGGCGAGCGGAAGGCTGCTGACGCCCCCCGAGGTGTAGTTGGCGGTGAGCAGCCGGCCCCCGGCCAGGCTGAGATGGGTGGGTCCGGAGCCCCCGACGGAAACGGGTGCGCCGAGCGGGGCGAGGCCTTCGGCGGTGGGGGTGAAGGCGGCCACCGCCCCCTGCCCGGTCTCGCTCACCGCGTAGAGCACTCCCGTGTCCCGGGCGAGGACGAGGTACGAGGGGTCCGCGACGGCGGCGCCGGTGGCCGTGAGCGGGGTCAGGGCTCCGGTGGCCGGATCCACGGCCGCGGTGGTGACACCGCGGCCGCCCCCCGAGGTGAACGAGCCGATGTAGGCCCGGTGTCCGCCGCCTTGGTCCATGCTGTGCGCGCCGCCCACGGGATGCCCCTCTCCGCCGTTCCGGATCCGTCCGGAGCCGACGGTAACAGAAGGTCTATACCAAATCCCGTCCCTGGGCCCGTTCCTGGGCGCCCTGGTGGTGGACGTACGAGGTGCTGCTCGGCCGGTCCTCGTACGTGCGGTGGAAGACCGGGGTCGCCGAGCCGGAGATCGGCGGCACGATCCAGGACCAGTCCGCGCCCACGTCCCGGCCCTTGCGCTCCTCCCGTTCCATGTGCGACAGGAAGTGCCGGGACTCGGTGTGGTGGTCGGCGATGGTGACCCCGGCGCGGTCGAAGGAGTGCAGGACCGCCCGGTTGAGCTCGACGAGCGCGCGGTCCTTCCACAGCGAGCGGTCGCTGGAGGTGTCCAGGCCGAGGCGGCGGGCCACGGCGGGCAGCAGGTTGTACCGGTCGGTGTCGGCGAGGTTGCGGGCTCCTATCTCGGTGCCCATGTACCAGCCGTTGAACGGGGCGGCCGGATAGTGGATGCCGCCGATCTCCAGGCACATGTTGGAGATGGCGGGCACGGCGTGCCAGCGCAGCCCCCAGTCCGCCCAGCCCTCGTCGTCGGGGTGCCCGATCGGGACCTCCAGGACGGCGTCCTCGGGGGTGTCGAACCAGCGGGGTTTGTCGTCGACGCCCTGGACCACGAGCGGCAGGAGGTCGAACGGGGTGCCGGCGCCGCCGGGCCACCCGAGCCGGAGCAGGGCCTCGGTCAGCGGGGCGTTGCGGGCGTCGCCGACGGTGACGGAGTGGTGGTCCCCGTAGCCGGCGTACCGGACGAGCTGTTCGCTCCAGATCAGCGGGCCGGGGCGGTCCGGGGCGTCCGGGGCGAAGATGGTGATCGTGGGCCGGACCCGGCCGCCGTTGGTCGCCTCGCGCAGGTGCCCGAAGCATTCGGCGGCGATGCCGTCGGCGTCGGTCAGTTCCCGGCGGTCACGGACCCGCAGGGAGTTCCAGTAGAGCCTGCCTATACAGCGGTTGCTGTTGCGCCAGGCCACCCGGGCCCCGTGGACCAGCTCCTCCGGGGTGTGCCGGTAGGTGCCGGTCGCCGCGAGCTCGGCCCGTACGGCGGCGAGCCGGTCACGCGGATCACCGGCATCGCGGTCCTCTCTGTGGAAGAGTCGGATGAACTCCTCGGCCGCTTCCCACACCTGAGCGGTGGTGGAGCGCTGTTGAAGTATTTCCATCCCGGGCGGTTACCCCCTGTCCGACCAGATCCACCCTGTACATGCCGGATGAATGTGCAATGAACAATCACCCGTTGTACATGCCGCAGGTCAGCGCCGTGGTCAAGCGCAAGCCCGGAACACTCCTCCGAGTGATCTTCACGGATCGTCCTGCGGTCAGGGCCCGGCGGAGCGTACGATCCGCCGCAGCTCGGGAGTTGACCCCGGATCGGTGGTCGCCCGGCCGCGCGCCGGCGGGGGTCAGCGGCAGGGCCGGCTCATGAAGAGCGCCTGTTCCCCCGTGGCGGGCGTACCGCCGTACAGAGTGGTGTCGAGACCGCAGAGGGTGAAGCCCATGCGCCGATAGGCGTGCACGGCAGGGGCATTGACGGAGCTCACCTCCAGCCAGAGGTGTTCCGCGCCCCGTTCACGGGCGAAGTCCGCCGCGCACTCCATCAGCGCGCGGCCGATGCCGCGGCCCCGGTGGCCGGGCGAGACCTCGATGTCCTCGACGGTCAGCCGCCGGTTCCACGCGGCGTAGCCCACAGCGGCGAAGCCGCACACCCGGCCGCCGTCGAGGGCCACGTAGGTCCGCGCGTCCCCGCCGGTGCCCGCGCCGCCGCCGGTTCCCTGCTCGTCGTGCTCCTCGGGCGGGAACTCCTTGTACAGGGGCGGGTCCGCGGGCACCTCGCGGAGCAGGAAGCCGAAGCCGGCGCCGAAGCCGGTGTCGGAGGCGGCCACCTCGAAGACGGTGTCGGTGGTGAAAGAACCGTCGAGGGCCTCGATGGCGCCCGCGTCCTCGGGTCGGGCGAGGCGGTAGACGATGCCGTCGGCGGAGCCGTGTGCGGTGGTCATGGGATCCACGGTACGCAAAAAATCCCCCGGCGGAATTGGCTGCCGAGGGAGGAGAGAGCGTATATTCAATGGTTCATGACTTCGCCGGAAAACGAAGACATGAGGAAGCTTTCGAGGACACTGTATCGCGGCAGGAGTGCAATTGTCAACCGAGGAATTCCGGAAAGAGCAGCAATTCGTCACCGACCTCTATGTGCGCCTCGACCACCTGCGTGACCAGGCCGAACACGCTGTCGAGGGGGCATTGCGCGAGGTCGGGAACGGTGCTCAGGCACGTCTGGAGCGCGATGTCCTGGTCGCCGAGCAGTCCGGCCTGCTTTCCGCGCTGAATGCCGGAGAGAACGGCCTGTGTTTCGGCCGTCTGGAGTTCTCCGACGGCCGTGACCACCACATCGGCAGGCTCGGAATCCGCGCGGACGACGCGGAGCGCACGCCGCTGGTCCTGGACTGGCGCGCGGAGGTGGCCCGCCCGTTCTACCTCGCCACCGGCCACACCCCGATGGGCCTGCGCCGCCGCCGGCACATCAGCAGCCGCGGGCGGGCCGTCACCGCCCTGCACGACGAGATCCTCGACCTGACCGACGCGGAGCGCACCGGGTACGAGGGCGCCGACGCGGACGCCGTGCTGCTCGCCGCGCTGGACGCCGCCCGGACCGGCCGGATGCACGACATCGTGCGCACCATCCAGGCCGAGCAGGACCGGGTCATCCGCTCCACGCACCGCGGGGTGCTGGTCGTCGAGGGCGGTCCCGGCACCGGGAAGACGGCGGTCGCCCTGCACCGTGCCGCGTACCTGCTGTACGCGCACCGCGAACTGCTCGCCAAGCGCGGGGTGCTGATCGTCGGGCCGGGCCCGGCCTTCCTCGGCTACATCGGCGGGGTGCTGCCGGCGCTCGGCGAGACGGGCGTCCTGCTCGCGACGCCGGGCGAGCTCTTCCCCGGTGTCCACGCGACGGGCACCGACCGGCCCGGCGCGGCCGCGGTGAAGGGCCGGGCCTCGATGGCCGAGGTCCTGGCGCGGATCGTCGAAGACCGGCAGTGCCTGCCCGAGACGGTGCCGACGGGCACCGGCGAGGAGTACGACACGGTCCCCGAGCCCGCGCTGGAGATCGACCACGACGACTACGGGACGCTGCTGCTGGACCGCACGATGGCGTACGAGGCGCGGGACCGGGCCCGGGCCACCGGGCTGCCGCACAACCAGGCGCGGCCCTCCTTCGCCTTCCGGATCATCGACGCGCTCACGGCGCAGCTCGCCGACCGGCTGGGGGCCGATCCGTACGGCGGCCCCAACCTGCTCGGCTCGGACGACGTCGCCCAGCTCGGGAAGGAGATCGCGATGAGTCCGGCCGTGCACGCGGCGATCGACTCGCTGTGGCCCTCCCTCACCCCCGAGCGGCTCGTCGCCGACTTCCTGACGGAGCCCACGCACCTGCCGGCGCACGAGGCCGGGCTGATCCGGCGCGAGCCGTCGGCGCGGCCGGACTGGACCCCGGCCGACGTGCCGCTGCTGGACGAGGCGGCGGAACTGCTCGGGGAGGACGACAGCGCGCGGCGCGCCGCCGAGGAGCGCGAGCGGCAGCGGCGCATCGCGTACGCGCAGGGCGTGCTGGACCTGTCGGAGGGGTCCCGGTCCTATGAGTTCGAGGACGAGGAGAACGAGTACCTCGCGGCGCACGACATCATCGACGCCGAGCGGATGGCCGAGCGCCATGAGGAGGCCGACCACCGCAGCGCGGCCGAGCGGGCCGCCGCCGACCGCACCTGGGCCTTCGGGCACGTCATCGTGGACGAGGCGCAGGAGCTGTCGGAGATGGCGTGGCGGCTGCTGATGCGGCGCTGCCCGACCCGGTCCATGACGCTGGTCGGCGATCCGGCCCAGACCGCCGAGGAGGCGGGCTGCGGATCGTGGGAGCGGATCCTGCGCCCGTACGTGGGCGGGCGCTGGGAGCTGGTCCGGCTGGGGGTCAACTACCGTACGCCCGCCGAGATCATGGAGGTGGCGGCGTCCGTACTGCGGGCCCGCGACCCCGGTTTCGCCCCGCCGAGCTCGGTGCGGGCCACCGGGGTGCGCCCGTGGGCGCGGGCGACGGGTGACCTGGCGGGGGCCGTCGCCCACGCGGTGCGGCGGGAGATGCCGGCCGAGGGGCGGCTCGCGGTGATCGCGCCGCGGGAGCTGCACGCTTCGCTGGCCGGGGAGCTGCCGGGGGTACGGGCCGGGGCGGAACCGGATCTGACCCGGGAGGTCGTCCTCCTCGACCCGCGCCAGGCCAAGGGGCTGGAGTTCGACACGGTGATCGTGGTGGAGCCGGCCGACCTCCAGCCGAGCGACCTGTACGTGGCGCTGACCCGGGCCACGCAGGCCCTGGGGGTGGTGCACACCGCCGGCCGGCTGCCGGCGGGGCTGGAGGCGGCCGGGGAGGGGCTGCTCAGGCGCTGATGACCAGGGGTGCCCGCGGATCGGTCCGCAGCGGGACGGCGAGCGCGACGAGGGCGTGCTCGAGGCCGTGCAGGTGGGCGAGGGCCGGTTCCGCGGGCGCGACGGGCCGGGGCTTCGGCGGGGCGGTGAGCTCCGGGGTGCTGTCCCGGGCGGTCAGCGCCTGCACGGCGGCCTCCACGCGCCAGCAGGCGGCGGCCAGCCGGGCGTCGTGCGAGGCCTGCGGGTCGGCGGCGACGGCGACCAACCCGCGGACCTCCCGGGCGCAGTCGTCGAGCAGCGCCAGGACCTGCCGGGCCCGGGCCTTGCGGGCGCGCAGCGGGCTCAGCGGGTGGACGAGGGGCGCGAGGGCCATCCGTACGCGGCCCAGCAGCAGTTCCAGCTCGGCGGCGTGGGGGGCGGGGTCGGCGGCGGGGTCCCCCGCGAGCCGGTCCAGAGCGGCCGCGGTGGAGGCGCGGACGCACTCCAGGGCGCGCTGGATCCAGGCGTCGTTGGCGCCGTGGGTGGTCACCGGGAGGATGATCACGACGGCGAGTGCCGCGCCGAACGCGCCGATCGCGGTCTCCTGGAAGCGCAGGAGCAGCAGTCCGGGGTGCAGCACGCCGAGGAGCCCGTAGAGCAGCCCGGCCATGACGGTGACGAAGAACATCATCCAGGAGTACGAGGGGGCCGCGGTGTAGAAGATCCCGAAGACGCACACGGCGACGAGCGCGGCGGTCGGAGCGGGCGCGCCGTGCAGCGGTACGGCGATCAGCAGCCCGGCGGCGATGCCCAGGACGGTGCCGAGGACGCGGCGGAAGCCCCGTACGAGGGTCTCGCCGCGGGAGGCCGTGTTGACGAAGATCCACCAGGCGGTGCCCACGGCCCAGTACCAGCGGTCCTCGGAGAGCGCCTGGCCGATGGCGAGGGCGAAGGCGCAGGCGGCGGTGGCCTGGAAGGCCTGACGGGTGGTGGGCCGGGCGAGGCCGGCGCCCGGCAGCCCGGGCGGGGCGGCGGCGGGCGGGGTGCGCCGCTCGATGGGCCACAGCGCGAAGCGCACGGCACCGGCGGCGAGGAGAGCCAGCCCGACGGCGGCGTACAGCTCGGGCAGCTGTCCGGGGACGGCGTGCAGGAACTGGGTGACGAAGAACATCATGAAGCCGAAGATGCCGAGGGCGTGGCCGCGCGGGCCCCAGCGGCGGGCGTAGACCCCGGCGAACACGACGGCGAGGAAGGCGGCGTCCCGGGCCAGGGGTACCCCGTGCAGGGTGGTGGCCAGCGCGAGGACGGGGAACCCGGCCAGGGGCAGCAGGGCGGTGGTGGCGCGCTGGGCCCGCACGCTCGAGTCGACCACGGTGAACAGGGCGAGCAGGGCGGCCAGTCCCCCGGTGATGGAGGCGGTCAGGGAGAGACCGCACAGCTCCGCGAGGGCCACGGCGGCGCCGACGCCTATCACCGCGCGGGCCGAGTTCCGCAGTCTCATACGCCCCGGATCCGGAGCCACGAACATCCTCTTCACGGCGGTGCGCCGCCCCCCTTGCTGTGGTGCGCGCCGGCCCGCGGCCGCCCGGGGGTGGTGGGCGGTGGACGGGCACGGCGAAGGCGCCGCGCTCCGGATCCGGCCTCGTTGCCGTCCGGCGCTGCGCGGCGCCGTAAGTACATGGATACGCCACAGATAACCACCTGGGAGCCCACTGGCTCAACACCGCCTCGGAGAACTGGGCCATTGGCATAGCGGCAGGCGGCGATCTTCGGCCACGGGAGAGCCAACGGACCGGTGCGGCGGGGATGGTCAGGTCAGGGCCCACAGCCGTACGGTCTTGTCCCGGCTGCCGGTGGCGAGCAGGGCTCCGTCGGGGCTGAATGCCAGGGAGATCACTTGGTCCCCGTGGCCGGTGATGGTGGCGGCCTTGCGCTGGGTGGCGGTGTCCCAGAGGCGGACGGTCTTGTCGTCGCTCGCGGTGGCGAGCGTCCTGCCGTCGGGGCTGAAGGCCACCATGTTGACGAAGTCGGTGTGGACGGTGGCGAGCGTGCCGGTCAGGGTCCCGGAGGCCACGTCCCAGAGAGAGGCGGTGCGGTAGGGCTCGGAGACGGCCAGGGTCTTTCCGTCGGGGCTGAAGGAGATCGACTTCGTGGTGCCGCCGTTCTCGGCGATGTCGGTGCTCTTCATGGATCTCATGTCCCACCGGCGTGCGGCGGGACCCCACCCCGCGGAGGCGGCAAGGGTCTTCCCGTCGGGGCTGAAGGACACCGTGTGCACGGCCTCGCCGGGGACCGCGAGGGTGCTGATCCTGGTCCGGGCCGTCACGTTCCACAGGAGGACCGTGTTGTCCTGACCGCCGCTGGCGAGGGTCTTCCCCGTGGGGTCGAAGGCCACCGCCCGGGCTCGGGCGGTGTGGCTGCCGAGGGTGGCCACCGCCTTTCGGGACGCGGTGTCCCACAGGCGCACCGTCTTGTCGGCGCTCGCGGTGGCGATGGTCTTCCCGTCGGGGTGGAACGCCACGGAGAAGACCATGTCGGTGTGGCCGGTCAGCGTGCCCAGGTGTGCGCGTGCCTGCACGTCCCAGAGGCGCACGGTGCTGTCGTCGCTCGCGCTGGCGAGCGTCTTGCCGTCGGGGCTGAACGCCAGCGAGTTGATCATGTACGTATGGCCGTGGAGGGTGGCGATACCGGGCCGGTCGGAGGTGTCGGAAGAACCGGCCTTCCACGCCCACACGGCACCGGTGGCGCCGGCGACGGCGGCGGCGCCCGCGAAGAGGACGGTACGGCGGCGGGGCGTGCGGGAGGCGGGCGGGGCCGGGGCCGGCCGCGGCGCTGCGGCAGGCGACGGCCGGGCGGGCGGCGCCTCGTGCCGGGTCGGCGGGTGGACCGCGTTCGCCCGCGGGGCGGGCGCCGTGACGGTGGAGAGGTGGTGCAACTGACGCGGCTCGGCGGGGCGCTGGTCCGGCTGCGTGCGCGGGTGCGGGACCGCGGCCAGCCGCTCGGCGAGCGCGGCGGCGGTGGGCCGCTTCCCCGGGTCCTTGGCGAGCAGTTCCTCCAGGACCGGGGCGAGCCGGCCCGCGTGCCGGGCCGGTGGCAGCGGCTTCGTCATGATGGCGTGGAACAACGACATCAGGCTGGGAGCGGCGAAGGGGGCGGCGCCCTCGACGGCGGCGTACAGCGTGGCGCCCAGCGACCACATGTCGCCCGGAGCGCCCGCGTCCCCGCCTTCGAGCTGCTCGGGCGGCATGTACTGGGGGGTGCCGACGATGATCCCCGTGCGCGTCAGTCTCGTCGCGCCGGAACCGTCCAGGACCCGGGCGATGCCGAAGTCGGTGATGATCGTACGGCGGCCCTGGAGAAGGACGTTGTCGGGCTTCAGGTCCCGGTGCACGACCCCGGCGGCATGGGCCTGCGCGAGTGCGTCGGCCATCTCCGCGCCGATGGCCGCGACCCGTTCCCACGGCAGCCTGCCGTCCTGTTCGACCAGAGCGCCGAGGGACCTGCCGGCGACGAACTCCATGACGATCCAGGGCGCACCCGTGTGCTCGACCACGTCGTGGACGGTGATGATGCCCGGGTGGTTGAGCTGGGCGGCCACCTGGGCCTCGCGCAGGGTACGCCGGAGCAGCTCCTCGCGCTCGCCGGGCGCGATGCCCTCGGGCAGCAGGACCTCCTTGACCGCGACCTGCCGGTCCAGCGTGGTGTCGTGGCCGCGCCACACCCGCCCCATACCGCCCTGGCCGACCAGCTCGATCAGCCTGTAACGCCCGCCCACCAGGCGTGCCCCTGCCCCCGTCATGGCGGTCACTGTAGGCCTCCGGAGCCCGAGCCGCGCCGGTCCCGGGGATTCGTCACCAAAACGTGGAACGGTGATGGAATGCCTTCCTCGACGGGCGGCACGGCCGGGAGGGGGTGACGCTGGCATGGTGTCGGAGCGCGACGGCTTGGAGGCGCGGCTGCGCGCCATGGAAGAGGCTCTGGAGCGGATCGGGACGTCCGGCAACGAGCGGGGGACCTGCCGGGAGCTCACCGGATTCCTGTTCCGGACGCTGTGTGACGCCGCCGCCGTGGATCTGACCGGCCGGGGCACGGTGAGCGACCGGGTGGCGGAGGCCGGCGCGACGGATCTGCTGCGAGACCCCTCTCCCGACGCCCCGGCCGCGGTCCGGGCCCTGGACCACGGGCATTCCGTGCGGACCTGGAGCGGGCGGGCCGGGGACCGGCCCCTGTACCTCGTCTCGGTACCGCTGATCGGGCCGGGCGGGGGCGAGGCGTACGGCAGGCTTCTCGTCGTCCGGTCCGGCGAGGACTTCAGCGACCACGAGACGGCCACGCTGCACTTCGCGGCGCGGCTCGCGAGCGTCCACATCGGGCATGCGCGGCGGCTGGCGGCCACCGAGAAGACGGCACTCGATCTCCAGCGGGCCCTCGTCTCCGAACCGGGGCGGCCGCACCCGAACCTGGACATCGCCAGCCGCTATCTTCCGGTCGGTCTGCGCGCCCTGGTCGGCGGCGACTGGTTCGAGACCGTCCGGCTGCACTTCGGCCGCACCCTGCTGGTGGTCGGAGACGTCATGGGGCACGGCCTGGACGCCGCCGTCGACATGAACGCCTACCGCTCCGTCCTGCGCGAGGTCGCCTCCACCGAACTCGCCCCGCACCGCGTGCTGCGCCGGCTGGACACCCTGTCCGCGTCGGACGAGGGCCGCCGGCCCGCGACCTGCCTGCTGGTACGGATCGACCCCGCCCGCGGCATGGCCGTCTACGCGAGCGCGGGGCACCTGCCGCCCGCCGTCTTCAGCGGCGACGGCACGGGCGAGCTGCTCGAGGTGCCGGTGGGCCCGCCGCTGGGAACGGGCATCGGCGGCTACGAGGCCCTCGCCCGGCCGATCACCGCCGACCAGACCCTGCTGCTCTACACGGACGGCCTGGTGGAACGGCGGGGCGAGGACATCGACACCTCACTGGACAGGCTCGCGGGTCTGCGCATGACACCCGGGGCACGCGTCGAGGACATCGTGACCGCGGTCTGCGACGGGCTCGACGCGCAGCACGCCGAGGACGACGTCGCCGTCCTGGCCGCACGCCTGCGCCCCCGGCCATCCCCGCACGCCGGTACGTGAGTTCCCGGCGGCGTCCCGGCCGCCCGATGGAATTCAGCCGAATCGCAGGGGCGTCGCGCCGCGTCGGGCCGGGCTCGCGCACGGGGTGGCGGGCAAGCGTCGCACGGGTTCTGACGGCGCGGACGACGAACCCGGCCCGCCGGAGCGACCGGTCGTGCGCGGATCCATTTCAGGTCACGGCGCAGCACGCCAACGGAGGCGTCACGTCCGCATCATGACCTGTTGTCAAGAGACTCAAGTTCAGCGGATAAGATCCCGGGCTGTTGTCCAATGATCTTTCGCTTTCGATCGTTTGAGGGTTCTGATGGTTCGAGAGGGATCGTCGCCCGGAAGTCCAGGGCCCACCTCACCCGTCGTATGGGCGTTGCCCGCCCTGCTGACCGCCGCGCTCGCGGCGGTCACCGTGGCGCTGGTCGCCGCGCCTGCCCGCACCCCCGTGGCCTGGGTCGGTGCCGCGGCCTTCGTCGCCGTCGCGCTCTCGTGCGGTGAGGCCGCCCGGCGCGGCAAGGCGGTGGCGGCGCTGCGTGCCACGGTCGCGGCGCAGGAGGCGGCACTGTTCCGGCAGCAGACCGAGACCGTACGGCTGGCCGAGGCGCTGTTGCCCGATGTCGTGGGGCGCCTGCGCAAGGGCGAGTTCCCGGAGGACGTACTCGCCTCCCTGGAGGATGCCAGTACCTACCAGCCCGGGCTGACCCCCGCGTTCAGGGCCGCCCACCACGCGGTGCTGCGCTCGGTACTCGATGCCGTGGTCGCCGAGGAGGACCTGCGCGACTCCGCGCAGCGCGCCTTCGTGAACATCGCCCGCCGCGTCCAGGCGATCGTGCACCAACAGGCTCAGGAACTGCGGGAGATGGAGGACCGGCACGGCCAGTCCCCGGCCGTCTTCGGCGATCTGCTCCGGCTCGACCACGGCACCGCGCTCATCGGCCGGCTCGCCGACTCCATCGCCGTGCTCGGCGGCGCGCGGCCCGGCCGCCAGTGGAACAAGGCCGTGCCGCTGTACAGCGTGCTGCGCGGTGCCATGTCCCGGATCATCGACTACCAGCGCGTGGAGCTGCACTCCGTCTCGCAGGTCGCCGTCGTGGGCCCGGCGGTCGAGCCGCTCATCCACGCGCTGGCGGAGCTGCTGGACAACGCCACCCGCTACTCGCCGCCGCAGACCAAGGTCCATCTGACCGCCGTCGACGTGAACTCGGGCATCGCGATCGAGATCGAGGACGGCGGCCTGAGCATGAGCGAGGAGGCCCGCAACCGGGCCGAGCGCATGCTGCGCCAGGCGCAGGAGGGCATCGACCTCACCGACCTGGGGGAGACCCCGCGACTGGGCCTCGCCGTGGTCGGCCGGCTCTCGCAGGCGTACGACTTCCGGGTCTCGCTGCGCTCGTCGGCGTACGGCGGGGTACGGGCCGTCCTCGTCGTCCCGCAGGGGCTGATCACCACTGTCTCGACCGCGACCGGCGTCGCCCACGGCATCGGCACCGCCTCGGGGCCCCGCGCGGCCCTCGAGCCGGCGGCCGCGCCTCCGCAGCCGCCCCGGCCGGCCACGGGCCCGCAGGTTCCGGCGTTCGTCGAGGAGGTCCCCCTCGTGACCGAGCGGACCCCGAACGGGCTGCCGCAGCGTCGCCGCAAGGCCCGTGCCACGGCCTCCGACGGGCCCGCCGCCGTCGCGCAGACCACTGCCGAGGACCCGGACCGGACCGAAGCACAGCCCGGGATGTGGCTGGCCGCCTTCCAGAGCGGCCTGTCCGGGGACAGCCGGACCGCCGGGAGCCACATCGCGGACAGCCAGACCACAGACGCCTCGCCGGCCTCGGCGAGCAAGGGGGAACAGCCATGAGTCAGTATCAGACCAATATGGACTGGATGCTCAAGGACCTGGCCGAGAGCGTTCCGCAGACCCGGCACGTCATCGTGCTCTCCGCCGACGGCCTGCGGATGGCCCAGTACGGCGCGGAGACCGACACGGCCGACCGGCTCGCCGCCGCCTGTGCCGGACTGCAGAGCCTGGCCGGCGCGGTCGCCTCCGAACTCCCGGGCAGCAACGGCCGGATGAGGCTGGTCGTGATCGAGATGGACGGCGGCTTCTTCTACCTGATGGCGGCGGGCGCCGGAGCCTATCTGGCGGTACTGGCCGGCGAGGGCGTCGACGCGGGGCTGATGGGCCAGCGCATGCGTGACCTCGTGGCGCGGATCGGAGAGCACCTCAGCAGCCCGCCGCGCAGCGACAGGCAGACCGCGTGAAGGAGCCGGGCAACAACTGGGAAGACGGGAGCCCCGAGCGGCTCTACGTCATCACCGGCGGTCGCAGCGGACCGTTAGTTCCCAGTGGCCTCGACCTGGTCACACTGATCGTCGCCAAGTCGGGGCCCCGGCCCGGCATGCAGCCGGAGCACGCCTCGATCATGCGGCTGTGTCAGGCGCCCCTCTCGGTGGCCGAGATCTCCGCGTACCTCGGCCTGCCGGTGAGCGTGGTCACCGTCCTGATCGACGATCTGCTCACTGCGGGCCAGGTGCTCTCCCGCGCACCCGTGGCCCGCGCCCAACTCCCCGACCTGGCATTGATTGAGGCAGTGATCGATGGACTTCGAAAGCTCTGAGGCGTCGCCCGCCGGGCCGCGGCGCGAGGACGTACTGCCGGCCACGGCCGCCGCCGCGGTCAAGGTGGTGATCGTGGGCGGCTTCGGGGTCGGCAAGACGACCCTGGTCGGCGCGGTGAGCGAGATCCGGCCGCTGACCACCGAGGAGACGATGACCCAGGCCGGGGTCGGCGTCGACGACACGGCGGGCGTGGAGCGCAAGACGTCCACCACCGTGGCCATGGACTTCGGCCGGATCAGCATCAACGAGGAACTGGTGCTGTACCTCTTCGGCACCCCCGGCCAGCAGCGCTTCTGGTTCCTCTGGCGCGGCCTGTTCGAGGGCGCGCTGGGCGCGGTGGTCCTGGTCGACACCCGCCGGCTGGAGGTCAGCTTCGATGTGATCGGCAGGCTGGAGGAGCGCGGGGTGCCCTTCGTGGTGGCCGTCAACTCCTTCCCGGACGCGCCCCAGCACCCGGTGGAGGAGCTGCGCAGCGCCCTCGACCTGCCCGCGTCCGTCCCGCTGGTGCTCTGCGACGCCCGGCGGCGCGACTCCAGCCGTGACGTCCTGATGACGCTGATGCGCCATCTGCACTCCCTCGCCGTGACCCCGGAGATATCGTGACCACTCCCCCCTCCCCCGCCTCTCCCACTCCGCCGCCGGGCTGCCCCGCACACCGGCTCTACGGCCCCGAGGCCGAGGCCGACCCGATGGGCCTGTACGAGAAGCTGCGTGCCGAGCACGGTGCGGTGGCCCCCGTCCTCGTCCAGGGCGATCTGCCGGCCTGGCTGGTGCTCGGCCACCGCGAGAACCTGGACGTGGCACGCACTCCGTCGCGGTTCTCCCGGGACCCGCGCGGCTGGCGGGACCAGCAGGAGGGCAGGGTCCCGGCCGACCACCCGCTCACGCCGATGACCGCATGGCAGCCCGTGTGCCACCTGGTCGACGGTGCGGAGCACGAGCGGCTGCGCGGTGCGGTCACCGAGTCGCTGGAACGCTTCGACCGGCGCGGCATACGACGGTACGTCAAGCGCTTCGCCGATCAGCTGATCGACCAGTTCGCCGAGTCCGGGCGGGGCGATCTCGTCGCGGACTTCGCCGAGCCGCTGCCGATGCTGGTGATGACCCAGCTGGTCGGGGCACCGGATTCGTACGGCCCGCGCCTGGTCGAGGCCGCCCGCGACATGCTCCAGGGCACCGAGACGGCCGTGGCCAGCTTCGAGTACGTCTCGGACATCCTCCGCGAACTCGTGATGCGCAAGCGGGCGGTGCCCAACCGGGACTTCACGACGTGGATGACGGAGCACCCGACGTCGCTGAGCGACGACGAGATCGTGGAGCACCTGCGCCTGGTGATGATCGCGGCCTTCGAGACGACCGCAAACCTGATCGCGAACACCCTGCGCATGGTGCTCACCGACGGCCGCTTCCGCGCGAACCTCTCCGGCGGGCACATGACGCTGCCGGACGCGCTGGAGCAGGTCCTGTGGGACGAGCCGCCGTTCATGACGATCCTCGGGCGCTGGGCCACCGGCGACACCGAGCTCGGCGGGGCGCAGATCAAGGCCGGGGACATGCTGCTGCTGGGCCTCGGGGCCGGCAACGTCGATCCGGATATCCGCCCCGACCTGACGGTGCCCGTCCACGGCAACCGCTCCCACCTGGCCTTCAGCAGCGGCCCGCACGAATGCCCCGGACAGGACATCGGCCGGGCCATCGCGGACACGGGCATCGACAACCTGCTGACCCGGCTGCCCGACCTGGAGCTGGCCGTCCCCGAGGACGAGCTCCAGTGGACTTCCTCGCTGATGTCCCGTCACCTGGTGGCGCTCCCGGTCCGGTTCACCCCACGGGGCAGCACCGTCACCGGCTCCACGCCGGTACCCAGGTCGGCCGCCCGGACGCCCCGCACGCCCCCGCCGGTCGTCCCCGTTCCGGGGGAGCGGCCGACGGGCCGGGGCTCCTGGTGGGCGCGCCTGCTCGGCCGCCGCTGACCTCAGCGCGAGGCGTCGTCGAGCTGCTGCCACCACCAGGCGAGAGCCGGGATCGGCAGCGGCTCGATGCTCGGGTCGCTGGGCGTATCGCTCCAGGTGATCCCGTACGAAGCCCCCTCGACGGGAAGTACGTTGCGGTTGCGCGGACTGGCGTAGCGCGGCGCCCGGTTGTGGTACTCGGTGTCCCCCGCGATCCAGTGCTCCACAGAGACGAGATAGCGCCCGAGGTGGTCGTCGGCGTCGCGCGCCAGCTGCTCGCTCAGCCGGACGAACAGCGTCACCGCCCGGTCCCGCAGCGCGTACGCGGCGGGCAGCGCTTCGGCGGGCGTACAGCCGTAGTCCCGGGCCAGCACGTTGAGCAGATTCTGTTCCAGCGGCTCGTGGTGGTCGTCCTTGTTGTACGAGAACAGGTCGTTGTCGCAGGCGACGATGAACCCGGCGGCGTCGGTCAGGGCCTGGACGGGCGCGGAATACAGCACCTCGGCCGGTACGTCGATCCCGTTGGCCACGTCGCACCAGGTCAGGAGGAACCGGGTGCCGCCGACCGAGATCCGCGTCGCCGCGAAGTCGTTGAGGCTCGGCATGACGCCCCGCTCGGCGTTCGCGGCCTGTGAGGCGGCGCCGAACACCCAGTCCCGGACGCCCTCGGTGAAGCGGCGCAGCTGGAAAGGGGTGAGCATGGCCCGGGTGCGGGCCACCAGGTCTTCCAGCGCGGCGGTGTGCGGCCCCGGCGGAAGCAGGCCGGAGCCGGGCGCCTCGAGCGTCCGGATGAGCCGGGTGCCCTGGTCGACGACGGACGCCGTACGCGCAGCGCCGGCGTCTGAGTCCTGCCAGTCGTCGGTGGCGAAGGCCCAGTAGTTCCACTCGGCGAAGAGGAGCATCGGCTCCACATCGCCGTACGGGATGATCCGGCAGGTGAAGTCGACGCTGCGGGTAGCCAGTCCCCAGGCGCGCTCGGTGGCGTCGGGGTAGAAGCCGAAAGCGTCGATCCAGGCAATGGCCCGCTCCTCGAGCTCGGCCGCCTTGGGATGGATCAGATCCCTTTCGAACGGCCAGTAGAACGGGGGCAGCTGCCAGCCTATGCGGGAGGGGCGGGCGTCCTCGCGGTAGACGGGTGCCATCGGTCAGTTGCCCCCGCCGAGACGGAACAGCAGGAGCCGGGTCTCCAGAGCGTGGTCGCGCCAGATGCGGAACAGCTTGCCGTGCGTGATGGTGGACTCCTGGAGCCGCTCGCGCGACCAGGCGGACGGGGCGCCGCACCGCTCCACCCGGTCCAGTTCGGCGGTGTTCCAGGCCATGGACTGCACCCAGAACTCGGCGACCCGGTCCGTGACGTCCTCGTCCTGCTCCAGTTCGAAGCCGGCGGCCTCGGCGGCGGTGATGTATTCGGTGAGGGTGCCGAGGCGCGTCTTGTAGTAGCCGTCGATGAACTCGGTCCACTCGGGACGGCAGATGAAGTGTTCCTGGATTCCGAACCATCCGCCCGGTTTCAGGGACTTGGCCACGACTTCGAAGAGCCGCTCACGGTCCATGTAGCCGGAACTCTCGATGGCGTACGCGGCGTCGTACTTCTTGCGGGTGCTGAACGTGTGGATGTCGGCGAGCAGCGGGGTCACCCGGTCGGACACGCCGGCCTGGCGGGCGAAGTCCTCGATGACGGGGACGTGGTCGGCGGCGACGGTGAGGCCGGTGACCTTCGTGCCGTGCTCCTGGGCCCAGTAGAGGGAACCGCCGCCGATACCGCAGCCGATGTCGAGGAGGCGGCCGGGCGGAGTCGCGTACGCGCCCCAGGTGCGGGCCGCGTGCTCGACTATCGCCTCCTGGGACTCGACGATGCGGCACTTGAGTACCCGCTGGGAGACGGTGGTGTTCGGTGTCGCGCCGGGAGCGAAGAGCCCCACGTGGAAGTGGACCCGCGGTCCCGGCCCGTACTTGTGAAGGATGTCAGCCGTCTTGCGGCTGTAGTACAGGCGCACTTGGCCTTCATCGAACGCCTGGCCACCCGTGGGGGGCTGGATGGCGAGGTTGCTGTCCATCGGTTCTCCGGTCATGCGGTCACGTGGGGGTGTTGATCGGCCGCCCCACTCTGCCCATCCGTGATCGAAAAAACGCCTCGATCGCTCAGGCATTGAGCATAGTGACACATGAAATAGCCTGTTTTCCGGCCAAGTTGGTCGACTACGGCGACTCGTCAGAGAGTCTCGCCGTGCTCCGTGGGCACGCACAGCACCGGGATCGGAGACAGGTGCAGGAGCTTGTGCGGGGTGGAGCCCAGCAGGGCGCCGCGGATCGGACTGTCGCCCCACGTGCCTACGATGATGACCCGGGCGTCGTGGCGCCGGGCGGCGTCGAGCAGGGCCTGCGCGGGCTTGTCGTCGACCACCTCGACCGCCGAGGGCACACCCGCCTCGTCGGCGGCCTCGACGGCGCGCGCCAGGGCGCTGCGGCCCGTCTGGCGGACGGCCTCACGGTGCGCCCGGTACTCCTCGCCGGTGGGGCCGGGGGCGGCCGCCCCGTAGACGAGGACGAGGGGCTCCCCGAAGGCGGTGGCGACCTCCAGCGCCACGCGCAGCGCCCGCTCCGCGCCGGGCGACTCGTCGTATCCGAGGACGACGGACATCGGGCCTCCTCAGCTCTTCCTGCCGTGGACGAGGTCCGGGTCGACCACTCCGCGGCGCTCCTGCCAGAACGTGCCGTCCCGCAGCCGCCAGTAGCCCATGAACAGAACGCCGGCGACGGCGATCGCGATGCCGATGACCAGGGGCGGGCCGAGACCGAACCAGGAGGCACCGGTGGCCGAATTCTCCGGGTTGGACATGTCCCCGACCGACTCCACCAGCAGCCAGAGCAGCAGGGCTGCGCCGACCACCGGGCCGACTCCGATGAACAGCAGGTTGTGCAGACTCTCGAGCAGGTGGCGGCGGTAGTAGACGGCACAGGCCAGGCCGGTGAGCGCGTAGTAGAAGGCGATGAGCAGGGACAGCGCGGTGAGCGAGTCCAGGAGCGCGTTCTCGCTGATCTGGTTGACGACGAGGTACCAGCCGATGGCGATGCCGGCCACCCACCACGTGCTCACGTCCGGGGTCCTGAAACGCGGGTGGATGTGCGAGAGGGGCGGCGGCAGCGCGTGTCGGCGGGCCATGGACAGGGCGGTGCGGGATGCGGGGATGATCGTGGTCTGGGTGGAGGCCAGCGCGGAGGTGCAGACTGCGAGGAGCACCACCCAGTCCCAGCCGCCCATGACCTCGTGGGCGAGTACGGCGAAGATGGCCTCCTCCTCGGCCGCGTTCTCGGCGAGGAAGGTGGTCCCGGCGTAGCCGACGACCGCGAAGCCCACGGACACGTAGGTCACCAGGAGGACCACCGTCGACCACAGTCCGGCCTTGCCCGGCGCCGTGGCCGAGTTCTCGACCTCCTCGGTGAGATTGACCGCGGACTCCCAGCCCCAGTACATGAACACGCCGAGCAGCAGTCCCCCGGTGAGGGCGGCGCCACCGGCGCCGAACGGGTTGAGCCAGCTGAGGGACGGCTCGATCTCCTCGAGGGTGCTGGTGCCGGTGTAGGTGCGGTAGATGGCGACCACCGCGAAGGTCAGGAGGAAGAAGACCTGGGCGAGGATGAGGATGTCCTGGAGGTGGGCCGAAAGCTCGGTGCCGATGACACAGATCGCGGTCATGGCCAGGATCACCGCGACGGTGAGGGCCTGGCGGATCACGTCGTTGGCGGCCCAGTCGTCGAGTCCGAAGGCGAGCAGGCCGAAGGTGACGGCCACGTCCGCCAGGGAGCCGATGACCAGTACGCCCGTCATGGCGATGGCCCAGCCTCCGAGCCAGCCCGCCCAGGGGCCCATGGCCCGGGTGACCCACGAGAAGGTCGTCCCGCAGTCCTGGTCGACCTTGTTGAGGTAGTAGAAGGCGGCGGCGATCAGCAGCATCGGGACGAAGGAGGCCAGCATCACGCCCGGCGCGTAGATCCCGACGAGGGCCACGATCGGCCCGAGCACGGCGGCCAGCGAGTAGGCGGGGGAGGTGGAGTTCAGGCCGATGACCAGCGCGTCGAGGAATCCGATCGCGTTGGCCTTCAGTCCCGGCTCCGGGACGGCGACCTGCGGTCCGTCGCGGCCCGTGCTGTCTTCGGCCATGTAGGCATCGTCGCCCGAGGGCGGCCGCCGCGCGAGGCGGGAGACCTCTACGGGCGGGTGTTCCAGCCCGCGATCACGGGGAGCCCGTGCTCCGTGGAGAGCATGCTGACCGTGCCGGTGCGCAGCAGGAACAGCCGGCCCTGCTCGGGGCCCAGGCCCAGGTAGCGGGCGGTGAGGACGCGCAGGAAGTGGCCGTGGGCGACGATGACCACGTTGCCGCCGTCCGCGCGGAGCACCGGGGCGACCCGGGCCAGGGCGCGGTCCGCGCGGGCGCCCACCTGGGCGGCGTTCTCGCCGGGGTGGGCCTCGTCGCCGGGCGGCACCCCGTCGGTCCACAGGGACCAGTCGGGGGTGGTCCGCTTGATCTCCGCGGTGGTCACGCCCTCGTAGCCCCCGTAGTCCCACTCGTGCAGGTCGGGGTCGGTGACCCCGCCGGTGAGCCCCGCGAGCTGCGCCGTGGCGACGGCCCGGCGCAGCGGGCTGGTCAGCACCATCGCCGGGTGGCGGTCGCGGAAGTAGGGGGCCAGCGAGATGGCCTCCTCGACCCCTCGCGCCGTCAGCGGGAGGTCGGTGAGCCCGGTGTGCCGTCCGTTCGCGCTCCACGCCGTCTCGCCGTGCCTCACCAGCAGCAGGTCGCTCATCCTCCGGACCCTAGGCCCTGTCCGGCATGTCGGCGCCGAGGGTCGGGGGTGGGCGTGTCACTGTCGGGCCTCATGAAGGTGGGTGCGCACCCGTTGCGTCCGTCCCTGACGGGGCTGCTGATCGTCCTGACCGCGGTCACCGGGCTGATCGAGGCGGTGAGCCTGCTCGCCCTCGGGCCGGTCTTCACCGCGATGCAGACGGGCAATGTGCTCTTCCTGGCGTTCGGGCTCGCGCGGGAGGGCAATCTGCCCGCGGTGTCGTCCGCGGTGTCGCTGGTGGCGTTCGCCGCCGGGGCCGTGTGCGGGGCGCGGATGGAGTCGGCTGCGGAGGCCCGGGGGTGGCGCTGGGTCGGGCTCGGCCTGTACGTCGAGGCCGCGCTGATCCTGGCCGGTGCGGCCGTCGGATGGGACGTGGCGCCGCGGTACGGGCATCCGGCCGCCGCGCATGTGACGGTGACCGTGCTGCTGGCGACGGCGATGGGCATCCGCACGGTGACGAGCATGCGGGTGAACGTGCCCGGCGTGCCGACGACCCTGGTCACCCGGTCCATGACCTCGCTGATCGGCAGCTCGGCCCTGGGACACGACAGCGCCTTCGGGTACGGGACGGGAGCCTGGCGGCTTCGGGCCAAGGCGGTGCTGTCGATGTTCGCGGGCGGGCTGACCGGGGCCCTGCTGATCCGGGCCGGGTGGACCGTGGGCGAGCTGCTGCTGCCCGCTGCGGCCGTGGTGTCGGCGGTGGCCCTCGCGCACCGGACGCTGCCCCGGCTGCACACCCGCTAGTGCGCGTCGTCACCGGGGCGTCGGCGGCGCACGGCGCTCACCCGGTCCCCCGCGCCCGCCGGAAGCGGTCGAGTCCCTCGGCGAGCCCCACCACCGGGTCCGGGTAGTCGTACCGCGCCCGCTCGAGGCCCGGCAGCCGCCACGGCTCGTGCACGTGAGGCGCGAGGAGCCCGGCGAGCTCCGGCACCCAGCGGTGGACGTAGCGGCCCTGCGGGTCGTACCGAAGGCCCTGCCGGACGGGGTTGAGCACGCGGTTGGGGCGGGTGTCGGTGCCCGTGCCCGCGGCCCATTGCCAGTTGAGCTGGTTGTTGGCGAGGTCCCCGTCGACCAGGAGGTCCAGAAAGTGGCGGGCCCCGGTCCGCCAGTCGACGTACAGGGTCTTGGTGAGGAAGCTCGCGGCGAGCAGCCGGCCGCGGCCCGGCATCCAGCCCTCTTGGCGCAGCTGGCGCATTGCGGCGTCCACCACCGGGTAGCCGGTGCGGCCCTCCTTCCAGGCCTCGGTCTCCTCCTCGGCGGCTGGGCCGGTGCGCCACCGGTCGTGGCGGGGGCGGTAGTCCTCGGCGGCCGCCTCGGGGCGTGCGGCGAGGACCTGGTGGTGGAAGTCGCGCCAGCACAGCTGCCGGACGAAGGCCTCGGCGCCCGGGCCGCCGACGGCCCGGGACCGGTGGACGGCCTCGGCGGCCGAGAGGGTGCCGAAGTGCAGGTGCGGGGAGAGCCGGGAGGTGGCGTCGCCGGCCAGGTCGTCGTGGGTGTCCTCGTAGCGGGAGATGCCGGAGCGCAGCCAGTTCGCCAGCAGCCGGCGGGCCTCCGTCTCGCCGCCCCGGGCGAGGCCCGGGGAGACTCCGGTGAGGGCGCCGCGCACGGGCAGCGGCTCGGAGCCGAGGCCTTCGGGGAGCCGGACGGTGCGGGGGGCCGCGGCGACGGCCCGCGGCGGCAGCTCGGCCCAGCGGCGGAAATAGGGCGTGAAGACGGCGAAGTGGTCGGAGCCGGCGGGCAGGACGGCCCCGGGGGCGACCGCGGTGATCACCATGTCGTGCACGTGCAGCCGGCGGCCCTCTGCTTCGAGGGCGGTGCGCAGCCGATCCTCGCGGGCGTGGGCGTAGCCGCTGACCCCCGCGGCCATGTGGACCTCGTCGGCGTCCGTCTCCCGCGCGAGGGCGCAGACTTCCCGGACGGCGTCCCCGGAGCGGATCACGAGGCGGCCCCCGCGCTCGCGCAGTCCGGCGTCCAGGTCGGCGAGGCAGTCGGCGAGGAAGGCCTGCCGGTTGGGCGGGGCGAATCCGGCTGCCGCGAGGGCGTGGTCGCGGACGAAGAGCGGCACCACCCGGTCACAGGAGGCCAGGGCCGCGCGCAGCGGCGGATGGTCGTGCAGGCGCAGGTCGGAGGTGTACAGGACCACCGCGACGTTCATGGATCTCGCTCCGGGTCGGGCTGGGCAGGACGGTTGTCGTGCGGTACTCCGGCCGCGGGGGCCGCGGCGGATGCGGGGGCATCGGAAGCGGCCGGACGTTCGGCGGCGCGGGCGATGTTGCGGGCCATCCCGCCGAACACCACGGCGTGGAAGGGGGACACGCTCCACCAGTACACGTGGCCGAGCAGTCCGTGCGGGTGGAACAGCGCCCGCTGCCGGTAGCGCGCGCGGCCGGGCTCGGGGCAGGGATCCGCGTACATCTCCAGCCAGGCCAGGCCCGGCAGCCGCATCTCGGCGCGCAGGCGCAGCAGCCGGCCCGGTTCGATCTCCTCCACCCGCCAGAAATCCAGGGCGTCACCCACCCGGAGCCGGGTCGCGTCGCGGCGGCCGCGGCGGATGCCGACTCCGCCTACGAGCCGGTCGAGCCAGCCTCGTACGGACCAGGCCAGCGGGAAGGAGTACCAGCCGTTCTCGCCTCCGATGCCCTCCACCACCCGCCACAGCGCGCCGGGCGAGGCCTCGACGGCCATCTCCCGCCGGTCGGTGTAGAGGCTGCCGCCCGCCCAGTCGGGGTCCGTGGGCAGCGGGTCGCTGGGCGCGCCCGGCACGGAGGCGGAGGACCAGCGAGTGGTCACCTCGGCCTCCCGCACCCGCCGCAGGGCCAGCGACAGGGCCTGGTCGAAGCCGACCGGCGCACCGGGCGGGTCGGGGACGTGGCGCGCGATGTCGTGCTCCGCGCAGACCACCTCGTGGCGCAGTGATTCGGCGAGCGGCCGGGCCAGCGCCCGCGGTACGGGGGTGACCAGGCCGATCCAGTGGCTGGACAGGCCGGGGGTGAGCATCGGGACGCGCAGGATGAGCCGGTGGGGCAGCTCGGCCACGGCTGCGTAGCGGCGCATCATCTCCTCGTACGTGACCACGTCCGGGCCGCCGATGTCGAACGCCTGGTTCACCTCGGGCGCCATGGTGGCGCTGCCGACGAGGTAGCGCAGGACGTCGCGGACGGCGATGGGCTGGCAACGGGTGCCCACCCAGCTGGGCGTCACCATGACGGGCAGCCGCTCGGTGAGGTAGCGCAGCATTTCGAAGGAGGCCGAACCGGATCCGATGATGACGGCGGCGCGCAGGACGGTGGCCGGCACGGGGCCGGCCAGGAGGATCTCGCCGACCTCCGCGCGGGAGCGAAGGTGCGGGGAGAGTTCGCGGACGGGGATGCCGGCGGGGGTGAGCCCGCCGAGGTAGACGATGCGGCGGACTCCGGCGGAGTGCGCCTGCTCGGCGAAGATGCGGGCGGCGGCGCGGTCGCGCTCCTCGAATCCGGAGCCGCCGCCGAGGGCGTGCACGAGGTAGTAGGCCACCTCGATGCCGTCCAGGGCCTCGGCCACGGACTGCGGGTCGGTGGCGTCGCCGCGGACGATCTCGGCCTGTCCGGCCCAGGGATGGTCACGGAGTTTCTCCGGGGACCGGGCCAGGCAGCGGACGCGGTGTCCGGCGGCGAGGAGCTCGGGCACCAGTCGGCCGCCGATGTAGCCGGTGGCCCCGGTGACCAGGCAGTTCATACCTGTCATGGCTCTCTCCGCTCGTGGATCCGGTGCGAATGCCGCCCACAACACACTCACCCCTCGCTTCCGGGAGTGCCATGCGGCGTCCCCGCGGATCACCGCCTGGTCAAGATCCGGTGAACTGGGCCATTGGTACAGTCTGGGCATGGCGGTGGACGAGCTCGACACGAGGATCCTGCGCCTGCTGATCGAGCAGCCGCGCACCAGTGTCCGCGAGTACGCCCGCATCCTCGGCGTCGCCCGCGGCACGCTGCAGGCACGGCTGGACCGGCTGGAGCGCACCGGGGTGATCACCGGGACGGGGCCCTCGCTCTCCCCCGCCGCGCTGGGGCATCCGGTGCTGGCCTTCGTGCACATCGAGGTGACCCAGGGGCACCTGGACGACGTGGGCGAGGCGCTGGCGGCCGTTCCCGAGATCATCGAGGCCTTCTCGATCACCGGTGGCGGGGACCTGCTGACGCGCGTGGCGGCGCGCGACAACGCACATCTGGAGGACGTGATCCAGCGGCTGATCCAGCTGCCGGGGGTGGTCCGCACCCGCACCGAGGTGGCCCTGCGCGAGCGGGTCGCGCACCGGTTGCTGCCGCTGGTCGAGGCCGTGGGACGGGCTGCTCGCAAAGCCTGACAGGATGGTAAAGACAGGACACGACCGGCAGGACGGGCACAACGGATGATTTCCGTCATATTCGATCTCGACGGCACCCTCGTGGACAGCGAGCCGAACTACTACGAGTCGGGGCGCCGCACTCTGGAGCGGCACGGGGTCCCGGACTTCACCTGGGAGCAACACTCCCGCTTCATCGGCATCGGCACCCTGGAGACGCTGGAGATCCTCCGGGAACGGTACGGGATCCAGGCGCCGGTGGAGCAGCTGCTCGCCGAACAGAACGCCGCCTACCTCGAGTTGGCCCGGACGGGGACGGAAGTCTTCCCGGAGATGCGGAAGTTCGTGGAGCGGCTGCGCGCCGAGGGGGTGCCGATGGCGGTGGCCTCCGGTTCCTCGCGCGAGGCGATCGACGCGGTGCTGGCCGGTACCGGTCTGGACGCCCTGCTGACGACGGTGGTCTCCGCCGAGGAGGTCGCGCACGGCAAGCCCGCCCCGGACGTGTTCCTGGAGGCGGCCCGCCGGCTGGGCGCCGAGCCCGCCGACTGCGTGGTCGTCGAGGACGCGGAGCCGGGAGCGCTGGCGGCCCGCGCGGCCGGCATGGAATGCGTGGCGATCCCGTACGTGGCGGAGCGCGCACACGACGCCGCCTTCGCGGACGCCGGGCTGCTCTTCCCGGGCGGACAGCGGGAGTTCACCGCCGAAGCGGCCTACGACTGGCTGACCGCGCGCACCGCGCTCTGACGCCGTCCGGGGCGGCGGGGGCCGTTCACCGACGGGCCTGGCGGTCCTCTGGTGCCCTCGCGCGGCGGCTGCCAGGATGCCTGCGTGACCGCCACCACGCTGCCCCGGGGCGCCGGGAGCGGGCCGCGCCAGTGGCCCCTGATAGGGAATCTGCCCGCCTTCGCCCGCGACCCGTTGGCCTTCTTCGAGTCGCTGCGCGATGACTACGGGGACTGGGTGCCGTGGGCGCTCGGGCCGCAGCGCAACGTGCTGATCTCGCGGCCCGAGCACGCCGGTGAGCTGCTCGGGGCCGTGGAGGGCACCTTCAAGCCGATGGAACTGGGCTGGGCCTTCCACCAGTTGCTGGGCGACGGGGTCGTCGTGGCCACCGGGGACGAATGGCGGCGCAAGCGGGCCCTGGTCCAGCCCGCGGTCCGGCCGCGCCAAGTGCGCTCGTACGCCGCCACGATGGTGGAGTGCGCGGACGCGCTGGCCGGGAGCTGGCGCGAGGGCGACCGGATCGACGTGCACCGGGAGATGGCCGGACTCACCCAGCGGATCGCGGTGCGCACGCTGTTCGGGAGCGACGCCGCCGGCCGGGAGGCGCCCATCAGCGCGGCCATGGCCACCGCCCAGCGGGAACTGGGGGCCGAGTTCCGGGGGCTGACGCTGTTTCTGCCGCCGTGGGTGCGGACGCCCGGGCGACGGCGGATGCGGGAGGCCGTGGCGGTCCTGGACCGGGAGATCGCACACGTCATACGGGAGCACGAGGCGGCCTCGGCCGCCGGGGCCGAGCGGGACGACCTGCTGAGCCGGCTGCTCGCGGCCCGCGACGAACACGGCGCCCCGCTGTCCCGCAAGGAGCTGCGGGACGAGTCGATCACCCTCTACATCGGCGGCCACGAGACCACCTCGACCACCCTGACCTGGGCCTGGCAACTCCTGTCGGGGGCGCCCGGGGCGCGGGCCCGGCTGACCGGGGAGCTGGACCGGGTGCTCGGCGGGCGGCTGCCGACGTACGACGACTACGCGCGGCTGCCCTGGACCCGGCAGGTGGTCAAGGAGTCGCTGCGGATCTACCCGCCGATCTGGCTGATCTCGGCGGTGGCCGGGGAGGGCGCGAGCATCGGCGGGCGCCCCGTACCCGCGGGGACCGCGCTGTGGACCAGCCCGTGGTCGATGCACCGGGACGAACGCTGGTTCCCGGATCCGGAGGCCTTCCGGCCCGAGCGGTGGGACGCGGACGCCCCGCATCCGGTGCCCGACCACGCCTGGATCCCCTTCGGCGGCGGCCCGCGGGCGTGTCTGGGGGCGCGGTTCGCGCTGGTGGAGGCCGTGCTCGTACTGGCGGTGCTGGGGCAGCGGTTCCACCTGGACAGCGGGAGCGAGCGGGCCGGGGTGTTCCCGGGGCTCACCCTGCAGCCGACCGGACCGGTGCGGGCGACGCTGCGCCCGGTGCCGGGCGGGGAAGATCCGGCCGCGCCCCGTAGTTAGTAGAACCGTGAACAATGTTCTGACGCGGGATGCGGACGCGAACGTGGGCATGGGCGTGGACGTGGTGGTGGTCGGGGCCGGGCAGGCAGGGCTGTCCAGCGCCTACCACCTCGCCCGGGCGGGGATCGGCCACGTGGCCCTGGACCACGCGCCCCGTCCGGGCGGGGCCTGGCAGTTCCGCTGGCCCTCGCTCACCTACGGCAAGGTCCACGGGATGCACGCCCTGCCCGGCATGGAACTGTCCGGCGCCGACCCGCTGCGGCCCTCCTCCGAGGTGATCGGGGAGTATTTCGCCGCCTACGAGGAGCGCTTCGGCCTGCGCGTACGGCGGCCCGTGGACGTCTCGGCGGTCCGCGAGGGAGCCGACGGGCGGCTGCTGGTCGAGTCCTCGGCCGGCACCTGGTCCGCCCGGGTCCTGATCAACGCCACCGGCACCTGGGACCGGCCGTTCTGGCCGCGTTACCCGGGTCAGGAGACCTTCCACGGGCGGCAGCTGCACACCGCGAACTACCCGGGGCCCCAGGAGTTCGCCGGAGCACGGGTGATCGTCGTGGGCGGCGGCACTTCGGCGGTGCAGCACCTGCTGGAGATATCGGCGGTGGCCGCGGAGACCACCTGGGTGACCCGGCGGCCCCCGGTCTTCCGCGACGGCAGCTTCGGCGAGGCCGAGGGCCGGGCGGCGGTGGCGCTGGTGGACGAGCGCGTGCGCCGGGGGCTGCCGCCGCAGAGCGTGGTCAGCGTGACGGGACTCCCGCTGAACGAGGCCGTACGGGCCGGACTCGACTCGGGGGTGCTGGACCGCCGGCCCGTGTTCGACCGGATCACCCGCACGGGCGCCGCCTGGGCCGACGGCAGCCGGGTGGAGGCGGACGTCATCCTGTGGGCGACCGGGTTCCGCGCGGCCGTGGACCACCTGGCTCCACTGCGCCTGCGCGAGCCGGGCGGCGGCATCCGGGTCGAGGGGACCAGGGCCGTGCGCGACGAACGGATCCACCTCGTCGGCTACGGCCCGTCGGCGTCGACCATCGGCGCCAACCGCGCGGGCGCGGCGGCGGTGCGCGAAATCCGCCGGCTGCTGGCCCGCGAACGGGCCGGAGAGCCGGTCGGAGCTCGCGTGGGCTGAGCCCTCAGCCGGCCTCCGGTTCGTCGATCGGGAACGTCCGGTCCGGGGTGCCGCCGGCCGCGCGGGCCTCCCGGGTCGGGTACACGTAGCCCCTTCCGTCCCGCACGTCCCGAACGGGATCGGTCCAGTTCTCGGTGTCCTCAGGGACGAGGATGCGCGTGGCGCCCCGCTCCGCGTCGTGGATTAGCAGCGAGACGATTTTGTAGAGCTGGGCGCCGATGTGGCCGAGCCCCTGCTGCGGGTGGTCCGTCGGCCCCTCGATCCGAATGGTGAAGAAGCGCTCGTCCTCCCAGAAACCGCCCTTGTCCAGCCACTCGCCCTCCCCCACGCGCACGCCGTTGACCCAGAGCCGGGCCTCGGCAGGGCTGTCGCGGAACAGGAGCACCGATCGGTGGCGGTCGCCGGCGGTGAAATCCACCTCGATCTGGTGCCGGGTCCAGCAGTCGATGAAACTGCTGCAAGCCCCGGGTACCTCCCCGTGCCGATAGCTCTCGATCTTTCCTCCCGGCGGTACGACGGGATCCTGACTGCAGACCTCGGCGAAGCGGCAGGCCCGGTCGACACGCCGGGTGCAGCCGAGCCCCGTCGCCGCGATGTCGCGCGGCGCGGCCTGCGAGAGCAGTTCTCCCAGCCGCTCCACGAACCGGTCCTCGCCGACCAGAGCGGTCAGGTCGGCCTCGTCGAACCACCAGTGCAGCAGGTCGACTCCGACGGGGGAACGGGCCAGCCAGTGCTGCCACCCCGCCGCATGGCGGCCCCAGCGTTGGGCCACCCGCTCCTGCGCCGCCCGTTCGGCGGCGGCAGCGGCCACGGCAGCCGCGTCCACCGGCGGTGGAGCTTCCTGTGCCTCGTCGGCGGGCACGCTCTCCGGCGCCTGAGCCTTCGCTCCGGCTTTCGCCATCGCCTTTGTTTTCCATGGCCACTTCACGGCTCGACCCCCTCGGTCACGCGTCCGGCAGGCCGCCGATCGTAGAGCCGTCCCCGGGGCCGCCACCCCTCATTTCCCGGCGGCAGCCTCCTGACCTGCGCGGGAGCCCGAGTGGGCCTGAGCGCGGATCCGGTTGAAGTCCGCCACGTGCTTCTTGTGTTCCTCGTACGTCGCCGAGAAGCGGGTGTCCCCCGGCTTCACGGTGACGAAGAACAGCCAGTCACCGGGTGTCGGCGCGACGGCGGCCGTCATGGCCTCCAGTCCGGGGCTGTCGATCGGCGTGGGCGGCAGCCCCTGGCGTTCGTAGCTGTTGAAGGGGCTGTCGATGCGCGTGTCGCTCAGGGTGGTGTCCAGGGTGCTGCGGTTCAGCGCGTAGTTGATGGTGGAGTCCATCTGGAGCGGCATCGACTTCGCCAGCCGGTTGTGGACCACCCGCGCCACCTTGCCCATGTCGGCGCGGCTGTCGGCCTCCGCCTCGATGATGCTGGCCAGGGTGGCGGTCTGGTACGGGGTCATCCCGTGGGCCTTGCCGCCGTCCGCGACGGCCTTGGTGGCGAGCTTCTCGTTCGCCGTCCGCACCATGTACGCGAGGAGCACGGCCGGGGTGGACTGCGAGGTCACCGGGTAGGTCGCCGGGAAGAGGTAGCCCTCCGGATTGCCTTTGGCCTCCGCGGGCAGAGCCAGCCCGGCGGTGGCCACCGCCGACTTCGTGGATCCCGGCGGCAGCTTCAGCTCGCGGTCGATGGCGGCGTACACCTGCTGGGCCCGCCAGCCCTCGGGGATCACCAACTGGCGTGGCTTCTGCGGTGCTTCCGGGCTCCGTAACACCGTGATCAGGACTGCCGCACCGATCGCGAGCAGCGTGCCGAGGAAGAGCGCCAGCCGGCCCCGGCGGGTGAGCCGGGAACGGCGCTGCGGCGGCCGGTACTCATGACGCATGCGGGAACGCTAACCCGCGAAACATCAGATTTCCGGCATCCGACTCGTGCGCTGGTCATACGATCACACGTTCACCGGAGCCAGCTCGGCCTCCGCCTCCGCGACCGCCTCCGGCGGCTGCGCGGCATCCCGGTCCCGGCGGACCAGGGCGGCATACCGGCCGTCCGCCTTCAGCAGCTCCTCGTGGGTGCCGCGCTCGGCTATGCGGCCCGCGTCCAGGACCACGATCTGGTCGGCGTCGCGAACGGTGGACAGGCGGTGCGCGATGGTGATCGTGGTGCGGCCCTGGGAGAGGTTGTCGATGGCCCGCTGGACGGCGTGCTCGGTCCGTGTGTCGAGGGCGCTGGTGGCCTCGTCCAGGATCAGCACGGGCGGGTCCCGCAGGATGGTGCGGGCGATGGCGAGGCGCTGCTTCTCGCCGCCGGAGAACCGGTAGCCGCGCTCGCCCACCAGGGTCTCGTACCCGTCGGGCAGGGACGCGATGTGATCGTGGATCTGGGCCGCGCGGGCCGCCTCGGTGATCTCCTCGTCCGTCGCGTCCGGTTTGGCGAAGCGCAGGTTGTCCGCGACCGAGGCGTGGAAGAGGTACGTCTCCTGCGAGACCACGCCGATCGAGCGGGCCAGCGAGTCGAAGTCGAGGTCGCGCACGTCCACCCCGTCGAGGGCGACCCGTCCGCCGGTGACGTCGTAGAGCCGGGGCACGAGGTAGCTGAGCGTGCTCTTGCCGGAGCCGGTCGGGCCGACCACGGCGAGCGAGCCGCCGGCCGGGACGGTGATGTCGATTCCCGTGAGCGTCGGGCCGCTCTTGGCTTCGTACGCGAAGTGCACGTCCTCCAGCCGGATCTCGCCCTTGGCCCGGTCCAGGCGTACCGGGTCCTTCCGCTCGGTGATGTCCACCGGCAGGTCGAGGTACTCGAAGATGCGGGCGAACAGGGCGAGCGAGGTCTGGATCTGCACACCGGTCGACAGCAGGCTGACGGCGGGCCGGAACAGGCCCTGCTGAAGGGTGACGAAGGCGACGAGGGTGCCGACGGAGAGCGAGGGGGCGCCCGTCTGGAGGGCTATGCCCGCGGCCCAGTAGATGAGCGCGGGCATGGCGGCCATGACGATGCCGATGGTGGACATCCGCCAGCGCCCGGCCATGCTTGAGCGCACTTCGAGGCCGACGAGCCTCTCCGACTCCTCGGAGAACGCGGCGGTGAGGGACTCGGAGCGGCCCATGGTGCGGCCCAGCAGGATCCCGCTCACCGACAGCGACTCGGTGACGGTCGCGGCCATGGCGGCCATCTGCTTCTGCCGCTGGGTGGTGATCTTCTTGCGCTCGCGGCCGACCCGCCGGCTGATCCACACGAAGAGCGGGAGCAGGAGCAGCGAGACCAGGGTGAGCCGCCAGTCGAGCGCGAGCATGGCCACGACCGTGGCGATGACCGCCGTCAGGTTGGAGACGAGGGAGGTCGCGGTGGAGGTCACGGTGGCCTGCATGCCGCCGATGTCGTTGGCGATGCGGGACTGCACCTCGCCGGTGCGGGTCCGGGTGAAGAAGGCCAGCGGCATCCGCTGGAGCTGCGCGTAGACGGCGGTGCGCAGGTCGTGCATGACGCGCTGGCCGACCGTGGTGGAGATCAGGGTCTGGAGCACGCCGAAGACGCTGGTGACGACGGCGATGAGGATCATGCCGAGCGCGAGCAGGCTGAGCAGCCCGGTGCGGCCCTGCGGGATCGCGACGTCGAGGATCTCCTTGAGCAGGAACGGCGAGGCGACGCCGACCAGCGAGGAGGCGCCGACCAGCAGGCCGACGACGGCGAGGCGGCCGCGGTAGGGCCGGAAGAGGCCCACGATGCGGCGCAGCTCACGCGGCTGCTCCGCCGGGGCGGGGCGGTTGGGGTCCAGTGGGTCTTTGGATGGGGTCCACTTCGGTTCGTCGCGCATGGGCACCCTCTCGGGGTCGGAAATCAAGGCCATTGGAGCATAGGTCATTGTTACCTATGCTCACAATGAATAGGGTCCTGATATTGTTCCCGGCATGAGCTCCGCCTCCGACACCGATCGCCTCCTCGCCGAACAGCTGCTGCGCCTGACGCGCAGGCTCCACCGGATCCAGAAGCGCCACATGGAACCGGTCGGAATCACTCCCGCCCAGGGTCGGCTGCTGCGCCTGGTCTCGCACTACGAGGGCGACCAGGCACCCCGGATGGCGGATCTCGCCGCCCGCCTGGAGGTGGTCCCCCGCGCCGTGACCACCCTGGTGGACGGCCTGGAGGCGGCCGGGTGCGTACGCCGCGCCCCCGACCCCGCGAACCGCCGGGTCATCAGGATCGAGCTCACCGACACCGGCCGCGCCACGCTGCGCCGTCTGCGCAACGCGCGAACCGACGCGGCAGAGGAGATCCTGGCTCCATTGACCGCCGAACAGCGCGAGGTGCTCGGCGGCCTGCTGAACGCCCTGTCGGACGCCCCGGCGGAGCGCCGCTGCTGACGGGGCCGGCCACAACTGCGCGGGCCGCGATGAGGCGAGGGGTCGCACATGCCGCTGCTGGAACCGAAGCCGGGGGCCCTGCGCCCGCGCAGCGTCAGCGGCCCCGCCCACGACCGGGTACCGGACCACCGGGCCGCCGGCACCCCGGAGCCGCTGCGCACCGAACTGACCGGGCTGCTGGGCGCCGAGAAGGTGCTCTGGAAGGTCTCCGACCTGGTCCGCTACGCCTCCGACGCCTCCCCGTACCGCTTCGTCCCCCAGGTCGTGGTGATCGCCGAGGACATCGACGACGTCTCCGCCGTCCTCTCCTACGCCCACGGCCGGCAGCGCGAGGTCGTCTTCCGCGCCGCCGGCACCTCGCTCAACGGTCAGGCCCAGGGCGAGGACATCCTGGTCGACGTACGCCGCCACTGGGCCGGCGTCGAGGTGCTGGAAGGGGGCCGGCGCGCCCGGATCCGGCCGGGAACCACCGTCCTGCGGGCCAATGCCGCCCTCGCCCGGCACGGCCGCGTCCTCGGCCCCGATCCGGCCAGCGCCCTCGCCTGCACCCTCGGCGGCGTCGTCGCCAACAACGCCTCCGGCATGACGGCGGGCACCACGAGGAACTCGTACCGCACGCTCTCCTCGCTCACCCTCGTACTCCCGGGCGGCACCGTCGTCGACACGGCGGACCCGCTGGCCGACGAGGAGCTGGCGCGCGCCGAGCCCGCCATCTGCCACGGGCTGATGGAGATCAAGAACGAGATCGAGGCCGACCCGGAACTGGTGGCCCGGATCCGGGCCAAGTACGAGATCAAGAACACCACCGGCTACCGCCTCGACGCCTACCTGGACGGCACCACCCCCGTGGAGATCCTGCGCGGGCTGATGGTCGGCTCGGAGGGCACCCTCGGCTTCATCTCCGAGGTCGTCTTCGACACCCTCCCGCTGGACCGCGAACTCTGCTCCGCCCTGCTGTTCTTCCCCTCGCTGCCCGCCGCGGCCGCGGCCGTGCCCCTATTCAACGAGGCCGGGGCCCTCGCCGTGGAGCTGATGGACGGCAACACCCTGCGCGCCTCGGTCAGCGTCGCGGGCGTCCCCGCCGACTGGGCCGAGCTGCCCAAGGACACCACCGCCCTGCTGGTGGAGTTCCGCGCTCCGGACGAGGCCGGCCGGGACGCGTACGAACGCCGGGCGGCGCAGCTGCTCCCCGGGCTCGACCTGGTGGCGCCGGTGGCCTCGGTCACCAATGCCTTCACCCGGGACGCGCACACCATCAACGGCTACTGGACGGCCCGCAAGGCCTTCGTCACTGCCGTGGGCGGCGCCCGCGCCTCCGGCACCACCCTGATCACCGAGGACTTCGCGGTGCCGCCGTCCCGCCTCGCCGAGGCCTGTGAGGCACTCCTCGAACTCCAGGCGCAGCACGGCTTCGACGCGGCCGTGGCCGGGCACGCGGCCCACGGCAACCTGCACTTCCTGCTCGCCTTCGACGCCGCGAACCCGGCCGACGTCGAGCGGTACGCGGCCTTCATGGACGCCTTCTGCCGGCTCACCGTCGAGCGGTTCGACGGCTCCCTGAAGGCCGAGCACTCCACCGGACGCAACATGGCGCCGTTCCTGGAACTGGAGTGGGGTCCCAAGGCCACCGAGCTGATGTGGCGCACGAAGCACGTCGTCGACCCGGACGGGGTGCTTGCCCCGCGCATCCTCCTCGACCGCGACCCGAAGGCCCACCTGCGCGGCCTGAAGACGATTCCGCGGGTGGAGGCGGTGGCCGACCCGTGCATCGAGTGCGGGTTCTGCGAACCGACCTGCCCCAGCGAGGACCTGACGACCACTCCGCGCCAGCGGATCGTGCTGCGCCGCGAGATGATGCGCCAGCAGCCCGGCTCCAGGGTGCTGGACGGGCTGCTCGACGCCTACGGCTACGACGCTGTCGACACCTGCGCGGGCGATTCCACCTGCAAGCTCGCCTGCCCGGTCGGCATCGACACCGGCGCGCTGATGAAGGACTTCCGCCACCGCCGGCACAGCGCCCGCGAGGAGCGGGCCGCCGCACTGGCCGCGCGGCGGTTCGGGACGGTGGAGGCCGCCGCCCGGCTGGCCGTGGCCGCCGCCCACCACCTGCCGGACCGGGTCGGGGACGGGCTCCTCGCGGCGGTCACGGGGGCCGCGCGCAAGGCCGTACGACCGGACCTGGTCCCACGGTGGCTGCCGCAGCTCCCCGGCGCCGCCGCCCGCAGACCGCCCGCCACCCGGCGGGCCGGCGCCTCGGCCGTGTACTACCCGTCCTGCGTCAACCGGATCTTCGGCGGACCCGGCGCCCGGCCCGGCCCCTCCCTGCCGGAGGCCGTGGTCGCCGTGTCGGAGCGGGCCGGCAAGCCCGTGTGGATCCCCCGGGACGTGACCGGCACCTGCTGCGCGACGATCTGGCACTCCAAGGGCTACGAGGCGGGGACCCGGGTGATGGCCAACCGCATCGTCGAATCGGCCTGGGGCTGGACCGGAGGCGGGCGGCTGCCGCTGGTCGTCGACGCCTCCTCCTGCACGCTGGGCATCGCGCACGAGGTGGTCCCCTACCTGACGGAGGACAACCGGGCCCTGCACGCGGAGCTGCGGATCGTCGACTCGGTCGTCTGGGCGGCCGAGGAACTGCTGCCGCACCTGGAGATCCGCCGCACGGTGGGCTCCGCCGTCCTCCACCCGACCTGCTCGATGCGGCACTTGGGCGACGAGGCGCAGCTGCGGGCCGTCGCCGAGGCGTGCGCCGACGAGGTGGTGGTCCCGGACGACGCGGGGTGCTGCGCCTTCGCGGGCGACCGGGGCATGCTGCACCCCGAGCTGACGGCCTCGGCGACGGCGCGCGAGGCCGCCGAGGTGACGGCCCGGCCCTTTGACGCGCACCTGTCGGCGAACCGGATGTGCGAGGTGGCCATGGACCGGGCGACCGGGCGGTCCTACCATTCGGTTCTGCTCGAACTGGAGCACGCCACCCGCCCCTGAGCGCCGGTGTGCGCGACCCATCTGACCAGGTCCTACGCCGTCCGCCACGTCCGCAAACCTCGTTGCGGAAGGCCTCCGCCGACGGAAAATCGATTGCCCGGCTCCAGTCCGGAAGGCGAACCTTGCACGGTTTGAACCACTCGACCAGTCATGGGGCGTCATGCAGATCAGCGATCTTCCGTATCCGGATCCCGGGGTACCTGACGCTCGTTCCGGTCCTCGGTTCCTGGTGTGGCTGGGCCGGGGTCAGCTCGGCGGACAGTTCAAGAGCCTGTGCTGGGGAATGGTGCACTTCGGCGGAGTCGCCGGACTCCCGTACGCGGTGGGCCTGGGCGTCGACGCGGTCGTCAACCGCGACCCCACCCGGCTGCTGCTCGTCGGCGGACTGCTCGCGCTGCTCGGCGTCGCCATCTCGCTCGGCGACGCCATGCTGCACCGCACCGCCGTCACCAACTGGATCACCGCCGCGGCACGCGTGCAGCAGCTGCTGGCGCGCAAGACCGCCGAACTGGGCTCCGCGCTGACCCGCCGGGTCGCCGCGGGCGAAGTGGTCGCGGTCTCCACCGGGGACGTGGAGAAGATCGGCTGGTTCGTCGAGGCCGTCTCGCGCTTCCTGGCCGCCGTCTTCGCCATCGTCCTCGTCTGTGTCGGCCTGCTGTTCTACGCACCCGAGCTGGGCGTGGTCGTCGCGATCGGCGTGCCGCTGGTCGCCCTGGCGGCCCTGCCGCTGCTGCCCCGCGCCACCCAACGCGCCGACGTCCAGCGGGAGAAGGCGGGCAAGGCGACCGAGCTGGCCTCCGACACCGTCGCGGGCCTGCGGGTGCTGCGCGGCATCGGCGGCGAGGAGCTGTTCCTCGGCCGCTACCGCGAGGCCTCGCAGGAGGTCCGCGAGGCGGCCGTGCGCAGCGCCCGGATGTGGGCGCTGATCTCCGCGATCCAGGTGCTCCTGCCGGGCGTGCTGCTGATCACGGTGGTCTGGTACGGCGCCACCCTCGTCGGGGACGGGCGCATCGCGGTGGGTGAACTCGTCGCGGCGTTCAGCGCGGTGGCGACGATGCTCTACCCGCTGCGGCACTTCGAGGAGATCGCCATGGCGTACTCCTTCTCACGGCCCTCAGCCAAGCGGGCCGCCCGGGTGCTGTCGCTGACCCGTACGGAAGACGCCGCCGAGCGGCCGGCAGCGGCCGTGACCGCGAAGGTTCCGGCCCCGGGCGGGGACCTGTACGACCCGGAGACCGGACTGCTGGCCCTGGCCGGCCGGTTCACGGCCGTCGTGTGCGGGGACCCGGACCTGGCGGGACGGCTCGCGGAGCGCCTCGGCGGCCATCCCACGGACGCGGCCGCCGACGGGCCCTCGGTGCTCCTCGGCGGAGTCGCGCTGGACGAGCTCGAACTGGACACCGCGCGCACGCTGGTCCTCGTACAGGACAAGGATCCGGTGCTGCTGTCCGGAACCCTGCGCGACCTGTTCGCCGTACCGTCCTCCGGAGCGGTCGAGTCCGGCGCCGCCCTGGCGGCGGCCCAGTGCGCGGACGTGCTGGAAGCGCTGCTCCAGTCGGCGCCGGACGGGGTGGACGATCCGATGGACGCGCGGATCACCGAGCGCGGACGGTCGCTGTCCGGCGGGCAGCGCCAGCGGCTCGCGCTGGCGCGGTCCCTGGTCACGGACCCGGAGGTGCTGGTGCTGGACGAGCCGACCTCGGCGGTCGACTCGCACACCGAGGCGCGGATCGCGGACGGGATCGCGGCGCTGCGGGCCGGGCGCACCACGGTGGTGCTGGCGTCCTCGCCGCTGCTGCTGGACCGCGCCGACCGGGTCGTCCTCGTCCACGAGGGCACGGTGGCGGCGGTGGGAACACACAGCGAGCTGCTGCACGGCGAACCGCTCTACCGGGCGGTCGTCACCCGCGAGACCGAGGACGAGCAGCGGATCGCCCGCGTGGAACTGGCACAGCTGGAAGAAGCACTCACAGAAATCGAGGAATCCGCATGATCGGCGTGGCACCGCCGGATTACGATCCGGCGGCCCCCGAGTCGGCCGCGACCCTGCCCGTGGGCACGTCGGTGACCGTACGGGGCTATGTGCGCGGCCTGTTCCGGCGCCACCGGCGGGCCTTCGTGGTGCTCGTGACGGTCAATGCGATCGCGGTGATCGCCTCCATGGTCGGCCCGTACCTGCTGGGCCGGGTCGTGGACGATCTCGCGGCGGGGGCGCGCGAGCTCCATCTGGAGCGCGTGGCGCTGTTGTTCGCGCTGGCGCTCGCCGTGCAGACCTTCTTCGTCCGGCTGGTCCGGCTGCGCGGGGCGATGCTCGGCGAGGAGATGCTCGCCGATCTGCGCGAGGACTTCCTGGTCCGGTCGGTGGGGCTGCCTCCGGGCGTGCTGGAGCGGGCCGGTACGGGCGATCTGCTGTCGCGGATCACCACCGACATCGACCGGCTGGCCAACGCGATGCGCGAGGCCGTGCCGCAGCTGGCCATCGGCGTGGTGTGGGCGGGGCTGCTCTTCGGGGCGCTCGCCGTGACGGCGCCGCCGCTGGCGCTGGCCGCGCTGGTGGCGCTGCCGGTGCTGGTGATCGGCTGCCGCTGGTACTTCCGGCGGGCGCCGTCGGCGTACCGCTCGGAGGCGGCCGGGTACGCGGCGGTCGCGGCCGCGCTCACCGAGACGGTGGACGCGGGCCGCACGGTCGAGGCGCACCGCCTCGGGCCGGACCGGATCGCGCTGTCGGAGCGCCGGATCAAGGCGTGGACGGCGTGGGAGCGGTACACGCTGTTCCTGCGGACGGTCCTGTTCCCGGTCGTCAACGTCACGTACGTGACGATCCTCGGCTCCGTGCTGATGATCGGCGGGTACTGCGTGCTGCGGGGCTGGATGTCGGTGGGGCAGCTGATCACGGGTGCGCTGCTGGCCCAGATGATGGTCGACCCGATCGGCCTGATCCTGCGCTGGTACGACGAACTGCAGATCGCCCAGGTGTCGTTGGCCCGGCTGGTCGGCGTGCGGGAGATCGAGCCGGACGCCGGGGACCCGAAGGTGGGGCCCGAGGGCCGGGACGTCCGGGCGGACGAGGTGCACTTCGGCTACCGGGAGGGCGTGGACGTACTACACCGGGTGTCGATGTCCGTACCGCCGGGCACGCGGATGGCGCTCGTCGGCCCCTCGGGCGCGGGCAAGTCCACGCTGGGCCGGCTGCTCGCGGGCATTTACGCACCGCGGACGGGAGAGATCACCCTCGGCGGGGCGCGGCTGTCGCAGATGCCGGCGGAGCGGGTGCGCGAGCACGTGGCGCTGGTCAACCAGGAGCACCACGTGTTCGTGGGCTCCCTGCGGGACAACCTGCGGCTGGCCAGGACGGGTGCCGGGGACGCAGAGTTGTGGGCGGCGCTGGGCGCGGTGGACGCGGACGGCTGGGCGCGTGCCCTGGAGTCCGGTCTGGACACGGAGGTCGGTTCCGGCGGGACGGCGCTGACCCCGGCCCAGGCGCAGCAGATCGCGCTGGCCCGGCTGGTGCTGGCGGACCCGCACACGCTGGTGCTGGACGAGGCGACCTCGCTGCTGGACCCGCGGGCCGCACGGCACCTGGAACGTTCACTGGCCCGGGTACTGGACGGGCGTACGGTCATCGCGATCGCCCACCGGCTGCACACCGCGCACGACGCGGACGTGATCGCGGTGGTCGAGGGCGGCCGGATCAGCGAACTCGGCTCGCACGACGAACTGGTCGCGGCCGAAGGCGCGTACGCGGCGCTGTGGCGCTCCTGGCACGGGTGACCCGGGCCTGCGGGGGGCTAAGGGAGAGGGAGGGGGCGGGCCGGACCCGGTGGTCCGGCCCGCTCCTCGCGGGCCTAGGTCCTGTCCGGGCGATCTTCGTGGGTCAGCCCGCGTGGTCTGGTGCGGTGCATCGCAAGGCGGTGGGGGCACCTCCCAGCGGTAGCTGGGGGGACATCGCAGCTCGTACTTGGCCGTACTTGCGCGATGCGACAACGCGGCGAGGTGCCGTGCCAGGCCGCGCGGGCCCGCGAAGATCGCCCGGACAGGGCCTAGATGAAACCGAGGGCCGAGGCACCGCCAAAGCCGCCCAGCAGGACGAACACCGGCATGAGGACCTTGAGCTCCACCCAGCTGCCGGCCCGGAAGCGCATCATCTTCGGCGGGCCGATCGGGTACCAGCGCTTGCCGGCGATCGGGAGGGGCCACAGGACCGGGCAGCCGGAGACCGTCAGGGCGTCGCCGATGTCGTGGACGAGGGCCCCGAGCACGATCGGCAGGCCGAGCCAGAGGTACTCCTGGCCCGGTCCGGTGAACAGCCAGCCCGCGCCGTTGCCGGGCTGGTCGAGCACTCCGGCAAGGATCCACGCGCTGGTGGCGCCGAGCAACCAGACCAGGACGTCGCTGGACATCCGGGCGGCCCGCCACAGCAGGCCTTCCACCGCCAGCACCAGATGGACGAAGAGCAGCGCGAGTACGCCCCAGCGGTCGGCGGTCACGGCGAGTGCGGAGGCACCGCCGCCGATCAGGACGGCCCAGAGCCAGGTGTGGGTGAGGGTGCGGTGGCCCCCGGTGCGGCGGGCGTCCTTCGACGAGCGGGTCCCCTTGTAGACGGCGTAGGAGATCTTGTCGACCACCTCGCACAGACCCCGGGAGAGGGGCCCGAAGGCGCGCGAGATCGTCGCCGACTTGTGGTCGAGGTCGGGGGCGAGGGCCGCCCCGGCGCAGATCAGCGCGCCGACGACGAGCACCGGCCACGGCATGGGGTGCCCGGCCGCCGCGGTCGCCGCGCCCACCCCCAGCCAGGCCGCTGCCCCCGAGAGTGAATGCGCCGGACCCATCATGGTCGTTCCCCGCCCCGGTGGTGTGGTGTGTGGTGTCGTGCTCGGGCCCTGCCGACTGTTTCGTTCGGGCCGTTTCGACGGCACAGCGTACCGTCGGTGATCTTCGTCCCGTCCGCCGGTTCCCTCATCCGGGAGGAAGCCAGGCAAGATGGGGGGTGTGACCCTCATTGATCAGCTCCCGCCGAACGCCGACCCCGATGCCCTCTTCGAGGCTTTCTCCTCGTGGGCGGAGGACCAGGGCATCACCCTGTACCCGGCTCAGGAGGAGGCGCTGATCGAGGTCGTCTCCGGGGCGAACGTGATCCTTTCCACCCCGACCGGCTCGGGCAAGAGCCTGGTCGCGGCGGGCGCGCACTTCACCGCGCTGGCCCAGGACAAGGTCACCTTCTACACCGCCCCGATCAAGGCCCTGGTGTCGGAGAAGTTCTTCGACCTGTGCAAGCTCTTCGGCACCGAGAACGTCGGCATGCTGACCGGCGACGCCTCGGTGAACGCGGACGCGCCGGTGATCTGCTGCACCGCCGAGGTGCTGGCCTCGATCGCCCTGCGCGACGGCAAGCACGCCGACATCGGCCAGGTCGTCATGGACGAGTTCCACTTCTATGCCGAGCCGGACCGCGGCTGGGCCTGGCAGATCCCGCTGCTGGAGCTGCCGCAGGCCCAGTTCATCCTGATGTCGGCGACCCTCGGCGACATGAAGCGGTTCGAGGAGGACCTGACCCGGCGCACCGGCCGGCCCACCTCGGTGGTCCGCTCCGCGACGCGGCCCGTCCCGCTGTCGTACGAGTACGTGACCACGCCGATCACCGACACGATCACGGAGCTGCTGGAGACCCGGCAGGCGCCCGTCTACATCGTGCACTTCACCCAGGCCCAGGCGGTCGAGCGGGCGCAGTCGCTCATGAGCATCAACATGTGCACCCGCGAGGAGAAGGACAAGATCGCCGACCTCATCGGCAACTTCCGCTTCACCACCAAGTTCGGACAGAACCTCTCCCGCTACGTCCGGCACGGCATCGGCGTGCACCACGCGGGCATGCTGCCCAAGTACCGTCGCCTGGTCGAGAAGCTCGCGCAGGCCGGTCTGCTGAAGGTGATCTGCGGAACCGACACCCTCGGCGTCGGTGTCAACGTCCCGATCCGCACGGTGCTGTTCACCGCGCTCACCAAGTACGACGGCAACCGGGTCCGCACGCTGCGCGCCCGCGAGTTCCACCAGATCGCCGGCCGCGCCGGCCGGGCCGGCTTCGACACGGCGGGGTATGTGGTCGCCCAGGCTCCCGAGCACGTGATCGAGAACGAGAAGGCCCTCGCCAAGGCGGGCGACGACCCGAAGAAGCGCCGCAAGGTGGTGCGCAAGAAGGCTCCCGAGGGCTTCGTCGCCTGGTCGGACACCACCTTCGAGAAGCTCATCGCCGCCGACCCGGAGGCGCTGACCTCGCGCTTCAAGGTCACCAACATCATGCTGCTGTCGGTCATCGCCCGTCCGGGCGATGCCTTCAAGGCGATGCGCCACCTCCTCGAGGACAACCACGAACCGCGCAAGGCCCAGCTGCGGCACATCCGCCGGGCCATCGCGATCTACCGCTCGCTGCTCGACGGCGGTGTCGTCGAGAAACTCGACACCCCGGACGCGGAGGGCCGCACCATCCGGCTCACCGTCGACCTGCAGCAGGACTTCGCGCTCAACCAGCCGCTGTCCACCTTCGCGCTCGCGTCCTTCGACCTGCTGGACCCGGAGTCCCCGTCCTACGCGCTGGACATGGTGTCCGTCGTGGAGTCCACGCTGGACGACCCGCGCCAGATCCTGGCCGCGCAGCAGAACAAGGAGCGCGGCATCGCGGTCGGCCAGATGAAGGCCGACGGGGTCGAGTACGAGGAGCGGATGGAGCGTCTCCAGGACGTCACCTATCCCAAGCCGCTCGAAGAACTGCTCTTCCACGCCTATGACGTGTACGCCAAGAGCCACCCGTGGGTGCGCGACCACCCGGTCTCCCCCAAGTCGATCATCCGCGACATGTACGAACGCGCGATGACCTTCACCGAGTTCACCTCCTACTACGAGCTGGCCCGTACCGAGGGCATCGTGCTGCGCTACCTGGCCGGCGCGTTCAAGGCGCTGGACCACACCATCCCCGACGACCTCAAGTCCGAGGATCTCGAGGACCTGATCGCCTGGCTGGGCGAACTCGTCCGCCAGGTGGACTCCAGCCTCCTGGACGAATGGGAGCAGCTGGCGAACCCCGAGGTGGAGACGGCGGAGCAGGCCCAGGAGAAGGCCGACCAGGTCAAGCCGGTCACCGCGAACGCGCGCGCCTTCCGCGTCCTGGTCCGCAACGCGATGTTCCGCCGGGTGGAGCTGGCCGCCCTCGACCACGTCAACGTACTGGGCGAACTGGACGCCGAATCGGGCTGGGACGCGGACGCCTGGGGCGAGGCCATGGACGGTTACTGGGACGAGTACGACGACCTGGGCACCGGCCCCGACGCACGCGGCCCGAAGCTGCTCCAGATCGAGGAGGACGCGGCGCACGGCTTGTGGCGCGTCCGCCAGACCTTCGCCGACCCGAACGGCGACCATGGCTGGGGCATCAGCGCCGAGGTCGACCTCGCGGCCTCCGACGAGGAGGGCCGGGCCGTCCTCCGGGTCACCTCGGTCGGCGAGCTCGGGGCGCTCTGAGCACGCCGCCCGCCCCCGGCAATCCACCGGCCCCGCCGGCTCCCGCTTCCCGCCCGCTCCGCCCGGACCTGACAGTGGAGAACCTCTGATGACGAACCCCGCCGAGAGACTCGTCGACCTGCTCGATCTGGAGCAGATCGAGGTCAACATCTTCCGCGGCGCCAGCCCCCAGGAGTCCCTCCAGCGCGTCTTCGGCGGCCAGGTCGCCGGCCAGGCGCTGGTGGCCGCCGGCCGTACCGTGGACAGCGACCGCCCGGTCCACTCTCTGCACTCGTACTTCCTGCGCCCCGGCATCCCCGGGGTGCCGATCGTGTACCAGGTGGAGCGGGTGCGCGACGGGCGGTCCTTCACCACGCGCCGGGTCACCGCGGTCCAGCAGGGCAAGACGATCTTCAATCTCACCGCCTCCTTCCACCATCCGGAGGAGGGCAGCATCGAGCACCAGCTGCCTCCTCACCACGTCCCTCATCCCGACACGCTCCCCAAGGTCGCGGACGAGATCCGCGAGCACCTCGGGGCGCTGCCGGAGGCGCTGGAGCGGATGGCCCGCCGCCAGCCCTTCGACATCCGGTACGTGAACCGGCTCCGCTGGACTCCCGAGGAGCTCAAGGACGCCGATCCCCGCAGCGCGGTGTGGATGCGGGCGGTCGGCCCGCTGGGCGACGACCCGCTCGTGCACACCTGCGCCCTCACCTACGCCAGTGACATGACCCTCCTCGATGCCGTGCGCATCCCGGTGGAACCCCTGTGGGGGATGCGCGGGTTCGACATGGCGAGCCTGGATCACGCCATGTGGTTCCACCGGCCGTTCCGGGCGGACGAGTGGTTCCTGTACGACCAGGAGTCCCCCATCGCGCACGGCGGCCGGGGCCTGGCCCGGGGCCGCATCTACGACCTGGAGGGCAGGATGCTGGTCTCCGTGGTCCAGGAAGGCCTCTTCCGCCCGTATCCCGCCAAGCCTCCCCGGCCTGCCGAACCGACCAAGCCGGCCCAGTAGTCCGGGCGACTCCCGTCGTCCCCGCCCACCACGAGGAACCGAGCACACCCATGCCCACCCCGGCCCTCCCCTGTCCCTGCGGGCTGCCCGCCGCCTACCCGGAGTGCTGCGGCCGCTTCCACTCCGGTGCCCAGCAGGCACCCACCGCCGAACGCCTGATGCGCTCCCGGTTCAGCGCCTTCGCCGTCGGCGACACGGCCTACCTGCTGCGCTCCTGGCATCCCTCGACCCGTCCGGCCCGGCTCGACCTGGACCCAGGGCAGCGCTGGGAGCGGCTGGAGATCCTCGCCACCGAGCGCGGCGGGATGTTCGAGACGGAGGGTTCGGTGGAGTTCCGGGCGCACTACCGCGAGGGAGGGCACACGGGCTCGCTGCACGAGCACAGCGCCTTCTCCCGCGAGGGCGGGGCCTGGGTCTACGTCGGCCCCCTCTCCCCCGTCGACTTCGACTGACCGCGCGCCCCGGTCAGGGCGAAGTCCAGGCTGGTGCGGTACCAGTGGATCTCCTCCGGCGGCTCGGCCTTCAGCAGCCTCAGCGCCACGGCCGCGGCCGCCGGCACCTGCGGATGCCCGTACGGCGGGGGCGGAGCGAGGGCGGCCAGCACGATCCGCTCCGCCTGGTCGGGCACGGCCTGCCGCAGTTCTGCCTCCGGGAGTACGGACGCCAGTACCGCGGCACGCTCCCAGGGATCGGCGGTCCGTCTCAGCAGCAGCCCGACGTGCCGTCCGCGCCACTTCCGCGGGCGCAGGTCCTCCTTGGCCGCCAACAGCTCCCGGTCCGCCGGGGGTGCGACTCCGCGCAGCCGCACCGGCTCCCGCGCCGCGAACTCCCGTAGCTCCGCGGCCAGGTAGAGCCACACCACCGCGCGGTACCGGTTGATCCGGTAGCCGACCGGGGTGAGGTGCCCGCAACGAGCGAGCCGGGTGAACCGGCTCGGTCCGACCCCCAGCACCGCGGCCGCCGCCTCCGCTCCGGCCACGGTCACCACCCGTTCGCGCAGCGCGTCCGGCCCGTCCTCGCCCGGGCGGCCCTCGGCGGACCTGACCCGGTCCAGCTCGGCCCGCGTGTAGCGGGCGGCCCCGCCGGATGCCGACGGCCCGGCGCGCACGATCCCCAGCTGGACGGCCCGGGCGAACTCCCCCCGGGTCAGCCCCAGTTCCCCGGCGGCCTGCACACTGCCCACCAGCGCCTCGGCCCGCACATCCCCACATACCTCGACATCCGCACGCACCTCGACATCCGCACGCACCTCGGTATCCGCACGCACCTCGACATCGGCGGGCACGGCCTCGCGCAGCGCGGTCCCCATCTGCGTCATCATCATCACGGTCTCCCCCACGAGCGACGATTACTCTGTGTGAAGAACGTAACTCAACGCAACGATACCCCGCGAGGCCTGTGGATAACTCAGCCGCCGGTGACGCGCCGCTCCGCGACGCCCAAGTGCTCACCCACCCGGTTGACCAGCAGCGTCATCTCGTACGCGACCTGCCCGATGTCCGCCTCGGAGGCGCTCAGCACGCACAGGCAGCTGCCCGCGCCCGCGGCCATGACGAAGAGGACCCCCTCGTCGTACTCGACCATCGTCTGCCGGACCTCCCCGGCCCTGAAGTGCCGCCCCGACCCCTTCGCCAGACTCTGCAGCCCGGCCGCGACCGCCGCCAGGTGCTCCGCGTCCTCCCGCGCCAGCCCGGCGCTCGCGCCCGTCACCAGGCCGTCGTTGGACAGCACCACCGCATGCCGCACCTGTTGGACCCTGCGCGTCAGGTCGTCCAGCAGCCAGTCGAGCTGCTTGTCCAGTGCCATTCCGAACCCCTCCCCGTCGACGCCGCCCACATGGCCGCGCCGCACCCCCGCGTAGTCGTCCCGCAAGCCTTCCCCACCAGTGCCTTTCCGGCAAGGAGGATGTCCCCATGGCGAAGAAGATGACGCAACAGGAATGGCGGGCGTTCGTCTCGCACTCCACCCGCACCGGAAAGCTCTCCACCGTCCGCGAGGACGGCAGCCCCCACATCGCTCCCATCTGGTTCGTACTCGACGGCGACTCCTTCGTGTTCAACACCGGCAAGGACACGGTGAAGGCACGGAACCTGGCGCGTGACGGCCGGGTCGCGCTGTGCGTGGACGACGACCGGCCGCCGTTCTCCTACGTCGTGCTCCAGGGCCGCGCAGAGATCAGCGAGCACGCCGACGACCCGGACGAGATCCTTCACTGGGCGACCAGGATCGGTGCCCGCTACATGGGCGAGGAGCAGGCGGAGGCCTTCGGCCGTCGCAACGCCGTCCCGAGCGAACTCCTCGTCCGGGTACCGATCGACAAGGTGATCGCCATCGCCGGAATCGCGGACTGACCGACCCTGCGGTCCGAGGTTCCTCGCCGGCCGGTTCACACCGAATCGGCCTGCGGCTCCACCGAGTCCAGCAGCCGGGCGGTGTGCACCCGCCCGGCGTACTCGACCAGCCTGATCAGCACTTCCTTCCCCGAGTCCTTGTCCCGCGCGTCGCACAGCACCACCGGCGTCCCCTGGTCCAGGTCCAGCGCCCTCGACACGTCGTGGGCCCCGTAACGCCGTGCGTCGGTGAAGCAGTTGACGGCCACCACGAACGGAATGCGCCGGTGCTCGAAGTAGTCCACCGCCGGGAAGCAGTCCTCCAGCCGCCGCGTGTCGGCGAGCACCACCGCGCCCAGCGCCCCTTGCGACAGCTCGTCCCACATGAACCAGAACCGGTCCTGGCCCGGTGTGCCGAACAGGTACAGGGACAGCCCGGACCGGATGGTGATCCGCCCGAAGTCCATGGCCACGGTCGTGGTCGTCTTCTGGTCCACCCCGCCCGTGTCGTCGACGAGTTCGCCCGCCTCGCTCAGCAGCTCCTCCGTCCGCAGCGGGCGGATCTCGCTCACCGCGCCCACCAGCGTGGTCTTGCCGACCCCGAAGCCGCCCGCCACGAGGATCTTCAGCGCGAGCGCGGCCAGTTCGGTGTCGTCCCCGGGACCGGGATCCACCGGTCCGTCGTCATGCAGTCCCATCACAACGCTCGCAATCCCTCGATGACTTCCCGCAGAATCCGCTCGTCCGGCAGCTGCGCGGGCGGTACCGGCCTGCTGACCTTGACATGCCCGCCCTCCAGCAGGTCGCCGAGCAGCACCCGCACCACCCCCACGGGCAGGTCGGCGTCGGCGGCGAGCTCCGCCACCGACTGGGTCTCGGACCGGCAGAGTCCGAGCAGTGCCCGGTGTTCCGGTCCGAGCAGCGACTCGGCGGCCGCGTCGGCGCCCTCCGGATCCACGACGACCAGCGCGATCAGGTCGAAGCGGACCCCGTGGGGTCCCGGCTTCGTACGCCCGCCGGTCATCGCGTACGGACGGACGAGCGGGCCCGCGTCGGCGTCGTACCACTGGCCGTTCATGTGCCGGACCGCCGCCCTCAGCCGGCGGCCGGCGGCCGTGCCGCGAACCGGGGCGGGGTGTACAGGTGCTCGCCGACCCGCTTCACCAGTCGTGCCATCTCGTAGGCGATCAGCCCGATGTCGGCCCCGGCGCTGCTGAGCACCGCCAGACAGGAGCCGTCCCCGGCGGCCGCGACGAAGAGGAAGCCCTCGTCCATCTCGACCATCGTCTGGCGTACGCCCCCGGCGTGGAAATGCCGTCCCGCGCCCTTGGCCAGGCTGTGGAAGCCGGAGGCCACGGCGGCCAGGTGCTCCGCGTCCTCCCGGCTCAGCGCGCTGGAAGCGCCGACCGGCAGGCCGTCGTTGGACAGCACCACGGTGTGCCGGACCTCCCGGACCCGGACCACCAGGTCGTCCAGGAGCCAGTCCAGTTCACCGGACCTGCGGACGCCGCCGTTGAGGTCGATTCTCTGGTGTTCGATCATCACACTTCTCCTTTGCTGCCATGGCTGCCTTGCCTGCCTTCGCTGCCTTCGCTGCGCGCGCTGCCTGCGTGAGGGGAGTTCTCCTCGGCGCCGCGGACCCATCCGGCCCGGTAGGCGGCCATCCGGTCCCGCGCCTGCTCGGGGCTGCGCCCCGGCGGTTCCTCGGCGAGGCGCGCGCCCGCCGGGGCCTTGGGCGCGGGGGTCTCGCGCAGCTGCGGGACGAGGCTGGCCTGGCGGACCCGGCGCGGCAGTTCCGTCACCGAGGCGGCGGGGGCCGCGGCGACCTGCGTACGGGTGACCGCGCCGCCCGGAGCGCGCGGCCGCAGCGCGGCCACCGGGGCGGGGCGCGGCTCTTCCCGGGCGGGGGAGGGGTCCGGGTCCCGGAGTCCGCGTGCGTCCTCCCGTACGACGGTCATCGCCGGCGGCTGCTCCGCCTCCGGGGCCGGCTCCGAAGCCGGTACGGGAGCGGGTACCGGTACGGGTACCGATGCCGCGGTCCGTGCCCCGGCGGTCGCCCCCGCCCGGGGTTCCGGCCCGGGGGCGCCGGCCGTGATCGCTCCCTGGAGCATGGAGTTCGGCAGCAGCACCACGGCGGTGGTGCCCCCGTACGGTGACGTCCGCAGGTGCACCTTCACGCCGTGGCGGGACGAGAGACGGCTGACGACGAAGAGCCCGAGCCGGTCGCTGTCGAAGAGGTCGAGCGCCTCGGACTGCTCGATGCGCCGGTTGGCGTCGCTCAGGGTCTCGCGGCCCATGCCGAGCCCGCGGTCCTCGATCTCCAGGACGTATCCGGCGCCGACCGGCTCGCCGCTGACGCGGACCTTGGTGTGCGGCGGGGAGAACTGGGCGGCGTTCTCGATGAGTTCGGCCAGCAGGTGGGTGAGGTCGGCGACGGCTCCGCCGACCACGGCGGCCTCCGCGAGCTGGCGCACCTCGACACGGGGGTAGTCCTCGATCTCGGAGACGGCGGCCCGTACGACGTTCGTGAGCGGGACCGGCATCCGCCAGGCCCGGCCGGGGGCCGCACCCGAAAGGATGATCAGGCTCTCCGCGTGCCGGCGCATCCGGGTGGTCAGGTGGTCGAGGCGGAAGAGGTCGCCGAGCTCGTTCGGGTCGTCCGCGCGCCGTTCCATCGAGTCGAGCAGGGTGAGCTGCTTGTGCACGAGGACCTGGCTGCGGCGGGCGAGGTTGACGAAGACCCCGGAGACCCCGCTGGCCAGCTCCGCCCGTTCGACGGCGGCGCTGAGCGCGGCCCGGTGGACGGTGGCGAGCGCCTCGCCGACCTGGGTGATCTCGTCGTCGGCGGGCGGCCCGTCCGGGGTCTCGCCGGCGACGTCGATCTCGTCGGCCCGGCCCGCGCGGAGCCGCTCCATGGCGTACGGGAGCTTGCGGTGGGCGATCTCCAGCGCGGTGTTGCGCAGGGAGACCAGTTCCACGACCAGGGCGCGGCCGATGCGGACGGAGATGACCAGCGAGGCGGCGACGGCGGCCAGGCCCAGCAGCACGGCGGCTCCGGCCGGGCTGAGCGCCCCCTCGGCGAACGGGTCGGCCCGGTCGGCGGCCGCGGCGTGCGCGGCTCCCTCGATCTCCCGCATCGAGGCGCCGATGCCGGTGTGCGCGGCCTCCCATCCGGCGGGTACCCCGCGCACCTCCTTGGCCGCGCCGGCGGCAAGCGCCCGGTCCTCGGCGGCGGTGAGGTCGGCGTAGGCGGCGCTCTTGGCCACGGACTGCCAGGCGGACTGCTGGGCAGGGGGGAGGTCGCGGGCCGCGGCGGCGGTGAGGGCGCGCCGGGTCTCGATGGTGCCGATCAGCTGCCGAAGCGTTTCGGCGCTGCGCGGACCCGGTACGGCGAGCAGCGCGTCCTCCCGGGAGAGAAGCTCTCCGGCCCGGGCGAATTCCAGCAGGACCCTGGAGGCGGGGCCGAGTTCTGCGTCCTCCCCGCCGGTCAGGGCGCCGCCCACGGCGAGGGCCGAGTCGACCACGCGGGTGTAGATCTCGTAGGCGGCCTCGGGGGTGGCACGGCGTCCGGTGATGTCCTTGCGGGCGGATTCCAGCGCCTCGGCGTCGACGACGAACGCGCCCAGGCGGACCACGACGTCCGAGCCGTAGTCGCCGGAGTCGGCGACGGTGTTGCGCTCTCCGAGCCGCAGCCGCCGGACGGCGGCGTCGGTGCGGCGGGCCTGCTGGTCCAGGGCGGCCGGGTCGGCGGCGGGGTCGGCGAGGAGGCGGACGGCGGCGCGCCGTTCGGCCTGGAGCTCGGTGACGGCGGCGGCGACGGGGGTGCGTATCTCGGTGTCGACCTGCTGGACGCGGCTGAGCCGGGCGATGTCCTGGGCGGTGCTGACGGTGGCGAAGGCCCACAGGGCGAGCAGCGAGACGACGGGGACCATCAGCAGTGAAACGATCTTCGCGCGGACGGTGGCGGGGCGCAGCCGCAGCCGGGGACCCCGCTCGTGCGGCGCCGGGGCGGGCTGGTGGAGTGCCTGTTCCGGGCGTTCGTCGGCCGGCGGCCCGGCGTGGGCCCGGCGGCCCGTTCCCGAGCCGTGGCCGTGGCCGCCCGCCGGCGCGGGGAGCCGCGGCGCCGCTGCTTCCGGTTGTCTGCGGGGTGTGCGCATGGACTCCTCGTTCCGGGGCGGTACCGACAGGTGCGGGTCGTTCGGCGTGCGTGTTCTGCAAGGGCGGATTCGGGTGCGGGTACAGATACGGGTGCAGGTGGGTGCGTATGTGCCGTGCGTATGTGCCGTGCGTGCGTACGTGCCGTGCGTACGTACCGTGCGTCCGGTGTGCTCAGTGGGCGGGCGCGGCCCGTTCCCCCAGCTTCCGTACGGAGTCGGAGGCGGCCCGCTCGTCGGCGGTCGGCGACAGCGCGACGAAGGCGGCGGTGATGAACAGGTAGGAGCCCAGCCCGACGGCGAGCGGGAAGATGAACTGCATGGCCGTCGCACCGGGCAGGGCGGCGTCCGAGGGACTGACGCTGACGGCGACGGCGGTCATCCCGGTGTAGTGCATGCTGCTGACGGCGGCGCCCATGACGAGCGAGGCGACGGCCACGGCCACCGGTGACTTGATGTTGAGCGCGGCCCACAGGGCCGCGGTGGCAGCGACCACGGCGATGACGACGGAGAGTCCGACGGTGAGCGGGTCGTAGGAGACGTCACCGTGCAGGCGCAGGGCCGCCATGCCGAGGTAGTGCATGCTCGCGACGCCGAGGCCGGTGGTGAGACCGCCCAGGACGAGGGCCCGGCCGCGGTCCTTGCCGTAGCCGACGGCGAACACCCCCGCGCCGACGACCAGCATGGCGACGAGCAGGCTGAGGATGGTGATCGGCACGTTGTAGTGGATCTCGGTGCCGGTGACGTCGAAGCCGAGCATCGCGACGAAGTGCATCGTCCAGATGCCGGTGCCGATCGCGGAGGCCGCGGCCAGGAGCCAGTTGCGCCGGGCGGTGCCGGTCGCGGCGAGCGCGCGGACGGTGCAGCGCAGCCCGAGGGCGGCGCCGACGGATGCCATCACGTATGACAGCACGGGTGTCAGCCAGCCGTAGGCGGCGTGGTCCAGATGTCCCAGGTGTCCCATGGCCACCGGACGCTAGTCCGGGTGAGGGCGCGAACACGGGGCGCATTCCGAAAGCCGCTGTAACTGCTGGAATATGACAGAGATACGTTCATCTTCGATCACGCCGCGTACCACCTTGCACACGGTCCGCAGATCCACGCGTCCTCGCCGGTGGGGGATCATGGGCACATGAGCGAAGACCACACGCACGTGCAGGAGTTCTTCGGAGCGCGCGCCGCCGACTGGGACCGCAAGTTCCCCGAGGACGCGCCCGCCTTCGCGACCGCCGTCGCCGAATTCGGACTGCGGCCCGGGGACCGCGTGCTCGACGCGGGCTGCGGCACCGGGCGGGCCCTGACCCCGCTGCGCGCCGCCGTCGGACCTGCCGGCATCGTGCTCGGGGCCGACCTCACCCCGCAGATGCTGGCCGCCGCGCAGCGGGCGGGGCGGGCCGCGCAGGGTGCACTGCTGCTCACGGACGTGGCCCGGCTGCCGCTGCGCGACGGGACGCTGGACGCGGTGTTCGCCGCCGGGCTGATCGCGCACCTGCCCGACCCGGCCGCGAACCTGCGCGAGCTGGCCCGGGTGGTCCGCCCCGGCGGCCGGCTCGCACTCTTTCACCCGATCGGGCGAGCGGCCCTCGCCGCCCGCCACGGCCGGGAACTGACTCCGGAGGACCTGCGGGCCGAGCACAACCTCGGCCCGCTGCTCGCCCGTTCGGGCTGGGAGATGACCTCGTACGCCGACGAGGACGCCCGCTTCCTGGTGCTGGCCGTACGGCACCGGTGACACACGTCTTGTACGTCGGCCCCTTGCCCGGGACGCGCGGAGGTACCCGGGATCACGCCGGAGGCTGAGCCTCTGCTCCGGCCGGCCGGCGAGGATGCGGAACGGGGCAGCCGCCGGTTCCGGGCACGGGAAACGTGCCGAGCTCGCCCACGTCGTAGCCACCGGGATAGCTCTTGATCTCCGGGTTCTGGCGGGCGTAGTGCGGGGCCTTGCGCGGGGGCAGCAGCCGTACCGCGCGCCCGCGCAGCCGCAGGGCGCCCTGGACCAGCCGCTGGACCCGGGGGTGCGGGCGGGCGAACCGGAAGGCGTCCAGCAGCGGCTCGTCGAGCAGGGCGAGGCTCGCGCCGCGGACGGCAGGGGCGAGCGGCGCCGGGTACCAGGAGGCCATCAGGTCGAGGGTGGAGTCCGCGACCTGCCGGGCGCCCTCGTCCCAGCCGAAGTGGGCCTCCTCGTAGGCGTTCAGGGTGGACTCGAACTCCTCGAAAGAGCCGGGAATGTCCGTGATGCCCAGATGGCGGCCCAAGGTGGCGTAGTAGTTCGCCGAGGCCCTGCGCTCGTGGTGGGTCAGCGGACGCCAGCCGTACGCGTCCAACCAGCGCGACGGAATCACCACGAAAGTGGACAGGACGTAGCGCATGTCCTCGTTGGAGATGTCGTAACTGCGGTGCATCTGGTTGACGCGGCGGATCGCGGTGCGCGCGGTGTCGCTCTCGAAGCCGTGCTCCACGATGGCGTCGAGGAGCAGCGCGGTGTCGTCGTAGCGCTTCTGGGTGCGGTCCGTGAACTCGGCGGTGTCGGCCAGCAGGCCGCCGATGGCGGGGACGGCGTAGGTGCGGAACAGGGCGAGTTCCAGGGCGCGGGTGAAGTCCCAGGGGAACTCATAGGTGGCGGTGAGCCGGTAGATGGCGAGGAAGTCCTTGTCGGGATCGAGACGGAGGATCTCCCTCAGCCGGTCGTAACGCTGCACCGGGTGTCCCTTTCTGTGGCGGGCTCCCAACTCTACGTGCAGGTAGCGGCCTTGGAAATCGTGGGCCGCAGGCCCTCGACGGGCGGGTTACCCGCTGGTTAAGGTGCGCCGACAAGAGAGCTACCGGGAGGCCAGGTGTCCGACGACGAGGGTGGCGGCTCGCTGTACGTGCTGACCGCCGTGCTGCTGACCCCCGCGCAGTTCCCCAGTGTCCTGGGCGACGACTTCCCCGAGGCCTGCTCCCTGCTGGGTGTGGCACCGAACGGGGAAGGCTACGGGCTGGTGCTCGGCCAGGACGAGGAGGGCGCGCGGTGGACGGTCGTCGTGGACGACGTCTCGCTCGTGGCCACGGCCATCGCCTCCTGGGACTGCGGGATGGACTACGACCTGTCCCCCGACGAGCGGTCGATCGTGGTCTCGCTGGCGGGCTGGCCGCTGGAGTTGTCGGTGGCGGCCTCGGGCATCCCGGAACCGCACGATCCGGAGCAGGGCGCGGACGGCACCGGGCGGGTGCCGCTGGCGCCGCCCTCGGCGGAGGCGTGGGGGCCGGTGCAGCGGCGGATGGCCGCGGACCAGATCGCCCGGCAGTGGGGTGACTGGCGCGAGCGCGAGGCGACGGACGGCGGGGCGGCGGCCGCCGCGCATCCCGGACTCGCGCGGGCGCTGAAGGCGGCCCTGGAGTACACGCTGAGCCCGCCGCCGCCCGGGCGGGTGCGCTCCTCGTTCGCGGGTGAGGAGGCCCGGACGCTGCGGGTGGACGGCCCCGGCTGGTCGCTGGTGGCCCGTACCGGTGATGCCGCCTTCGTCCTGCTCGACGAGGAGCCGAGCGGGGTGCTCGCGGTCCCGCGCGACGGGGAGACCGATCTGCCGGAGCTGCTGGCGGCGCTCGACCGCGTCGCGGTGCGCCCGGCGTGAACGCAAACGGACATCCGAGGGGAACGATGACGGTGGAGTGCGAGCCGGTGGGCGTGGTCGTGGGTGGCCGCGCGGAGGCGGTCGACGACGACTGGGGGCGCGAGACGGCGGTGATCCGCCTGGACGCCGGCCGGTTCGGCCCCGAGGCGTTGTACGGCCTGGAGGAGTTCTCGCACGTCGAGGTCGTCTACCACTTCGACCGGGTGCCAGTGGAGAAGGTCGAGACGGGCGCACGGCGCCCCCGGGGCAACCCGGACTGGCCGCTGGTCGGCATCTTCGCCCAGCGCGGCAAGAACAGGCCGAACCGGCTCGGCGTCTCGCGGTGCCGGGTGGTGAAGGTGGACGGCCTGGACGTCCACGTGGAGGGCCTCGACGCGGTGGACGGCACCCCCGTACTCGATCTGAAGCCGTACATGGCCGAGTTCGGTCCCCGCGGCGAGCTGCGGCAGCCGGAGTGGGCGACGGCCTTGATGCGCGACTACTACTGACCCGGCCGTCGGGCCAAGCCTCGACGCTTGATGGCCGAAAGGGATCGGCCACGGCGGGAATTGGCTCTGGATCCCCTCCGCCCAGAATGTTCGAATCGGTGACGTAACGCGACACAAAGGGCGCGTGGTTCGCCCTTCGACGCATTCTCACGATGGAGGGCATTCGTGAATTCCCTGTCGTACCTGGACTTACACCGGGAACTCTCTCAGGACATCGACGCGGAGATAGCGGCCGCGCTGGAACGGCTCGACCCCGCCTCGGCCACGGCCCGGACCGCCGTCGCCGAACTCCTGGAGCAGCGGAAACTGAAATATCCGATCTCGGTACTGCCCTTGCTCGTGCACGGTGCCGAGACGGGCTTCCCCGAACCGGCCGTGCCGATTTCCGCCGTGCACCTGCTGTGGTGGACTTCGGCCTGCCATCTCGACGACCTGGCCGACGGGAACGGCAGCGCGGCTTCCGACGGGCTCACCGAGAACGAGACACTGCTGGCGTCCGTCATCGCGGGAAACATACTTCCCGTCCAGATCATCCTGTCGCAACGGGTTCCGGAGTCCGTGCACGGCGAACTGCTCACCGAGATCGTGAACGGCTCGATCGCGGCCGCCGACGGCCAGATGGCGGACATGCGCGGGGACGCGGCCGGCGCCACGCGCGGCTCGGTGATCGAGACCTACCGCGGCAAATCCGGCGCACCCTACGGCATGATCACCGCGATGGCCGCGATCCTCTCCGGAACGAAGTGCGAGAGGGTGGAGCTGTGGCGTGAGTTCGGCTATGTCTTCGGCATCATCTGGCAGCTGTTCAACGACCAGGAGGACATCCTGTCCGGCCGCAACGAGGACCTGGCCAACGGCACGGTGACCTATCTCCTCGCATGCGCCGTCGAGGACGCGGCTCCTGAATCCCGTGGGCGCATTCTGGATCTGTGCGCCGCCGCCGGGCGATCCCGGCAGGCACGAGGAGAGCTCGCGGGCCTCCTGCGGGCACCCGCCCTTCTCGACCGGTACCGCGCGGACATCGACGGCTACCGCGACGAGGCGCACCGCCTCCTGGACGAACTGGGCGGAGACGAGGTCTATCTGCCGGTGCTCCGACAGCTCGTGGACAACTCGGCCCGGATGCTGCTCGAACCGGACCTCGCGCCCGACAACGCGCGGGACGGCGCCCCCGGCGCCACCACCGGCGCCTCCTGATCTCGGCGCCCGGGCGTCACGGGTCGAAGCACCCCGCCGGGCCATCGAATCGGCCGGGCTCCGCGCCGAAGCCGGAGCACGGCCGACACCGCCGACGTCAGCGGCCGATCTGCTTCCTGGATATACCCCGCAGCCGACGCCGCTGAGAGGAGTCCAGCAGGAGATAGGCGGCCGCGGGCACACCGATCAGGACCAGCAACCCCGCCCAGAACCCGACCGCCCAGAACAACACGATGGCTGCCACGACTCCGGCAACCGCGACCTTTCCGCTCGTGGACATCTGCGGACACCTCCACCCGTCGTCGACCACTACCCCCTCAACGCACCACCGCGGCGACGCGTTCCCGGACACCGGAACGGCCCGCGAAGTGACCCGGGTCACGGCCCGGCCCGAGCCTCCCGACGCCGGCGGTGGGGTAGCCTCGGCCGCCCTGAACCCCGGTAGTCAAGTTTGAGGAATGCGTGCTCCCCGAGATCTCCGGCCTCATCCACTGCTCGGCCGTCTTCCTTCCCGCCGACCCGGCCCGCGGCGGACGGATCGCCCTCTGGCGAACGGACGGCCAGGCTCCAGGCGCCGGCAGCGGAACCGGCGCCCCGCACGGCACCGGCACCGGTGCCCACGAGGATCTCTTCGTCGTCACCCCCGACCTGCGGCGGACCGCCGTCACCGCCCTCGTGCTGCCCGTCGACGAAGCCCTGCCGCTGCTCACACGCGCCCGCACGGCCGCCGCCCACCCCGGAACCGGAACCGACCCGACAACCGAACCGGCAACCGAACCCGCAGCCGGTCCCGACAGCGGAAGCGGCCCGTCGGCGAGTGCGGCCTTCTGGGGCGCCGCCGCCCTGCTGGCCCTGCGCTTCCTCGCCCGCGGGCAGCTCCTCCCCGGGCTGAGCCCCGCCGGCCACGACGCCTGGCGCACCGGCCCCCTGGACGCCACCGACCTCGAAGAGGTCCGGCAGCTGGCCGCCGCCATGCCGCCCGAGGCCCACTGCGTACCCCTGGGCTCGGACGGTCCGCCCCGGCTGCCCGCCCCGGAGCCGCTGCTGCGCGCCTTCCTGGACGCCGTCGCCGACACCCTGCCCCGCTCCCCCGCCGCCCCCGCGGCCGCCGCCGGGTCCGCCTACGCCGCCCGCCCGCCCCGGCCGCACCCCGAACTGCGGGACTGGGCCGCCGAGGTGGCCGCCGGACACGACGCCGGCGTGCGCATCTCCCTGCGGATCGAGCTCGACGGCGTCCCCGACGCCGCGTCCTCCTTCCGGGCCGTCCTCCAGATGCACGGCCTGGCCGACGCCGCCCTGGTCGCCGACGCCGCCGAGGTCTGGGCCGGATCCGGGGCGGCCGCGACCGCCTTCCCGCCCGGGGCCCGGATGGACGCCCTGCGCGCGCTGCGCCGCGCCGCCCGGCTGTGGCCCCCGCTCACCCCGCTGCTCGCCGCGGCCGTACCGGACTCCGTCGAACTCGCCGACGAGGAGGTCGCCGAGCTGCTCGGCGAGGCCTCCGGCGCCCTGGCCGCCGACGGGGTGCAGGTGCACTGGCCGCGCGGGCTCGCCCGTACCCTCACCGCCCGCGCCGTCGTAGGCTCCCCGGGCCCCCAGTCATCCCCGCAGTCCCCCGAATCCGCCCTCCCCTCCGGCCTGCTCTCCCCCGGCGCCCTGCTCTCCTTCAGCTGGCACTACGCCCTCGGCGGCCAGGACGACCTCACCCGCGCCGAGCTCGACCGCCTCGCCGAGGCGAACCGCCCCCTGGTCCGGCTGCGCGACCAGTGGGTCCTGATCGACCCGGCCGAGGCCCGCCGGGCCCGCGCCCGCCAAGGCAGCAAGCTCACGGCCGCCGACGCGCTGGCCGCCGTACTCACCGGGTCGGCGGAGATCGACGGCCGGCGGGTCGACGTAGAGGCCGCCGGTCCCCTCGAGCGGCTGCGGGCGCGGCTGACCGCCGATCCGCAAGAGCCCGACGGCCCCGCCGCACCCCCTGAGCTGCGCGCCACCCTGCGCGACTACCAGCTGCGCGGCCTGCGCTGGCTGGACCGGATGACCTCGCTCGGCCTCGGCGCCTGCCTCGCCGACGACATGGGCCTCGGCAAGACCGTCACCCTCATCGCGCTCCACCTGCACCGCAACCGCGACAGCGACAGCGACAGCGACAGCGACAGCGACCGTGCCCACCCCGAGCCGACGCTGGTGGTCTGTCCCGCGTCCCTGCTGGGCAACTGGCAGCGGGAGATCGAGAAGTTCGCCCCCGGCACACCCGTGCGCCGCTATCACGGCCCCGCCCGCAGCCTGGCGGACCTCACCGGCGGCTTCGTCCTCACCACCTACGGCACGATGCGCGCGGACACGCCCCGGCTCGCCGCCACCGGCTGGGGCATGGTCGTCGCCGACGAGGCCCAGCACGTCAAGAACCCGCACTCCTCCACCGCGAAGGCGCTGCGCACCATCCCGGCCCCGGCGCGCGTCGCACTCACCGGCACCCCCGTCGAGAACAACCTCTCCGAGCTGTGGGCCGTCCTCGACTGGACCACACCCGGACTCCTCGGCCGCCTCGGCGCCTTCCGCACCCGCTACGCCGAGCCCGTCGAGAGCGGCCGCGATCCGCAGGCGGCGGCCCGGCTGAGCGCCCTGGTGCGCCCGTTCCTGCTGCGCCGCAAGAAGTCCGACCCCGGCATCGCGCCCGAGCTGCCGCCCAAGACCGAGTCCGACCACCCCGTCACCCTCAGCCGCGAACAGACCGTGCTGTACGAGGCCGTCGTACGCGAGACCCTCGCCGCGATCGCGGAGTCGGACGGGATGGAGCGGCGCGGCCTGGTGGTCAAACTGCTGACCTCCCTCAAGCAGATCTGCAACCACCCCGCGCAGTACTCGAAGGAGATGGCCGGCGCCCGTTCCGGCAAGCTGGACCTGCTCGACGAGCTCCTCGACACCATCCTCGCCGAGGACGGCTCGGTCCTCGTCTTCACCCAGTACGTGGCGATGGCCAGGATCCTGGAGAAGCACCTCGCCGGACGCGGGATCGCCTCGCAGCTCCTGCACGGCGGTACACCGGTGGCGCGCCGCGAGGAGCTCGTCGACCGTTTCCAGGCGGGCGAAGTCCCGGTCTTCCTCCTGTCCTTGAAGGCGGCGGGCACCGGGCTGAACCTCACCCGGGCCGGCCATGTCATCCACTTCGACCGCTGGTGGAACCCGGCCGTCGAGGAGCAGGCCACCGACCGCGCCTACCGGATCGGGCAGACCCAGCCCGTGCAGGTGCACCGCCTCATCGCCGAAGGCACCGTGGAGGACCGGATCGCGCAGCTCCTGGAGCGCAAGCGGGCCCTCGCGGACGCCGTCCTCGCGGGCGGCGACAGCGCGCTGACCGAACTGACCGATGCCGAACTGGCCGACCTCGTGGCGCTGCGCCCGACCCCCGGGGAGTGACGGATGAGCACCCGAGACCCGTACGAGAAGACCTTTCCGGCGCTCCCGCCGGCCCCCGGCCGCGGCTTCGCCCGCACCTGGTGGGGCCACGCCTGGCTGCGCGCCCTGGAGGACAGCGCGCTCGACGGGGAGCAGGTCAGGCAGGGGCGCCGGTACGCGCGCGCGGGCGCGGTCGGGGCCGTCTCGGCGCGCCCGGGCGGGCTGACCGCAGTGGTGCGCGACCGGGACGGGACGGCGCACCGGACGGACGTGCTGGTGCAGGAGTTCACCGAAGCGGAATGGGACCGGCTGCTGGGGCTGGCGGCCGCGGAGTCGGGGTACATCGCCGCACTGCTGGACCGTGAGGTGCCCCCGGAACTGGCCGAGGACGCGGCGGCGGCCGGGGTGGATCCGCTGCCCGGCATCGGGGACCTCGACCCGCGCTGCGACTGCGGCGAGTGGGACCACTGCCCGCACACGGCGGCGCTCTGCTACCAGGTGGCCCGGCTGCTGGACCAGGACCCGTTCGTGCTGCTGCTCCTGCGGGGCCGCGGCGAACGGCAGCTGCTCGAGGAGCTGGAGGCGCGGAGCACCACCGAAGCGGAAGCTCCGCGGACACCCGCCGACGAGGGGGTCCCGGCGGCGGATGCCTTCGCGGCACGGGCGGCCCTCCCGCCGCTGCCCGCGCTGCCGGGGCTGCCGGACGCGCCGGGCCAGCCGCCGACGCTGGACACCGAGGCGGAAGCGGAGGGGCTGGACGTGGACGCCGTGGAGTTCCTCGCGCAGGCGGCCGCGTCGGCGGCGCACCGGCAGCTCGCGGAAGCGCTGGCTCCGGGCCATGCCGATCGCCGTCCTCCCGCTCCTCTCACGGCTGCCGAGGACGCCGTACGCCTCACTGCCGAGGCCGGTGACATCCGGCTCCGCGCCCGCCTGTCGGCGGCTTCCGGACGCGACGGGGCCGACATGGAACGGGCCGTACTGGCCTGGGGCTTCGGCGGGGCTCCGGCCCTCGCGGCGCTGGAGGACGACCGGACGCCGGACCGAACCACGCTGACCCGGGCCCGGGCGGCGCTGGCCGCGGCCTGGGCGGACGAACAGGCTCCGGCACTGCGGCGGGTCCGCGCCCGCTGGACGGAGGCGGACACCGGGCGCCAGCTCCGGCTGGGCCGGGAGGGGCGCTGGTGGCCGTACCACCGCGAGGCGGGCCGCTGGATCCCGACGGGCCCGTCGGCCCCGGACCCGGCCTCGGCGCTGGCGGCCGATCCCGCGTAGCCGGTTTCGGCGCGGACTGGCCGACGTACCGCTTGTCGGGGGCCGGTAGCGGGACGACGATGGGGCGCTGCGGGTACCGCGGCTCCACGGGAGGGTGACATGGACGATCCTTCGGTGGCCCTGCCGGGCGGGGCCGATCCCGCCGAGCGCACGCGCGAACTGCGGCGGGCGCATGCCGCGTTCACCCGGGACGGGCGGGTCGAGGCCCCGGTCCGCGCGGTCATCGCGCGGTCCTGGCGGCGGTGCGCCCGGGCCCGGGTCAGCCCGGAGTGCACCCCGCGGGTGGAACTGGCGGAGGCGCAGCTTCGGCCGTACCGCGCGGAGCACCCGCTGGCCCGGGTGATGCCGCTGTTCCGGGACTTGGTCGGGACGTTCGCCGCGCACGGGGCGCACCTGCTGGCGGTGTGCGACGCCCAGGGCAGGCTGCTGTGGGTGGAGGGCGAACCGGGCACGCTGCGGCGGGCGGAGGGGCTCGGTTTCGTCCCCGGCGCGCGCTGGGCGGAGACGGCGATGGGAACCAACGCGCCGGGTACGGCCGTGGCAGTCGGCGAGCCCGTTCAGGTCTTCGGAGCCGAGCACTTCAGCCGCCGGGTCCATCCGTGGACCTGCGCGGCGGCCCCGGTCCGCGATCCGCGCACGGGCGGGCTGCTGGGCGCGGTGGACATCACGGGTGGCGACGGTCTCGCCCACCCCCATTCCCTCGCCTTCGTCCAGGCGGTCGCGCGGGCGGCGGAGGCCCAGTTGGCCCTGATCGATCCCGGGCCGCCGGCGGCGGGCGACGCGCTCACCGCGCTCGGTCAGGACGAGGCGCTGCTGGTCACGGGGGGCCGCCCGGTACGGCTGGGGCGGCGGCACAGCGAGATCATGGTGCTGCTGGCGCACCACACCGCGGGGTTGTCGGGCGAGGAGCTGGCGATCGCGCTGTACGAGGACGAGTCGGTGTCACCCGTGACGTTACGCGCCGAAATCTCCCGGCTGCGCGCCCTGCTGGGGCCCGCCGCCCCGCTCTCGCGGCCCTACCGCACGGCCGGTCCGCTGGACACCGACTTCACGGCCCTGACCCGGCACCTGGCCGCCGGCGCGATCTCCGCCGCGCTCCACCACTACCCCGGCCCCCTCCTGCCCGCCTCCACCGCGCCGGGCATCGTCCGGCTGCGGCGGCGGATCGAGGACCAGGCGCGGGCCGCCGTGATCGCCCGCGCGGATGCCGGGCTGCTGACCGACTGGGTGTGCAGCCCGTGGGGCGCGGACGACCCGGAGGCGTGGCGGGCCCTGGCGTCGGCGCTGCCTCCCGAGGGCCGGCCGGCCGCGCTGGCCCGCGTACGCGCCCTGGACGGGGAGCTCGGCGCGCGCGGGGTTGCCGTACGGCCGCTCGGGTGGCCCGGTGGCCGCGGGCGTGCAACGTATCCGCAACCTGCCCGCTCCTAGCCTCCCACCGAGCGCTGTCCGACGGAGGCCGGCGCCCGGCAAGGGGAGGACACCCATGGCCCGTTACGCTGCGCCCGGTACCAAGGGGGCGCTCATGTCGTACGCGTCCCGCTACGGCCACTTCATCGGCGGCGAGTACGTCGAGCCCGCCCTCGGCCGGTACTTCGCGAACCCGTCCCCCGTCACCGGGGAGACCTTCACGGAGGTGGCGCGCGGTACGGCGGAGGACGTGGAGCGGGCGCTGGACGCGGCGCACGCGGCGGCGCCCGCCTGGGGGCGGACCTCCGTCGCCGAGCGGTCGACGATCCTGCTGCGCATCGCCGACCGGATGGAGCAGAACCTGGAGGCGCTCGCGGTCGCGGAGAGCTGGGAGAACGGCAAGCCGATCCGCGAGACGCTCGCCGCGGACATGCCCCTCGCGATCGACCAGTTCCGCTACTTCGCGGGTGCGCTGCGCGCGCAGGAGGGTGCCCTGAGCCAGCTCGACGACGACACGGTGGCCTACCACTTCCACGAACCGCTGGGCGTGGTCGGCCAGATCATCCCGTGGAACTTCCCGATCCTGATGGCGGTGTGGAAGCTGGCCCCGGCGCTGGCGGCGGGGAACACGGTGGTGCTGAAGCCCGCCGAGCAGACCCCGGCGTCGGTGCACTACTGGCTGAGCCTGGTGGCGGACCTGCTGCCGCCGGGCGTGGTGAACGTCGTCAACGGCTTCGGCGAAGAGGCCGGAAAGCCGCTCGCCTCCAGCCCGCGCGTCGCGAAGATCGCCTTCACCGGGGAGACCGCCACCGGTCGGCTGATCATGCAGTACGCGGCCGAGCACCTGAAGCCGGTCACCCTGGAGCTCGGCGGCAAGAGCCCGAACCTGTTCTTCGACGACATCTGGACGGCCGAGGACGACCTGCGCGACAAGGCCCTGGAGGGGTTCACCATGTTCGCCCTCAACCAGGGCGAGGTGTGCACGAGTCCGTCGCGCGCCCTGATCGAGCGGGGCCGGTACGGGGACTTCCTCGACGCGGCGGTGGCGCGAACGGAACTGATCGTGCCGGGGCATCCGCTGGACACTGACACGATGATCGGCGCGCAGGCCTCGGAGGAGCAGCTGAAGAAGGTCCTGTCGTACGTGGAGATCGGCCGGCAGGAGGGTGCGAAGATCCTCACCGGCGGCGAGCGCATCGACCACGGCGGGGACCTGGCGGGCGGCTTCTACGTCCAGCCGACCATCTTCGAGGGCGACAACCGCATGCGGATCTTCCAGGAGGAGATCTTCGGCCCGGTGGTGTCGGTGACCTCGTTCCACGACTTCGACGACGCGGTGCGGATCGCAAACGACACGGCGTACGGGCTGGGGGCGGGCGTCTGGACCCGTGACATCAACACCGCCTACCGCGCGGGGCGCGCGATCCAGGCGGGCCGCGTGTGGACGAACTGCTACCACGCCTACCCGGCACACGCGGCGTTCGGCGGCTACAAGCAGTCGGGCATCGGCCGCGAAACCCACAAGATGATGCTGGAGCACTACCAGCAGACGAAGAACCTCCTGGTCTCGTACTCCCCCAAGCAGCTCGGCTTCTTCTAGAGGCCCAACAGAAGGCGCCTGAGCTGCGTTTTTACCCGTCAGGCGCCTTCCGCGCAGCCCGATCCACACGCAGCCTAGATGGCGTGCCCTCTCCCGGTTCCTCCCAACCGAACCCGCGCCACCAGCTGATCGCCGGCAGCCGCCCGCGCCCTGGCGAACCCACCGCCGTGCGGGTCCGCCGACACCGCGCCACCCGCCCCGCACCCACACCCTGCCTCGGCCACGCGCCCCCGCGACCGGCGTACTTCGAATTAAAGGATTCCCACCCCTCGAGGGGGGATCGACCCTAACGTGAGGGGGAGGCAGACTCCTTCGAGCTCGCTGTGAACCGTTGAAGCTGCGAACCACTCTGCATCGAGCGCAACCGTCGTCCCATTGACCGCGCGAGTGTCCGGGAGGGTGTCATCGAAGAGATGGGCAGGTTCGGTGTCTGGAACTGAGAGTACGGACGGCGGAGCGGAGCCGGGCTCATCGCTTGCGGGGGCCGCGCTCGTCGTGGCGGTCACGGTCATCGCGGTATGGCTCGGGCTTCTCATCTGGTTGGCCTTCGACACTGGCGCGAGCGAGGTCACCTGGTCACGCCTGCTGGTCGTCCTGGGGTCGGTGGAGGCCGTCGCGTTCGCGGCAGTCGGCGCATTGTTCGGCACGACGGTGCAAAGACAGCGGGTGGCGGACTTGCAGGCGCGGGCGGAGGCCGCCGAGACCCGCGCGGAGGCCAACCAGACAGCGGTCATCAACGGCGAGAAGCTGGCAGCAGCGGTCAAGGCGACCCGCACGCCCGGAACCGACGGAGGGGCGGAACGGCTCTCCGTCGATCCCCGACTCGGCGGTGATCCCGTACTCGAGTTGGCCAACCGGCTCTTCCCGGACTGAGGCTTCCTCGTGGACACCGTAGGAAGGCTGGTACGCGACGGCATGGCCGTCGCGACCGCATTCATCGTCACTGCCGATGGGCTCGCAGCCACCGCAGCTCACGTTCTCACTCCCCACGCAGACGCCGAATGGACCTTCGAGCCGATCGCTGCGCCCGGATTGTCGCTGCCGGTCGACACCTCGTTGCCCTCGGATCCGGCAGCCGATGTGGCGCTCATCCAAGTCCGCGGGACCGGGGACTGGCAACCGATGACGCTCGTTTCACACACGAGCGCCACGCCGGGAGACCCGGTTCACCTGCGCGGTTTCGCCGCATCACGCGACTACGACTCCGGTGTCGGCAGCTACGTCGGCGCAATGGCGGAGAAGGGCCGTGCCTGGGTGAAGGCGAGCTGCCGGCACGCTCAACCAGGCATGAGCGGGGCCCCGGTGCTACTCACCGGAACGGGCGGCGTCATCGGCGTCGTATCGGCGCGCCTCAACTCGGGACGTTGGAACCGCGACACCGTGCTGCTCGCCCCGACTGAGGATCTCGTCGCGCTCGCTCCCGGGCGCCTCCGTCTCGCCAAACCGGTCCGCCAGTTCGTGACCGGGACGTTGCGGTTGTCGTGGCTGCGGGGAAGCGCAGCCGAACTCATCCTGGAATCAGACGACTTCAACGTTTCGCTCGGCCGCAATGCCCACAATCGGGTGTACTTGCCGGACGACCGCGACAGCCGCTTCCACGGCCACCTGGCCCTGGTCGGCACGACACTGGTCTACCAGCACATGGGCTCCCGACCCGCGTCCCTGTCGGGCGCCACGAGGCAGTTGAAGCTCGTCAAGGGTGACTCCTGCCCGGTCGGCGACAAGGATCGCCTGAGTGTCGCGAGCGGAATGCTGCTGGTGGAGTTTTCCGCGCCTGATCTTTTCGACCCGAATGCAGGACCGACGCCGCCGGACGACGAGGAGGAGCCACCAGTTGGACAGCGATCTGACCGTCGATGAGCCGTACGAAGCGCCCCCACCGTTAACGGGCGCGCCCGCTGCCATCGACGAGGTGCTGGATGGTCGCTGGTCGGTGGCGGAACTCCGCCGCGGCGGGCAGGCATGGGTCCTGATCGTCGACGACCTTGAGCGCGGACAACGCCGCGCGATCAAGACTCGGCTGTCCGCCGCGCTCACCGGCGATGCGGAACTCGCGATGCTGCTGGGGCTCGAACCCCATCCCCACACCATCACCGCGCTTGACGTGGTCGAGTTGCGCGGGCAGTTGGGCATCGTCTTCGAGTACGTTCCCTCGACCCTGACCGACCTGATACAAGAGCAACCCGGGCTCCACCTCGCCGAGATCCTCCAGCAGGTGTGCGACGGCATGGCTCACCTGTCCAAGGAGGGCACCGAGGTCGCCCACCTCGATCTCAAGCCGTCGAACGTGCTCGTCGACGACGCCGGTCGCGCCAAGATCGCCGACTTCGGCTTGGCCCAGCAGGTCCGCATCCAGGATGGGCGCTTCTCGACCGCACCGGGTGGAACCTGGGCGTACGCCGCGCCCGAGGTGCTCCGGCGGGAATCGTGCGACTCGCGGGCTGACGTCTTCTCCTTTGGGGTGCTTCTCTACGAAGCGTGTACGGGAAAGCTTCCCTACCCCTTCCCGCTGGCTCCGGACCCGAATACTCAGCGCGCGCAACTGCTCGATTACTACGCGTCCTCAGGCCCACGTCACCGCACCGAGCAGTTCTATTGGGGTCAGTCCACGATGGCTGAGGTTCCTTTCCTCCTGCCAGGCGAAGGCCTCAATATTTTCCTGTCGAGTTGCCTGCAGGAACACATGGAAGAACGGCCGCAGTCATTCCGGAAGCTCGCCGTCATGCTCGCCAAAAGCCTCCACAGGCCCCCTGTGGACGCAGTAGCCGTTCCACTGCCCGAAATTGACCAGCAGCACAGGGAGGTTGCGCTGGCGCGCGCATTGATCCGGCTCGGCCGGTTCGGCGAGGCCGTGAACCGGCTGAACCGATTGCTGGCGACACCGCTGCCTCCAGAATTCTTCGCGACCGTCCGAGACACAACTCACCAGGCGTTGACCGGCGGCGGACGCCATGCCGAAGCGGCCGCCCTCATGGATTGGCGGTGATCCCCGTGCGACGATTCGAACTCCCAAAACAGTGGGAACCCCTTCCGGCCCTGCGGCAAACGGTCGAGGAACTTCTGGCGGGCAGTCGGCGCCGTACCGCTCTGGACGAGGTACTGCGGCATCTGCGCCATGCCCCCGAGAGCACCGACGCCTTGTTCCTGGCTCTCGTGGTCCTGGGCCAGAGCCGCACGGAACTGCTCGAATCCGACGAACCTCTGACCGACACCCAAAGAGTGAGCGCGCTGCTGGCGCCGGTCGCAACGGAATGCTCGAACTGCGGTGTCCTCTGGTACTCACGTCACACGGTCCTGAACGCCAATGGACCGACCAAGCTCACGATCGGCAACCCCATCGGCCTGCAATGCCAGAATTGCCGGTACACGCTGTGCAGGAACTGCCTGAGCAAGGGGGTGCAGTCATACACGGCGCCCGTTGACGCGCCGGAGCTCCCTGGCCGACCTTGCCCGAACTCTGGATCTCACGGGCAGCTCACCACGCCGGTACTCCCAACCGGGCGCCACGGCGTGACGCCGATGGATCCCGATGGAATCGAAGGCGTGATCATCGCGCGGGACGGATTCATCCTTCCGACCATGGAAGAAGCTCTCGTGGTGGTGACCAAGTTCCTCCCCCTCATCGCCGACGACGCCCCCCTCATCCACCTCCGCCGAAGCGTTCCCGGGACGATGAGCGACGAATCCACCCGTGATGAACTCGCGCTGTCTCTCGTTCTCGAGTTGGAGCGCGAGGGGCCGATGGCCCCTGGAGCCTGGGCGCGCTCAAGGCGCATGTTCGTTCTGGCGGGCGCCGCAAACGATACCGATTACCTCGTCACCGTCGTGCGAAAAAGGGAACAGCACCCGTCGTCGAGTGCCCTGCTCCATGCCACCCCTTCGGCCACATACACCTACCTCATGCAAATTCTTGCAAGGGACGGGGGTTGGGGGATACTTCGCGACCCGCACTCCGGGCATGTCATCGAGGGCTCTTTCGGCGCCGTTACGGCGCCGAAAGACATGCTGCCCGATATCGCTCAAGAAGTGATGGAAAAGTTTAACCGCTTTCGACTGAAGCGTCGTGTCGCCTTCTTCGAAGGGGACCGAACGAAGCAGAAGCTCACCACTGACGACGTGTATGGGGTCGTCAGCGAAGGCAGCAAGACCGTCGTCCCCTACTCTGATGATCCCGCCTGAACCAAGCTAAGGGACGTACCACTGCTGGGTCTTGGCTCCGGAGGTGGGGTGCCTGAGGGCGGCGAGGGGTTTCGTCTCGCGCCGGAAGCGCGCGGCGAACATGTCGTCGTCGAGGAGTTCGGGCAGCAGAATCTTGACGGCGACGTCCCGTTCCAGCACGTGGTCGGCGGCCGGCCAGACCTCGCCCATGACCCCGCCGCCGATCTTCTCGTCGAGCACGTACCGCCCGCCGAGCAGGACCCCCTGCCCCGACCCCCGCATACCCCAGCCCCCTCATGGAACGCCTGCTTGTTCTCCCAACCGCAGTGATCCAGAGACCAGTTGAGCCTCCGGGTGTCGGGCTTGCATGTTCCGCGATCAGCGGGTGCAGCAGGCAGAACCCGTCAACGGCCCGTTTCCCGGCGTGCCGCTCCGATCCCTGCCATGACGACGAGTACGGTGCCCGCCGCCTGCACGACGGTCGGGGTCTGGGCGATGAGGAGCACGCCGGCCAGCAGGCTTACGGCGGGCTCGAGGCCGGCCAGGGTGCCGTAGGTGGTCTTGGTCATGCGCTGGAGCGCTTTCATCTCCAGCAGGAAGGGGACCAGCGGCATCAGTACGGCGATGCCCGCCGCCGCGGCGGCCACCTTCCAGTCGAGGTTCACGACCGCCTCCGGCGCCCCGAACGGCGCGGCGACGACTGCGGCCACCGCGAGGGAGAGGGCCAGGCCGTGCTGCGCCGAGAACCTGCTGCCGACGTGCGCGGTGCCGATGACGTACAACGCCCAGCAGACGGCCGACCCCAGCCCGAAGAGGACTCCTGCGAAATCGGTGACGCCGGTCCAGGGCGACGTGAGGAGCAGGACGCCTGCCGCGGCCAGCGCCAGCCACGCCAGTTCCCTGGGGCGCCGGGACCCGGCGACGGCCACGGCCAGCGGTCCGAGGAACTCCAGCGCCGTCGCCGTACCCAGCGGCAGCCGGGCGGCGGACTCCGAGAACAGCAGCATCATGCCGGCGCTGACTGCTCCCAGGGCCACGGTGACGAGCAGATCGGCCCGGGAGGCCGCACGTACCACTCGCCAAAGGGACCGGCCGGTGAAGGCGAGCAGGAACACGGCAGCGAAGGAAAGACGCAGCCAGGTCGTGCCGGCCGGACCGAGGGAGTCGAACAGCTCGGTCGCCAGGGCACCGCCGGTGTGCAGCACCGCCATGGCGACGAGGAGGAGCACCGCCCCGGGCAGACCGCGCGGCCGGTCGGCGGGCCGCATCGGGCCGTGGGGGGTGGCGGCAACCTGGTGGGGTGCCACGACGGGGGCGGCAGAGGCGTTCATCCCGCCATTGGAGCGGGCACCGTTCCCTGCTGTCCACGGGCTAATAGTGGCGTCAATGACCACCATTAGCGGATGATTGCCGTATGGCACCCCAGGACACGCGCCCGCTTCCGGATCTCGGCCGACTTCGGCTGCTCGTAGAGCTGGGCCGCCTGGGCACCATGGCCGCGGTCGCCACGGCCACCGGATACGGGACCTCGGCCGTCTCCAAGCACCTGGCCGTGCTAGAGACGGAGGTCGATGCACAGCTGCTGAGGCCGGTGGGGCGGCGGGTCCGGCTGACGCCTGCGGGCGAACGCCTGGCGGAGCACGCGGTCGCCATCCTCGCCGCGGTGGAGGAGGCGCGGGCCGAGCTGAGCGGCGGGGCCGAGCCAGCGGGGCGCGTGCGGCTCGCGAGCTTCTTCACCGCGGTCGAGCCGGTGGTGCTGCCCATGCTCACGCGGCTGGGGACGGCGTATCCGCGGATCGAGGTCGAGACCTACGAGCACGAGCCGGATCACACCATCGATCTCGTGCGCTCGGGCAGCATCGACCTCGGTTTGGTCTACCACTACAGCCTGGTGCCGCGTACGGTCCCACCGGAACTCAGCGTCCGGCAGGTCGAGGAGCAGCCGCTCTTCCTCGCGGTCCCCGCCCATCACGCGGACGCCGGACGGCCCGTCGCGCTGACCGAACTGCGGGACTTCGCCGGAGCGGGATGGATCGCCAATTCGCGCGGCACCGATGACGACGAACTCGTCCAGCGGGTGTGCGCGATCGCCGGTTTCGCGCCGCGCATCGCGCATCGCATGGACAGCCTGCACCTGGTGAACAGCCTCGTCGGGGCGGGCCTCGGAGTGGCCCTGCTCGCCGAGTCGGGAATCGAACGGGACCGCACCGATGTCGCCTTCCGGCCTCTCGACCCCCTGGCCGGCACCCGCCGCACCTCGCTCCTGGTGCGCGCCGGCCAATGGTCCTGGCCTCCCATCGCAGCCGTGACCTCCCTCATCACCGAGCACACGGCGTGAGCCCCGACGAGGCGGCCGGGCTGCGGGTCAGTAGAGTCGCTTCTTGAGCTGGGCGTAGACCTCGGTGACCGCATGTCCCCATGGCGAACCGCTCGAGGAGACCTTGGTTCCACACTTGGCCGACCTGGTCCGGATGGGGCCCGCGCATGACCCCATGGCCAAGTGCTACGCGGTCGGCAGCCCGGTGCGGCAGGGCCCAGTCCGGGGGCGAACGCCGTCGGCGGGCGCGGAGCACCTTCCCGAGAACCAAGATCCGGGCCACTCCCGGACCGCGCCACTGGCCAGGAGCGTGGGGACGGGCGTTTCTGCAGGTCAACCGCATTTTAGCTGCTCTACCACCGGCAGACGAAGAGCCTCCTGGTCTCGTACTCCCCCAAGCAGCTCGGCTTCTTCTAAGCGAGCGGCAAAGCCGCCCGACAGCGGAGTTGAGGGGGCGGGCTGCGGGGTCGCGGTCATCGGTTGCGTGAAAGATCATCACGTGTGGCCGATGGATTTGGTGTGCTCCGGGGATCGGCATTCTCGGTAGCGTGACCATCTGCTGCACGGGTTGTCCATGTGTCCGGATGGTCCGTGCGGGGGCTTTCGACGGAGAGTGATGAGGCTGCAATGAGTGAACTGACGAAGCCCGAGGTCGACGTTCCGAAGGGTGACGCTCCTACCGAGCTGACCATCCGGGACCTGGTCGTCGGGGACGGGGCCGAGGTGAAGCCGGGCATGGTGGTCAGGGTCCACTACGTCGGGGTGACCTTCGAGTCCGGGAAGGAGTTCGATGCCTCCTGGGACCGGGGCCAGCCGTACAAGTTCGCCCTGGGCAGCGGCAAGGTCATCAAGGGCTGGGACCGGGGGGTGAGGGGGATGAAGGTCGGCGGTCGGCGCGAGATCATCGTTCCCCCGCGTCTCGGCTACGGCAATCAGTCGCCCTCGCCGTTGATCCCGGCGGGCTCGACCCTGGTCTTCGTGGTGGACCTGCTCGACTCGTATTCCGGCACAGCCGGGTGGAGCAACGCCCAGTAAACCTGGCCGCTCCTCCCCTTCGACGCTCTGCGACTTCCTCAATGGCCTGCCCAGCGCCGCCGGACGCCTGAACCCGGCGGCGGCGCTCGGCGGACGGGGAAGGTCCTCGACGGAATCCAGCTCGTCGGCGCCAGTCTGCATTCCGTAGGAAGCGATGGCATTGCCGACCAGACCAGCTATTGGGCAGAGCCTGTCTCCGGCCATCTCTCGCCGAATTCGCAAGGTCAATCTGCACGGAGTCGGCGCCCACCTGCCAACTCTCCGGAGGTCGTTTGGGGGCGATCCGGAGACGCGGCAGGTGGGGTCAGTCCCAGACCAGGTTGAGGGAACGTTCGAAGTTGACGTATCCGGCGCGGGCGAAGGACTTCGCCATGGGGACGTTGCCGAGGTCCGTCGATGCCCTGATCCGGTCGACGCCCTCGGCGGCCAGGATGCGGGTGCCATCCATGACCGGGGGCATCAGGGCGAGGGGGTCCTCACGGTGGGCCACCGGGCGGAAGACGCGACGCCCCCTGTGCTCCGGGAGCCTGGACGACGGGGTCCACTGCAGCCGCAGCCGCTCGAACAGCAGCCGCGCGCCGGTGCTCTCCAGAACGCGCGTGCGGGAGCCGACCACCTCGCGCGCCGCGGGGTCCTCGTCCCAGTCGGGCGGGACGAAGCGGCCGTACTCCGGCAGCTTCGCGCCCGTGAAGGGAGTCTCAGGCCGATTCGAGGACCGGGCGGATTTCGAGCGCCTCCGGGGTGGGGAAGCCCCGGGCCAGCTCGATGGCCTCGGCGTGGTCGGCAACTTCCAGTACGAACCAGCCGCCGAGGGTCTCCTCGCCGCTGTGCACGGGCCCCTCGGTCACCGCTGCGGACCCGTCCGCCGTCTTGCGCACCGTCACGGGACCCCGGTGCTCGGTGTCGAGGGCGTCGCCGCCGGCCAGCTTGCCCGCTGCCGCGAGCTCGCCGATCCAGGTCTCGTAAGCCTTCCGGTAGCCGTCGCGGTCGGCCCGGATCCGGGCGCGTGACGCATGCGTCTCGAAGATCACGAGGGCGTATTTCATAAGGCGTTCCTCTGTTCGATGTTCTTGGTGGTGATGATGCGGGCCAGTGCGCCTGTCTCCAGGGCCGTCCACAGGGCGCCGTCCGGGCCAACCGTGATCCCGTGCGGCTCGGAGGCCGGGGTGGGCAGGTCGTGGACGGTGACCGTGCCGTCGGAGGTGACCGAGCCGACGCGGTTGCCGCCCCACTCGGTGAACCAGGCCGTGCCGTCGGCGTCGGTTGTGACGGCGTGCGGCCGGGCCGATCGGTCGGGCAGCGGGTACTCGGTGACCCGGCCGTCAGGCGCTCTCCGGCCGATCTGACCTGCCGCGATCTCGGTGAACCAGACGCTTCCGTCCGGGCCCACGGCGATACCCACCGGCGCGGCCGCCTCGGTGGGCAGCTCGTGCACCGTGATGCGGCCGTTCATGCCGATACGGCCGATGGCGTTGGCCTGGTTCATCGTGAACCACATCGCGTCCCCGGCCGCGGCGATCGCGGAGGGGAACGCTCCCGTGCGTGGCAGCGGGTACTCCGTGACCGTTCCGTCGGTGGTGAGGCGGCCGATGCGGTCGGCGGCGGTCTCGGTGAACCACAGCGCGCCGTCCGGCCCCGCCGCGATACCGAAAGGCCCGCACTCCGCGGTCGGCGGCGTGAACTCGGTCACCTGGCCGACCGTCGTGATCCGCCCGATCCGGTGCGCCCGGTACTCGGTGAACCAGAGTGCGCCGTCCGGCCCGTTACAGATGACAGTCGGGCCGCTGTCCGAGGCGAGTTGATGACTGGCCGGCTCCTGCCCCGGGACCAGCCGGCCGATGCTGCCGCTGTGCACCATGGTGAACCACAGCGCGCCGTCCGGGCCGGTGGTGACCGCGTACGGGCCGCTGTCGCGACCGGACACCGCGTACTCCTCGATGGCCGGGGGTGTCACTGCTGCTCCAGACCTTCGGCGGTGGCGATGCGCTCGATGTCCTGCGGGGATCCGGCCATGATGGTGCGCGCGTGCGCGGTCACCAGCTCGACGGGCCAGTCCCACCAGGCCGCCCGTGTGAGCCGTTCGATGTCGCCGTCGTCGAAGCGCTGTCTGATCGTCCGGGCCGGGTTCCCGCCCACGATGGTGTACGGCGGCACGTCGGCGGTGACCACCGCTCCGGCCGCGATCACCGCGCCGTCGCCGATCCGAATCCCCGGCATCACGGTGGCTCCGTATCCGAACCACACGTCGTTGCCGACCACCGTGTCCCCGCGGCTGGGCATGCCGGTGACGAGGTCGAGGGTCTGCTCGGTCCACTCGCCGCCGAACATGGCGAAGGGGAAGGTGGACACCCCCATCGACGGGTGGTCCGCGCCCGCCATCAGGAACCGGGTGCCCGTGGCGATCGCGCAGTACTTGCCGATGGTCAGCCGTTCCGGACCGTAGGCGTACAGCACATTTCGCTGCGCGAAGTCGGTCGCCCCGTCGGGGTCGTCGTAGTAGGTGAAGTCACCCACCACGACGTTCGTCCCGGCAACCAGTGGCTTGAGGAAGACGACCCGCTCGTGGGCAGGCAGAGGATGGATGGTGGCCGGGTCAGGTGCCTGGGCAATGCTCGGGTCGGATGTCACGCGGGAATCTCTCCGTGGGGTTCGTGGCCGAATTGAGCGGGCCGGTCCTGCAGCCTCATGCCGGCTCATGTCACCTGCGGGAGGCGGCCTCCCTGCCCGGTACCCAGCATGCGTATCGGACAGCCCGGGCACAACAGTCGATCTTGACCCGTTCCGCCGAACTCCGGTTCCGGGAAGTGTTCTTCAGCAATCCGTTCGGAGCCCTACGGGCCGGCGAGGTCGACGCGGTGACCACCTGGCTGCCGGTCCGCGAGCCTGACCTGACCGTCGGAGTGGTGCTGCGCGAGGAACCGCTCCACCTGGTGGTGGCCGCGGATCACCCGCTCGCCCGGCAGGAGTCGGTGAGCATGGAGGTGCTCGGCGACCACATCGTGCCGCGGCTGAACGGCTCCATTCCCTCCTACTGGGAGACCGCCGTCCTGCCGGCCCGCACTCCGGCCGGACGCCCCGTCCGCCGCGGCCCGGCCGCCGCCACCTTCCACGAGATCCTTGCCCTCGTGCCCGGCAGGCGACGCGGTCTGTACAGTCCCCGACGAGGGGCGGCGCTACAACGCGCAGACCGACGTCGTCTACCTCCCCCTCCGCGATGCCCCGCCTGTCCAATGGGCCCTGATCTGGCGCACGGACCGCGCGACCCCACTGGTACGCGCGCTCGCCGAGGCGGTGACGGACTGCGCGGACGCAACTGGGCGGTAGAGACGGCATGCGCCGGCGTCGGTGCCGTGTCCCTTTGCCGAGCAACAGCTCCTCTGCGAGCGTCCAGCGCGGGCGAGGAGGACCGGGCTCTGCCATCCCGCCGGGCCTGGTTGAGAAGCCTGGTGTCCCGCGCACGGTCGATGCACGGGACACCAGGCTCTCTTGGCTCATTTCCTGCCGGTGACCTAGGCCCCTGTCACCGGCCGCTCCGGGCCGGCAGCCGGCCGCAGTCGCCGCCTGCGCACTTGCTCAGCCAGTCGGCGAAGTCGGCGTCGTACCTGGTGCCGATGGTGTCGCGGAGCAGGCTGTGGGCCGCGTCGTACTCGCCTGCGCGGTAGTGGCCGAGCAGGGTTGCCACGTCCGCGGGGTGCGACTGGAGCATGTAGCGGACGCCCAGATAGCCCCACTGGTAGACACGGGTGGTGTCGGCGTTGTCGTAGGTGGTCTCGAAGAGCCGGCTGAGCTTGTAGGTGTTCTTGCCCGCCTCCTCGATCGCCCTGTCGTAGGTGATGCCGCGGTACGAGTAGGAGACGTACTCGGCGAAACCCTCGATCCACATCACGGTCGGGGTGGTCTGCCCGGCTGCGAAGTCGCCGTACATGTCGTAGCGGCCGTCGAGGTAGTGGGTGTACTCGTGGTTGAGGTTCCAGATCTGGAAGGAGCCGTCCTGGGCCCGCTGCTCGTAGGCGATGAAGCGCGGCTGGTTGCCCTCAGCGGCTGGGTCGCCCTCGAGGTACATGCCGCCGTTGTTGGTGTCGATGCCGAAGACGACACCGGCGTAGGTCTTGTAGTCGGTACTGGAGTTGAAGGCGACGATCTCGATGCTGGCGTTGTTGTCGTCCTTGACCGGACCGTTGTCCTTGACGATGGTGTGGAACACCGGGTCCTGCTTGACGACGCTGTCGCACGTGGCCGACAGTTCGGACGCGGTCAGCTCCTGCGCGAGGATCTTCACGCTCGGACCGCATGCGTGCTTGACCGTCAGCACGGCGTCGCGCACGCGGTTCTGCAGGTCACAGGTTTCGTACTCGGCGCAGTTCTCCTTGTCGTACTCATTCGTCATCTCGGCAAGGCCGACCCAGAGCGGGGCGGTGCGGCCAGTGATCTCGCTGCGGCCGAGCAGCTCTTTGACCAACGGCTTGACGGTGTCCTTGAGGTCGGCGTGCCGCAGGAAGCGGCCGAGTTCGCGTCCGGCGTTGCCGGCCAGGTAGGACTTGTCGGTGCCGAGCAGATCGTCGTGGGCGACGGCGAAGTCACGCAGTCCGGTGAGGACGCTCGGGTCCGCCTTCACGGCTGCCACGAACTCAGGCAGCTGGTGGCCGCGGAAGAGCACGGTGTAGGTGTTGTTGACCGCTGCGAGCATCCCGTAGAACTGGTCGTACGACGAGTTGTAGTCCTTCTGCAGACGCTTGACCACGTTGAGGTGGCGGGCGTTCTCTCCGGAGCTGTCGATCAGGGTGACCGTCTCGGCCAGGGTCTCTCCGTTGGCCTCGGTGACGTCGAAGGCGTGGGATGAGCCGAAGAAGGCATCCAGGGCGCCCTGAATGGCGCTCTTCAGCGTCGGGCCGTATTCGCCGACGTTCTCGGGCTGGTTGTACTGGATGTAGTAGCCGGCGCGCAGGTACAGCACCACCTGGGTTGCGAAAGTGCTGTTGTCACCCGGGTAGTTGGTTGCGACACCCTTGAGTGCGTTCGCCACCGTGACCATCTGTTCCTCACGGAAGAGGGCCTTGGAGTCCTCACCGGCCACGCTGAACAGCGTGTTGATGCAGGTGGTGTCCGACTTCTGGATCTGCTCGACCAGGGCAGTGCCGGTCTTCGAGGTGAAGTCGCTGACGTTGCAGTCCGCCGCGGCCTTCGCCGCAGAGCGGGCCAGCTCGCGCTCTGCGGCGTTCTGGGCCGCGGGGAGCGGAGGGCGTTGTGCGGGGTTTGAGGCCTTCGAGTCCTTCGAGGCCGATCGCACGGGGTCGGCGGCATGTCCGGGTGCGAGATCGGCGGCAAGCACCGTGGCGGAGGCGGGCTGTGGGGCGGGGGCCGACCTCGGTGCGGGCTTGGGTGCCCCAGCGCCGGCCGGGGCCGCCGCGCCATTGGGGGCGAGCATGGTGAGCCCCAGGCCGGCAACGGCCACGGTGGGTATCAGCAGTTGGGTGAGTTTCCTGAGGGTGGGGGGTTTGCGCATGGCGATGGCCTCCAGGCCGGTCGGCAGCCGTGCGTGGGGCACGGCAGTGGGGGTGCGGACCGTGATGGCAACGGAAGTTGAGCACTCCCGGAGCTGGCATGCCCACGGAAAGTGTGACCGTACAATTTCACAGTTCACATGGCAGCGAAAGAGGGCTGCAAACAACGAAATGAACTGATGGACCATCAAAGTCGGTTCTTGTCAGGGGCCTTGAGGCTCCCGGACCCCTTCGCGCCGTCCTCGTTGGCGGCGATCGTCTCCTCGCGCGGGTGGCTGAGCTGGTCGCCCTCCTCCGGCCCGAAGCCCCACTTCCCGATCACCGCGGCCCGGTAGTGGCGGCGGTGATCGGGAAGTGGGGCTTCAGGGGGCCCTTGGCTCTCGCGGCGGGATTCGATCACGCAAAGAGCACCGGCCTGATGGCCATGCACATGGCATTAAGGCGTGTGACAGCTCGGCCGGCGCGTCAACGACGCTGCCACTCCTCGGCCAGCAGGCGGTAGGAGCGGACCCGGTCGGCGTGGTCGTGCGTGATGGTGGTGATCAGCAACTCGTCGGCCCCGGTGGCCTCCTGGAGCCGCTCCAGATGATCGGCGACGGTCCGGGCCGAGCCGACGAACTGGGTGTCCACCCGGTCGGCGACGAGTTCCCGGTCCGCGTCCGTCCAGGGCAGGGCGCGCGCCTCGGCAGGCGTGGGGAAGGGGATGGCGCCCTCGGCGGTACGGATGCTGCGCACCCAGGGCGCGTAGCCGGCGGCCAGCTCGCGGGCCGTCTCGTCGTCCTCGGCCACGACGACATCGGCGGACACCGTCAGATACGGCCGGTCCAGCTCCGCGGACGGCTTGAAGGCGGCCCGGTAGCCCTCGGCCGCCTCCAGCACCGAGGCCGGGCTGACGTGGTAATTGGCCGCGAACCGCAGCCCGTTGCGGCCCGCGGTCTCCGCGCTGACCCCGCCGCTGCTGCCCAGGATCCACACCTGTACGTCGGCCCCCTCGCCCGGGACGGCATGTGCCTCCACCCCCTCCGGGGAGCGGTAGTCGCCCCGCAGCAGCGCGAGGACGTCGTCGACCTGCTCGGCGTACTCCTGCGGCTGGGCACCCGGCAGGTTCAGCAGCCTCTGCTGGAGCGCGACCCGCGGATGACCCAGCAGGTGCGCGAAGGAGAACCGGGCCGGGATGCGCAGCCCGTTCGGGGTGTACCCCTCGAACGGAGGGACCTGCGAAGTCCGCTGCTGCGGACGGCCGGCCGAGCGGCCCAGGCCCAGGTCCAGGCGCCCGGGGTGCAGCGCATCGATCAGGCCGAACTCCTCGACCGTGGACAGCGCGGTGCGGTGTCCGAGCTGGACGGCGCCTGAGCCGAGCCGGATGGTCTTGGTCGCGGAGGCGGTCAGCGCGAGGACGACCGCGGGGGAGGTCCCGGCGACCCCCGGGTTGAGGTGGTGCTCGGCGAACCAGTAGCGGGCGTAGCCGAAGGCCTCGGTCTGCCGGGCGAGGTCGATGCTGTGGTGCAGGGCCTCGGCGGCGGTGGAACCGGAGGAAACCGGTACGAGGTCGAGGACCCCGAGGGGGATGCCGGACATGGCCGGGCTCCTTACAGGTCGGGGAAGGCGGGGTCGGGGATCTCGCGGCGCAACACCGGGGCGATCTGCGACTGGAAGAGTTCGAGGGAGGCACGGTGCTCCGCGGGGGTGAGCCCGCCCGGCTCCGCCTGGAGGTGCAGGGCCGTGTGGCCGAAGGCCTCGTGGTAGCGGTGGACCTTCTCGATCACCTGCTGGGGGCTGCCCACGAGCGCCGAGCTGCGCTCGATGAAGTCCTCCAGCGTCGGGAAGACGGGATCCAGACCCTGCTGCTTGTGGAAGGCGAGGTACCGGGCGAACGCCGGCCGGTACGCCGCCACGGCCTGCTGCGAGGTGGGGGCCGCGTGGTAGCCGGCCGTACCCGCACCCACGACGGCGTGCGCCGGATCGTGCCCGTAGTGCTCCCAGCGCTCCCGGTAGTGGCGGATCAGTTCGGCGTACGGGACGATCGGGTGGGTGACGTTCGCCGAGAAGAGCGGGTCTCCGTAGCGCGCCGCGAGATCGACGGACTCCCGGCTGGTCGCACTGCCGTGCCAGACCCGCAGGGCCGGCTGGAAGGGCCTCGGCAGGACCTCGGCGCCGGCCAGCGCGGGGCGGAAGCGCGGCTCGGCGGTCACCTTGTCCTCGCGCCAGATGCGCCGGAACAGCTCGTAGCCCTCGGCGTTGCGCTCCCACTGGTCCTCGGGGGTCACGTGGAACAGCTCGCGCTGGGCCGTGCCGTTGCCCTTGCCGATCATCAGCTCCAGGCGGCCGTCGGAGAGGTGGTCGAGCGTCGCGTAGTCCTCGTACGCCCGCACCGGGTCCAGCAGGCTCAGGGTGGTCACGGCGGTGAACAGCCGGATCCGGCGGGTCAGCGCGGCGATGTGGCTGAGCACCACGGGCGGTGAGGAGGACAGGAACGGCCGCTCGTGGCGCTCGCCGACCCCGAAGCCGTCGAAGCCGAGCTCCTCCGCGAGCAGCGCGGCGGCGACCACCTCGCGGAACCGCTCACGGGTGGGTGTGAGGGCGCCCGTCACCGGATCCGCGGAGTCCGTGATCAGGGTGATGGCCAGGAACTTCACGAGGCCGCGACCTGCCGGACCGCCGCTCCGACGCCGGGCACCGTGAGCCCGAGGTGCTCGCGCAGGGTGGTGCCCTCGTACTCGGCGCGGAAGACGCCACGCTCCTGGAGCAGCGGGACGACGGTGTCCGCGAATCCGTCCAGGCCGCCCGGCGTGATGTGGGGGACCAGGATGAACCCGTCGGCCGCGTCCGCCTGCACCAGGTCGTTGATCGACTCGGCGACCGTGGCGGCGGAGCCGACGAAGGTCTGGCGGGAGGTGGTCGCGATGACGAGCTCGCGGATGGAGAGGTTCTTGGCCTGGGCGAGCTCGCGCCACTGGCGGGCGGTTTCGAGCGGGTCGCGGAACTGGCGGACGCTCGCACGCCCGAGGGCGATCGTGTTCTCACCGACCTCCGGGTCGACGGCAGGCAGCGGGCCGTCCGGGTCGTAGGCGGACAGGTCCCGGTTCCAGACGTGCTCCAGGAACTTGATCGCGGTCTGCCCGCTGACCTGCAGGCGGCGTACGTCGTGCGCGATCTCGTGCGCCTCGGCGTCGGTGTCGCCGAGTACGAAGGTGGCCGCGGGCAGGATCTTCAACTGGTCCGGGGAGCGCCCGTACTTGGGAAGGCGGCCCTTGACGTCGGCGTAGAACTCCCGGCCCTCGTCGAGGGTCCCGTATTGGCCGAAGATCGCGTCGGCACTGGAGGCGGCGAACTCGCGGCCCTCGTCGGAGTCCCCCGCCTGGAAGGCCACCGGTCGGCCCTGCGGGCTGCGCGGCACGTTGAAGTGACCCTCGATGTCGAAATGCCGCCCCTGGTGGGCGAAGGCCCCGGCCCGTGCGTCCCGCAGGAACGTGCCCGAACCGGCGTCGGCGGCGATCTCGGAGCCGTCCCAGGAGTCGAACAGCTCGGTCGCGGTGGCCAGGAACTCCTGGGCGCGCGAGTAGCGGTCCTCGCGCGGCAGGAACCCGCCGCGCCGGAAGTTCTCGCCGGTGAAGGCGTCCCAGGAGGTGACGACGTTCCACGCGGCCCGACCCTCGGAGAGATGGTCCAGCGAGGCGAACTGGCGGGCCACCTCGTAGGGCTCGTTGAAGGTGGAATTGATCGTGCCGGTCAGCCCGAGGCGCTCGGTGACGGCCGCCAGGGCGGCGAGCACGGTGAAGGTGTCGGGCCGTCCGACCACGTCCAAGTCGTATATCCGGCCGCCCTGTTCGCGCAGCCTGAGACCCTCGGCAAGGAAGAGGAAGTCGAATTTGGCGCGTTCGGCGGTCCGCGCGAAGTGGACGAACGAATCGAAGTCGATGTGGCTGCCGGCGGCCGGGTCGCTCCACACGGTGGTGTTGTTGACTCCGGGGAAGTGGGCCGCGAGATGGATCTGCTTGAGCGGCTTGGTGCTCATGGTGGGTCCTTCCGGGTCCGGGATCAGGCGGCGGGGTGGGCGGCATAGCGGCCGCCCGGGCGCTCCAGGCCCAGCAGTCCGCGCAGGGTGTCCGCCTCGTACGCGCGGCGGAAGACCCCGCGCCGCTGGAGCTCCGGTACCAGCCCCCGGGTGATGGCGGGCAGGTCGCGGGCGATCACTCCCGGCCGCAGCCGGAAGCCCGACAGGCCTGCCGTCCGCCAGTCCTGGAGCTGGTCCGCCAGCTGCGCGGAGGTCCCGGTGAAGATCGCCGTGTCACTGCTGTACGGGGCGCCCGCGAGCGCGTCCAGGCGGCTGCGGCGCGCGTCGGCCGCGGGAGCGTCCTCGTCCAGGAACACGGTGAGGTCCGCGAAGAGGTGCAGCGGCTGCGCCGCGAGCCCGGCTGATTCCCGGGCCTGCCGGATCTCCGCGACCGCGGCGCGGGCCCCGTCGGCATCGCGCACGGCGACGTACCCGACATCCGTGGACCGGGCGATGAGACCGTACGCCGCGCTGCCGTCGCCCAGGGCGCCGGCAGCGCTCGCAGCGGTTACAACGGGCTGCCCCTGCGGCGGGCGGGGGGTGATCGACGGCCCCCTGACGCTGAAGTGGCGGCCCTCGAAGTCGATGTAGTGCAGCTTGTCGCGGTCGACGAACCGGCCGGTGGCCACGTCCCGGATCTCGGCGTCGTCGTCCCAGCTGTCCCACAGCCGCCGGATCACCTCGATGTGGTCGGCGGCCTCCTCGCAGGACTCCGCATCGGGGAGCGGGACCGCCCGGCGTCCGAAGTGCCGGGTCTCGTGGGCCAGTTGTGACACCTGGATGCGCAGGCCCGCACGTCCGCGGCTGACGTGGTCGAGGGTGGCGATCGCCTTGGATATGTGGAAGGGCTCGGTGTGGGTGGCGGTCACGGCCGGGACCAGTCCGATGTGCCGGGTCAGCGGTGCGACGCGGGCGGCGGTGAGTACCGCGTCCAGCCGCCCGCGGACCTGGTCCGTGCGCCCGTCGGGCCCGTCCGCCGACGACGACTGGAGGGCGAGGGCGTCCTCGAAGGTGACGAAGTCGAGCAGTCCGGCTTCGGCCTCGGCAACGGCATCGGCCCAGTAGCGGGCCGTGAAGAGTTCGCCGGGCCGCGCGCCCGGCTCGCGCCAGGCGGCAGGGTGCCAGCCCGCGCCGTCGAGCGCGACGGCGAGGTGCAGCGCTTCGGAAGATGCCGATGTGAATGCGGATGCGGGCGGGAATGCGGACACGTCGAATTACGCCTTCCTGGTCGGCCGTGCGAAAAGGAGGCCGATGTGCGTCGCGAATGTGGGGGCGTACGAGAGGGGCGGGGAAGAGGCTCGTCATCAATATCTCTTCGAAACGCTACGCTCGATAGCGGTGCCATACAATGACCGCAATATTAAGAGAAGTTGGCAGCGGTATTGCAGGGCGCGCGGACCGCCATGAAGGACGGGCGGCGGCGCAGGGTGAAGCCGATCGACTGGTACAGCCGGATCGCCGTCGTGTTGCTCGCCGCGGTATGGAGGAACGGGACGTCGCCGCGCTCCCGGATTCCCGCGGCGACGGCGCGGACCAGCCGCGTCGCCAGCCCCCCGCCCCGGTGGTCGGGATGGGTGCACACCGCGCTGATCTCGGTCCAGCCCGGCGGCCGCAGCCGCTCCCCGGCCATCGCGATCAGCCGGCCGTGGTGACGGATGCCGAGGTACGTGCCCAGCTCGACGGTGCGCGGCAGGAACGGACCGGGCTTGGTGAGCTCGATCAGACCGAGGATCTCGGGTACGTCACGGGGGCCGAGCCTGACCGCCTCGGGGGCGGGTTCGGCGCGCAGCGAGGTGTCGACCAGCTGGACGCCGGGGACCGAGCCAACGGTCTCCCAGCCGTCGGGCGGGGTCAGTACGCCGGCGAGCGCGGCGGTCCCGCCGTCGCCGACCAGCCTGCGCAGGTCGGCCCACGAGTCCGGGTCGGCCGGGTCCGCGAGGGCGGCGAACGGCGAGACGTCCGACGGATAGCGGGCGGCGCGGGAGGAGGAGGGATCGGCCTCGGGACGGGCCGCCCGCTCGGCGAAGGCGGCGTGCGCGCCGGACAACGAGGCCCAGGCGGGGTTGTCGAGGACGTGCGGGGACACCACGGTGCCCAGGCGCGTGCTCGTGCCCGTGCCCGTGCCCGTGCTCGTGCTCGTGCTGGGACCTGCGTTCGTGCTCATGGGGCGGGCTCTCCGTCCGTGGCGCGGCCCGGGGGCCGGGGATTCAGGAGTTGGTCACCGGCAGGCCCGGCGGGTCGACCTCCGAGGTGGTGACGGCCTCGTTGGACAGGTTCCAGGCGGCGAGCAGCTGCGCGTACTGGCCGTCCTTGATCAGATGGTTGATCGCCTCGGCCACCGGCTTGGCGAGTCCGCTGTCCTTCTTCGCGGTCGCGGCGATCAGGCCTTGGAGCGACTCGCCGGCCCCGGAGAAGGAACCCGCGCTGCGCGTGGGGGCGTTGCCGCTCGCGCTCTGGGTGATGTGGTAGGCGATGGACGGGTTCGGGCCGAAGCTGAGATCGATCTTCTTGCCGCTCAGCGCCAGGGCGGTGCTGTTGGCGTCGGGGAAGTACTTGACAGTGAGGTCCTTGCCCTCCGCCTGGAGCTTCTTCTGCCACTCAAGCAGGATCTTCTCCTGGTTGGTGCCCGAACTGACCGCCACCGTCTTGCCCGCGAGGCTGTGGAAGTCGTTGCCGAAGCTCCAGGGGTTGTCCTTCAGGACCTCGAAGGCCAGGTTGTCCTGCCGGTAGGAGGCGAACTCGTACTTCTTCTTGCGCTCCTCGGTGACCGTGACGTTCGTGAAGGCGACGTCGACCTTGCCACTGTCGACACCGAGGAAGACGTTCTCCCAGGTGGAGTTCTTCACTACCGGCTTGAGCCCGAGCACGGCGGCCACCAGCCGGCCGAGGTCCGGTTCCGCGCCGGTCAGGGTCTTCTGGTCGGTGCCGACGTACGCCAGCGGCGGGAAGCCTGCGGGCAGCGCGCCCACGCCGATGACGAGCTCACCGCGTTCGCGGACGGCCGCCGGCAGCTGCGCGCGCAGGGCCTCCACGGCCGGGACGGTCAGCTCGGTCTGCCGGGCGGCACCGTTGGACACCGCGCCGATGGTGACCACGTCCCCACCTGCCCCGGTGGCCTCGGCATCGCCGCCGCACGCGGTGAGGCCGGAGGCGAGCGCCACGGTGGCGGTGGCGGCGCCGAGGCCGCGGACGAATCTGGTGCGCAGGGAGGGTCGGCGTTGCATGGTGTTCCTTTTCGGTTCGGGAAGGGCGGGCGGGGTGGGACGCGGGGAAGTCAGAGCACCTTGCTCAGGAACTCCCGCGTACGGGCATGGGCGGGCCGGTCCAGCACTTGCTCGGGCGGGCCCTGTTCGACGATGCGGCCGCCGTCGAGGAAGACGACCTCGTCGGCCACCTCGCGGGCGAAGCCGATCTCGTGCGTGACGATGACCAGCGTGGTGCCGCCGGTGGCCAGGTCCTTGATCACGGACAGCACCTCGCCGACGAGTTCGGGGTCCAGCGCGGAGGTGGGTTCGTCGAAGAGGATGACGCCGGGCCGCAGCGCGAGGGCGCGGGCGATGGCCACGCGCTGCTGCTGGCCGCCGGACAGCTGCCGCGGATAGGCACCGGTCCGGTCGCCGAGCCCGACGCGCTCCAGGAGCTCGCGCGCCAGGGCCCGGGCCTGCGGCCGCGGCAGCCTGCCGGTGGCCACCGGGGCCGCGGCGACGTTATCCAGCACGGTCAGGTGCGGAAAGAGGTTGAAGTTCTGGAAGACGAAGCCGATCCGGCCGCGCTGGGCGAGGATCGCCCGCTCGCTCAGCTCCTTCAGCCGCCCGCCGTGCCGCTGTACGCCGATCAGCTCGCCGCCCACGCTGACGTATCCGGCCTCCGGCTTCTCCAGGTGGTTGATGACCCGCAGCAGGGTGGACTTGCCGGAGCCGGAGCGGCCGAGGATCGCGGTGACCGTGCCCGGCCGCAGCGTCAGGCTCACCCCGTCCAGGACCTGCTGGTCGCCGTACCACTTGTGCACGTCGTGGACCTCGATCGCGGCGGCCCGCGTGATGGTGGTCATCGCGCCGTCTCCTTCCGGAAGCGGTTCCGGAGGTCGCGCAGGCCCGTCCGGGCCCGCTGCAGGGGGGTGGGCGGTACGGTGCGCAGCGCGCCGCGCGCGTAGTACCGCTCGACGTAGAACTGGATGACCGAGACGACGCTGGTGAGGACCACGTACCAGAAGGTGGCCACCAGCAGCAGCGGCACCACGTCGCCCGGGTAGGTGCTGCCCAGGCTCTGCACGGAGCCGAACAGGTCGAGCAGCGACACGTAGAAGACCAGCGAGGTGGCCTTGACCAGCCCGATCAGCTGGTTGACGTAGGCGGGGACGATGGAGCGCAGCGCCTGGGGGAAGACGATCCGGGCGAACTGGTACCGCTTGGGCAGCCCCAGCGCGGCCGCCGCCTCGTGCTGGCCCTGGTCGACGGAGAGCACACCGGCCCGTACCACCTCGGCCGCGTACGCCGCTTCGCTCAGGCTCAGTCCCACGACCGCCACGACGATGTCGGTGGCCAGCCGCGACTCGTCGAAGGTGAAGAAGGCGGGCCCGAAGGGCACCCCGATGCTCAGGGTGGGGTAGAGGGCGCTGAGGTTGTAGAGGAACAGCAGGACCACGATCAGCGGCACTGAGCGCAGCAGCCAGATGTACGTCCAGCTCACCGACCGCAGTACGGGGTTCGTGGACAGCCTGCCGAGGGCGAGCAGGATGCCGCCCGCGAGGCCCAGGACCGCGCTGTACGCGGCCACCTGGAGGGTGATGAACAGGCCCTCCAGGATGACCGGCCGCACGAACCAGTACGCGAACCGGTCCCACTGGTAGAAGCGATTGGTCAGCAGCCCGTGGGCGGCCTGGGAGACCAGCACCAGCACGATGGCCGTGGCGATCCACCGCCCGGGCCGGCGGAGCGGGAGTACCCGCTCGGCCGGCCCGGGCGGTCCCGAGGACCCTGCGGGCGCGGTGAGGACATTCGATTCGGTCACGGACACGTGAGCAGCTTCGATAAACCGAAGAATCGCTGTCAACGGTCCCGATATCGATATCCACACAAGCGTGCGGCAATTTCATCCGCCGTACACAAAACGCCTGCCGTTGAAATAAATCCGGGGTTCCGCTCGCAGCCAGGAGAGCTGGTCGGCGGAGTATCGGAAATTGGCACGCTCATGACGGGTGTGTTGCAGCCGTGCGAAACCTCGCCGGGGCTCCCGATCCTTGATTGGTGATGAGGTACGTTCGCCAGCGTGCCTCGCCCCGAACCCACGCCCGAGGCAGGGCCGAAGCGGGACGGCAGCAGGCCTACCGCACCGCGGACGGGTCCCGGACCGTCGACGGCGCCACCCTCGCTACCCCCCTCTGCCAAGGATCTGATCCGCCATGAGTGATTTCGTCACCACGCTGAGCGTCAGCGAGGCGCAGTCCCGCCTCCACGAGCTGACCGTCGTCGATGTCCGCACTCCGGCCGAGTTCACGTCCGGCCATCTGCCGGACGCCGTCAACGTCCCTCTCGACCGCATCGGGCGGGCGCTGCCGGAGCTCCGGCAGGCCGCCGGGCGCAAGCCGCTTCTCCTGGTGTGCGCCTCGGGTGCCCGCTCGGACAACGCCGCCGGGACCCTGGCTTCCCACGGCATCCCCGCTGCGAGTCTGACCGGTGGCACCACGGCCTGGGTTGCCGAGGGTCACGGGCTTCAGTACCCGGACGGCCGGCCGCATGCCGTCTGGGCCATGGAGCGCCAGGTCCGCTTCACCGCGGGCAGTATCGTGCTACTGGGCTTGGCCCTGGGCCTGTTCGTCCGTCCGGCGTTCCAGCTGCTGTCCGCCGCTATCGCGGCCGGTCTGGTGTTCTCCGCCCTCACCAACACCTGCGGCATGGCAGTCGTACTCGGCAAACTGCCGTTCAACCAGCGGGGGAAGGATCCCCTGGTCACCGCACGGGAGACGCTGCGGGGCTGACCCCGCCGCCAACGAGCCGGCCCTGGGCGCTACTGGTGGTCGGGAACGTACTTGTAGCCGACGCGGCGCACGGTGGAGATGCGGTCCCGGTAGGCGGGACCGAGCTTGCGGCGCAGCCGGGCTACGTGGACATCGACCGTACGGCCGTCACCGATGTGCCCGTAACCCCAGATGCCCGAGATGAGGGCATCACGCGTGTGAACCGTGTACGGATGGGCCACGAGGTGGGCCAGGAGGTCGAACTCCAGGTAGGTGAGATCCAGTTCGCGCCCGTCGACCTCGACCAGCCGACGTGCGCGGTCGACCCGGATGGCGTCGTCGAGCTGGACGGGGTCGGGGTGCGGGGCCGGTTCCGGCTCGGGAACCGGAAGCGTCCTGGGCTCGAGGGGGTGGACCTCCGGACGCACGCCGTGCGCTGTCATCAGTGCCACCGGGTCGACGTTCGCCGGCAGGAACACGAGGTATCCGACGCGGCCGCCATCCGTCCCGCCGGCGGGAACACCGGGCGGACGGTCGCCGACCAGCTGGAGGCGGAGGGCTGGGGAACGGCGGACGGCGGGTGCGGGAATTGCAGTGGTCACGATGAGCCCCTTCGGCTGCTCGGAGTGAGGTACGGATGCCGGGTGTTCGGACACGACAGGGCATGGGGTCTCCGTGCCGGATTCGACCGGGAGGGTCGGCGCGTCGCGGGCCGGGAGGACCCGTACGGCTCACAGGGCCGGGGGCACGAAGACGCGCGACGCAAGGAGAGAAGCGGCAACCGGAACACCGGAGCGCGTCGAGGAAATGCCCTGGCGAAGAAGCCCTAAACAGGTCGGCAGACGGCGCTGGCGACGAGACGGAAGTCAACGTGCCTGCGGCGTACGAGCAATGGCTGCGACGGGGACATGACCACATCGTGAAGTGCTCGGCGGGCACGCGTCAATACTTCCCTACTGATTACATAGGGAATGTCCGGGCGAAGAGCCTGGCCACCCCTGCCGCCACAGCGGATCTCCGTCTCGACGAAGGCTCGCCGACAGGCATCACATCAGGCGAACCCCCTGAGTGCACGCACTCCCTGACAGGGGATCCGCCGGCGACCCAGCCGCACAACCCGGCCACTGACCTGCGGCGTCTTTCATCCCGAGATCGAATTGTCCACGATTCGGTCACACTCTTGCCCGGAACGCAGCTTCGGACGAGTATCCCTATCAATCCGATGGGAAAAGTGGGGAACCGGTGAAGTGCGTCCGGCCACGACGCTGATGCTGAACGGACAAGCACGCCTCCCACACCGCCCAGCAACCGGCCGACGCCACACAACAACGTTCTGGAGTAGCCGACATGACCACCGCCAGCCCCCATGGCACCACTGTCCGCCCAGCCCCTGCGCCACACAGCGGCACCGGGGTCTGCCGGTGACGCCCATGCGGACGACACCCAGTCCTGCCGGCCCCCGATCCGCCGATGAGCGGCGCCGCGCGCTCCTGCGTACCGCCCGCGACGTGGCGGACGACCTCGCCGCGGACGCCATCGCCCGCGATCAGGCCGGCAAGCCGCCGACCGACGAGGCTGCCCGGCTGCGCGAGGCCGGCCTGCCGGCGGCCCTCACCCCGCCCGGGCCCGGCCGCGGGGCGGACTGGCGTACGGGATGCGCCGTCATACGGGAGATCGCCGCAGCGGACAGCTCTGTCGGCGACGTACTCGCCCGCCACTACGTACACGCCTGGAGCGGACGCTTCTACGCGAGTCACGAGCAAGCGACCGCCCTCGAAGAGGAGTCGGTGCGCGAGCGGTGGCTGTGGACCGGGGCGGTCCGCACTCCCGCACCCAACGGCGACACCGAGGGACCGGACCTCACACTGAGGCCGCGCACCACCGGCTACGTGCTGAACGGGCGCCGGTCCGTGGACACGGCGGTGGCCGCGGCCGACCAGATCGTGGTGGATGCCGTCTGCGCCGCGACCGGTGACGTCCTGGTCGTACGGATCCCAGCCGGCGCACAGGGCGTGACCGTCGAACCTGCCCACGATCGCCTCGGGCAGCGGGTCGCCGGCGCGGGCGAGGTCGCCCTGGACAGGGTCACCATCACGCCGGTGCAGGTGCTGGGCCGCCGGCCGCACGACGAGGAGTCGACAGCGCCCTTCACCGCGCTCGCGGAGCCCGCGCTCCGGCTGGCGCTTTGCCACGTCGGCCTCGGCATCGCCGAGGGCGCCCTCACCGAAGCGCGCGACCTCAGCAGGGGCGGCCGCGCACACCGGCTGCCGGGTGAGGACCCTGACCTCTTCCTGACGTACGGGGAACTCGCCTCTGCCGCTCAGACGGCCACCGCCGTGGTCGACCGGGCGACGGAGGTGATGACACAGGCCCTCGCCACGGGTGCGCAGCTCGATGCCGAGGTACCCGCGGGCGTCGCCGCCCTGGTCGCCACGGCCGAGGCCGTGATGTCGAAGGCCACCCTGCACATCACGGCCCGGGTGCTGGAACTCGCCGATGCCCCCGGCCTGGACCGGTTCTGGCGCAATGCCCGAGTCCTGACAGCTCACCGCCCGGTCGCGCACCGCCTGCGCTCCATCGGCGAGCACTACCTCAACGGCTCCCACCGCGCGGTGGCGGCCGCCTTCCATTGACCCGCAGGGCACCGTTCAGGTCGCGGATCCGCGACCTGATCCCCACGGCTGCCGGGCACGAGTACCTGCCCGGCAGCAGGCGGCCACCCGCGACCGACGCCGGCCCAATCCATGCCGGATAATGTCCCTATGCGGATCTCAGCCAGGGCGGACTATGCGGTACGTGCCGCGCTGCAGCTTGCCGCGTCACAGGATGACGGGCCGGTGAAAGCCGAAGCCATCGCCGACGCCCAGGACATTCCGCACAAGTTTCTCGAAGGCATCCTGAACGACATGCGCCGAGGCGGTCTCGTGCTCAGCCAGCGCGGCGGCAACGGCGGCTACCGGCTGGCCAAGCCCGCCCAGTCCATCAGCATCGCGGACGTCATCCGCGTCGTGGACGGACCGCTCGTCTCGGTGCGCGGGGTCCGCCCACCGGACCTGTCCTACACCGGCCCCGCCCAGTCGCTACTCCCCCTGTGGATCGCACTGCGGGCCAACGTGCGCGAGATCCTCGACGGCGTGTCGCTCGCCGACGTCGCGTCGTCCGACCTGCCCTCCGACGTATCGGCACTGGCCGATACCCCCGGGGCCTGGACCAATCCCTGACCCCTGCCCCACCTGCACTTTCTCACATCGCGAGATCTCTGCGTCCACCATGCGGTCAGCCTCTTGGGGCGGGTGCCCACCTCTGCCAATATGCCTACCAACCAGGTAGGAAAACTAGGAATTCAGTGAGGTGGCCGTGCGAACACTGCACCACGCAGGCCGGATGCTGCCTCTGACCTCCCGCCGACACATCGACCTGGTCCGTACGTCCAGCGCCATCTGTCGGACCGGCTGACACCCTTCGCCGGGCCTGGCTCCGTGTAGTGCGCCAATCGGCGCTGTCCCCGTCCGCTCTCCGCCGGCCGGGCGGGCCCCTCGGCCGACCTCACCGATCGCGTGCCTCCGAGCTCGGGCGCCGCACACCTCTCCGTTCCTCAGCCTGCGACCGCGATCCCGCCGCCGACGGCCGGAAGTGGGTGCCGTGCGTGCCGATGGCTTCGCGTCGCCCGTCTCTCCACACCTCCTTGAACACCATCCCGTGAAAGGACACCTCCGTGTCTGCCGCAAGACCGCTCACCACCCTGCGCGCCATCGCCGTCACAGCGGCACTTCCCCTGCTGCTCACCGCCTGCGGCTACGGTTCCGAGGCGAAGAAGGACGACGACAAGGCCAACGTCGCGGCTACCGACGGCAAGAAGCTGTCGGCCTCCGAGGTCCGCATCGGGTACTTCCCGAACCTGACGCACGCCACCGCTCTGGTCGGTCTCCAGGAGGGCCTGATCGAGAAGGAACTGAACGGCACCAAGATCAAGCCGCAGTCCTTCAACGCCGGTCCGTCCGAGATCGAGGCGCTCAACGGCGGCTCTCTCGACATCGGTTTCATCGGCCCCTCGCCCTCGATCAACGGCTACGTCAAGTCCAAGGGCTCCAACCTGAGGATCATCTCCGGTTCGGCCTCCGGCGGCGTCAAGCTGGTCGTGAACCCGGACAAGATCAAAACCCTGGACGACCTCAAGGGCAAGAAGATCGCCACCCCGCAGAAGGGGAACACCCAGGACGTCGCGTTCCTCAACTGGATCTCCGAGAAGGGCTGGACGGTCGACCCGGAGTCCGGCAAGGGCGACGTCTCCGTCGTCCGCACGGACAACAAGGTCACCCCGGACGCCTTCAAGCAGGGCTCGATCGACGGCGCCTGGGTACCCGAGCCCACCGCCTCCAAGCTCGTCTCCGACGGCGGCTCCGTCCTCCTCGACGAGACCTCCCTGTGGCCCGACAAGAAGTTCGTGATCACGAACATCATCGTGTCGCAGAAGTTCCTCAAGGAACACCCGGACGTGGTCGAGGCCGTCCTCAAGGGCACCGTGAAGACCAACGAGTGGATCAACACCAACCCGGACAAGGCCAAGGCCTCCGCGAACGCCAGGCTCGAGGCCGAGGGCGGCAAGCCGCTCGACGCCAAGGTCATCGACCCGGCCTGGCCGAGCATCGCGATCACCGACGACCCGCTGGCCACCACGCTGAAGACGCAGGCCGACTACGCGGTCAAGGCCAAGCTCATCGAGCAGCCCGACCTGACCGGCATCTACGACCTGACGCTCCTGAACAAGGTACTGAAGGCCGCCGGCAAGCCCGAGGTCTCCGACGCCGGCCTCGGCGCCAAGTAACCCCGCAATCCAGCAACCCCAGGAGGTGACGACCATGGCCACCATGCTTGCCAAGGCTGCCGAGGGCACCGTAGCGGAGCTGACGCACGCCGCTCGCATCGAGCACGTCTCGAAGTCCTTCTCCGGCCCGGCCGGATCACAGCTCGTCCTGGACGACATCAGCCTCGATGTCGCTCCCGGAGAGTTCGTCACCATCCTGGGGGCCTCGGGGTGCGGAAAGTCCACCCTGCTCAACCTGGTCGCCGGCCTGGACAAGCCGTCCGCGGGGTCCATCGAGACCCCCGGCGGCCGTCCGGCACTCATGTTCCAGGAACACGCCCTCTTCCCCTGGCTGACCGCGGGCAAGAACATCGAACTCGCCCTGCGCCTGCGCGGGGTGGCCAAGGCCGACCGCAAACCGGAGGCCGAACGGCTGCTGGAACTGGTCCGCCTCGCCGGCGCCTACGGCAAGCGCGTCCACGAACTGTCCGGCGGCATGCGCCAGCGCGTCGCCCTGGCCCGGGCCCTCGCCCAGGACAGCCAGCTGCTCCTGATGGACGAACCCTTCGCCGCGCTCGACGCCATCACCCGCGACGTACTGCACGGCGAACTCACCCGCATCTGGGCCGAGACCAACCTCTCCGTCCTGTTCGTCACGCACAACGTGCGCGAGGCCGTGCGGCTCGCGCAGCGCGTGGTCCTGCTCTCCTCCCGGCCCGGCCGGGTCGCCAAGGAATGGACCGTGGGCATCCCGCAGCCGCGCCGCATCGAGGACGCGGACGTGGCGGAACTGTCCCTTGAGATCACTGAACACCTGCGTGGGGAGATCCGCCGCCATGGCCAGCACTGACACCACCCCGAAGGCCGCGGCCAAGGGCAGGCAGGACGACCTGGCGGGCCTCGAGGCCGGCCTCGACGCCCTCGACGCGGTCCAGACCCACCGCACACCCATCCGCGAGATCCTCGCCAAGAAGGTCCTGCCCCCGGTCCTGGCCGTCGGCCTCGTGCTCCTGGTCTGGCAGATCCTCGTCGCGACGAAGGTCACCGAGGAGACCAAACTCCCCGCACTGTCCGCGGTATGGGACAGCCTGACCGACATGTGGCTCAAGGGCACCCTGCTCGAGGTCATCTGGACCAGCGTGTCACGCGGACTGCTCGGCTTCCTGCTGGCCCTGGCCATCGGCACCCCGCTCGGACTGCTCGTCGCCCGGGTGAAGTTCGTCCGCGCCGCGATCGGCCCGATCCTCCAGGGCCTGCAGTCCCTGCCCTCGGTCGCCTGGGTACCCCCCGCCGTCCTGTGGTTCGGCCTCAACGACGCCATGATGTACACGGTCATCCTGCTCGGCGCCGTCCCCTCCATCGCCAACGGCCTGGTCTCCGGCATCGACCAGATCCCGCCGCTCTACCTGCGGGCCGGGCGCACCCTGGGCGCCACCGGCCTGAGCGGCGCCCGGCACATCGTCATGCCGGCCGCACTGCCCGGCTACCTCGCCGGCCTCAAGCAGGGCTGGGCCTTCTCCTGGCGCTCCCTCATGGCCGCCGAGATCATCGCCAGCTCCCCCGAACTGGGCCTGGGCCTCGGCCAGCTGCTGGAGAACGGCCGCAACAACATCGACCTGCCCGGCGTGTTCCTCGCCATCATCCTCATCCTCGTCGTCGGCATCGCCATCGACCTGCTGATCTTCAGCCCGGTCGAGCGATGGGTCCTGCGCAGCCGCGGCCTGCTGGTGAAGAGCTGATCAGCGGTCGCTCTCGGCACTGACCAGCCGCAGGATCCCCACCTGTCATCTGACCCCGCTGCGCCCCCGAGGGGCCGGCCAGTCGATGCCTCGTCCTCGTCTCTCTTCCACCCCTTCACGGCAGTTGGTCTGCCGTACCCGTACGAGCTGCCGCGCAGTGGAACGTCAACGGCACGGTCCAGACGATCGATGGGTTCTCCACCAACATCATCAAGAACCGCAACCTGAACTGCCTCGACAAGGCGGCGGCCGACTCCCGGCCCTGGTTCGCGTACGTCACCCCGTACGCCTCCCACGGTCCGCGCACCCCCGAGGCGAAGTACGCCGGCAAGGCCGTCCCGGACCGGAACGGCAGGCCCTCCGTCCCGGAGAACGACCGCAGCGACAAGCCGGCTACCGCCCGGCGCACGAGGTGCCGTTCTACCTCTCCTGGCCGGCCGGCGGCCTGAGCGCGGGAACCACCGACAGCCGCATCACCGCGAACATCGACGTCGCCCCCACGTTCCGCGAGTACTACGACCTGGCGGGCGACCCGTACCAGTTGACGAACAAGCTGTACCAGGCCGCACCGGCGGACGAGCAGCACGCCCACCAAACTCGCCGACGCCATGGTCTACGGCGGAGGCGGCGCCCGGGACGGACTGATGACCGTCACCGGCGACACGACCCAGGGGTACACCGGCACCCTCACCCTCGGCATCGCCCCCGACGCGGTGAGCGGGGGAAGCGAAGCCCCGGGAGGCGGCGGCCAACCGCCGAGCGGCGCGCGCGGCGTCGGGGTGCCGGCTCCCCCTACGGAAACAGCCGCGGCCTCTTCTTCGCCGCCACGTCCTCGACCCAGCCGCACAGCAGGACGGCCACCGCGAGCAGGAGCCACCCGATCCCGAACAGGAACCATTGGCTCTCCAGCGGCAGGTAGGCCGCGAGGGCGGGAGCGTCCCAGAAGCGGTCGAGCAGGGGGACCGCGAGGATCAGCGCGATCTCGTGCCAGAGGTAGATCGTCACGGCACGGCGATTGAAGATCGTCACGATCCGGTCGAGTCTCCCGAAGCGCGCGAGGCCCGCGAAATCGACCTTGTAGTACGCCTTGAAGTACATCAGCAGCGTCACGAAGCCGGCGCAGTAGAAGGTCTGCGCGAGGGGGATGTCGTCGAGGTCGTAACCACCCGTCTCCGCCTGGTGCGTGAGCGCGTACCGGGCGCCGAACGCCAGCGCCGCGAGCGAACCGGTGACCACGGGGCCCGGCTTCATCCTCCGCAGGACGCCGTCGTGGTGTGCGAAGCCGACGAGCCAGCAGAACAGGAAGGTGGCGAGGTCGACGAGGCCGCCACCGAAGCGGCCGTCGGGTGGCACCCAGAGGAACTGGAAGACCAGGACCGGAGCCAGGGAGAGCAGCAGCACAGGGATGGGCGCCTTGCGGAACACCCGGAGCAGGAGCGGAGAGAGCAGAACGAACCAGAGGTACGCACGCAGGTACCAGAGGACCTCCCAGGCCTGGACACCCCACTCGTCACCCTGGGGGTCACCGAGGGGCAGCACCCAGTAGAGAACGTCCGGGCCCGGCGTCCAGCCGTGGATCACCATCGCGGCCACGACGAAGAAGCCCCAGAACCAGAACGGCAGGAGCAGCCTGCGCATCCGGCCCTTGATCACCTGGAGCGCCGGACGCTCGAGGGATTTCGCCATCAGCGTGCCGGCGAGCGCGAACATCACCCCCATGGACGGGAAGAGCATGCCTGCCCAGGCCCAGCCGAAGGCGTGGTAGGTCACCACGCGTACGAGAGCAACGGCGCGCAGCACGTCGAAGTAGCGATCACGCCCTCCGGCCGGCCGCGCGCTCTGCGCCTTCGGCGGTTCGGATCTCAGCACGGGCGGCACGGGCGGCGCCGCCGGCACCCGGGTCAGCCGGAGAGTGTGCACGTCAAATCCTGGCCCCGCCGGGGCGTCCTGGCCGCTTTGCCGCCGGTACGGGACCCCGCTCATCGGCCGGCCCCCGCGGGGGTGCCGACTTCGCCCGTGCGCTTGAGTTTCTGCCAGCGCAGGCGGCCGCCGGTGAGCGCGGTGACGCAGGAGTGGATGAGGACCAGGTACATCATCTGGCGGTACGCGAGCTGCTGTAGCGGCATCATCAGGAGGTACCGGTACCGCTCGCGGTCAAGCCGGAACGCGTAGGCCGCACAGACGAGTTGAACGGCCAGCACCGCCAGCCACGCGATCAGGGCCGCCTTGAAGTCGACGAAGATCATCGAATAGGCGGTGAACACGTCGATGAGCGGGGCGAACACGGGCGTGACGATCTGGAAGATCACGACCAGCGGCATGCCGACCCTGCCGAAGCGACCCGACGGGCCTTTGTCCGTAAGGGACTTTCGGTGCTTCCAGAGTGCCTGCATGGTGCCGTAGCTCCAGCGGTAGCGCTGACTCCACAGCTGCTTCAGCGAACCGGGCGCCTCCGTCCAGGCCTTGGCGTGCTCCTGGTAGACGACCCGCCATCCCGCGCGGTGCATGGCGATGGTGATGTCCGTGTCCTCGGCGAGGGTGTCCTCGCTCATACCGCCGACTTCCAGCACCGCGTCACGGCGGAAGGCGCCGATCGCGCCCGGAATCGTGGGCATGCAGCGCAGCAGGTCGTACATGCGGCGGTCGAGGTTGAAGCCCATGACGTACTCGATGTGCTGCCACGCGCCGATGACCGTGTCGCGGTTGCCGACCTTGGCATTGCCCGCAACCGCGCCGACCCGTGGATCGGCGAAGGGCTGCACCAGCTGTCCCACGGTGTCCGGCTCGAAGACGGTGTCGCCGTCCATCATCACGATGATGTCGTAACGGGCGTTGCGTACGCCGTTGTTGAGTGCGGCAGGCTTGCCCGCGTTCTCCTGCCGGATGACGCGGACGTTTGGCATGCCGAGCGACTCGGCGATCTCGGACGTGTTGTCCGTCGAACCGTCGTCGACGACGATGATCTCGATCGGATGGGTGCTCTGCGCCAGCGACTTGAGGGTGTTGGCGATGCACTCCTTCTCGTTGTACGCGGGCACGATCACGCTCACCGGCCGGGTGACCGTCGGCCCCCAGCTGAACCGGCGCCTGTTGCGCTGTCTGTGGTGACGTCGGGCGAGGATCACCATCAGCCCGAACCGGCCCATGACGGCGACACCGACCACCGCGAGCCCGATCGCGAGCCCCGGAACGGCCCACTCGGCAACGGCGACGGCCGCGATGAGGGCCTTGCCCTCGAACAGGGTCGCTCCCGTGGCGGTGCGGTGGGCGGCCTGGAGGCTGCCCGCTCCCCCGGGTCGCGCGTCACCCGGTGCCCGGTCTCCCGGCTGCTCACCGCCGACCTGCTGACGGTTCGCCTGCTGGTCCGTGCCGGCCGCCCCGGCGTCCGCCCCCTGGGCGCCGCTCCCCGCCTTCTGGGTCGCGCCGCTGACGGTGGTGAACGTGTAGCCGAGCGCCTTCATCTTCTTGATGTACTCGGGAAGCGCCTTGACCGTCTGACTGCGGTCGCCGCCCGCGTCGTGGAAGAGCACAGAGGCGCCCTTGCCCGAGGACGGCGTGGCCCATTCGACGATCTTGGAAACGCCCGGGGTCTTCCAGTCGTCGCTGTCGGTGTCCACGAAGACGCTGGTGTAGCCCTGCTCGCCGAGCTGCTTGTAGACGGGCCAGCTGTAGTTGTCGATTGCGTCCGGCTGGGAGGAGTACGGAGCACGGAACAGTGTCGTCGTGATCCCCGCCGCACCCGCGAGCGCGAGCTGGGTCTGCTCCATCTCGCGGGTGACCCGGGCGCTGCTCTGGTACGAGAGATCGACGTGCGTGAACGTGTGGATGCCCACCTCGCTGCCCTGATCCACCAGGTCCTTCACGATGCCCGGGTTACGCGCGACCATCGAGCCGACCAGGAAGAACGTGCCCGGGATCTCGTTGTCCTCAAGGATCTTGAGGACCTTGGGCGTCCAGGTGGGGTCCGGTCCGTCGTCGAAGGTCAGGGCGATGGTCTTGTCCGGCACCGACACCGACTGCGCCTGGCCGCCCCGGAAGCTCAGGATCGGTCCGCCGCCGAGGACCTCGTCGGGGACCTCGTCGGAACCGGCCCCGGTGCGGATGCGCTCGTCGCCGCCCACCTCGGCGCGCAGAAAGCCGTCGAGCAACATCACGCCGGTGAGCGCGGCGAGGAGAATCAGCGCGAGGATCACGCGCGGTTTCTGCAGGGCCGCGGCCTTGCCCGCGGCCCGCGTCATCCGGGAAGGGGCGCGCCTGCGACCGCGCGAGGGTGTGGTGGTCGTCATGGGTTTCTTCGGGCTCCGGTCAGCTGGCGCGGGTGGGGGCAGGGACAGACGGGGCGGGAGTGACTGTCGGCGGGGCGCCGGTGGGCTTCGGGGGCGGCGTGCCGATGCCGCCCTGCGGCCCGCCGTAACCGAGTCCGGGGTCCTGGGCGCCGGGAGCAGGGCCGCCGCCCCCGAAGGGCAGCAGCGAGGACGGGGCGAGCGAGGTGCCCCAACCCATGAAGGCCATGCCGAGCACGGCCGCGTACACGACACAGACGGCACCGCCGGCGAGACCGATCCGGCGGAGCAATCTGGCCCTGCGCCCGGAGTTGTCGACGAACACGGGGCCCTCCGCGCACCCGTTGCGGGGCTTGCGGCGGCCGCGCGGGGCGGAGCGGTTTTCGGGAAGAGGCTCGGAATGCATTCCAGGAGATTAAGACCGATCCCTGAGCCAAAACCCTGACTTCCCTATGAGGCTCCTATGAACAACAGCTCAACCTGTGCATTTCCTGAGCGAATCCGAAATCACTCACGGAAGTCAGGGCGGATGAAAAGGGCCTGATTGCCCGGGTATTTACATTCGGCGATCCGTATTCTGGAAGGTTTCCATGAACCGTCTGCGCACTTCCTGCCGCGATAAAATTCAGCCGCATATGAGACATTCCCACTCCGGGAACATGATTTGTTTCCGACCTGGCACGGCAATCACGAGAGCGGGAGTACGTACGATGCGAAATTTCCTGAAGCCGGCCGCCGGGCTCGCCTGTCTGGTGGCCCTGGCCTGTGCCGGATGTTCCTCGGACGGGACCGGACCATCGGGCGACGCAGGCTCGCCGACCCCGTCCGGGGCCGGTGCGTCACCCTCGACGACAGCGGCGCCGAGCACGTCCTACGCCCCCTACGTCAGCGCCACCGCGGCCTCCGCCAACGACTCCGCCGGCTCCCCTTCGGCGTACAACCTGGCCTTCGTCATCTCGGACGGAAGTGACTGCACGCCGAAGTGGGACGGGAGCCAGGCCATCGACGACCCGACGGTGAAGTCCCGTATCTCGGCGCTGACATCGTCCGGCAGCAGCGTGCGCGTCTCGTTCGGCGGCGCCTCCGGCGCGGAGCTCGCAGCGGTTTGCGCCAACGCGTCCGCGCTCGCCGCTGCCTACGCGGACGCGCTCGACGCCGCCGGGGCGACGCAGGCAGACTTCGACATCGAGGGCGACGACCTCGGCGACTCGGACGCGGTCGAGATGCGCTCCAAGGCCATCGCGCTGCTCCAGAAGGAGCGCAGCGATTTGACGGTCTCCTTCACCCTGCCCGTCATGCCCTCCGGGCTCGACGAGGGCAGCCTTGCGCTGCTGCAGTCCGCCAACGACAACGGCGTGCAGGTGGCCACCGTCAACATCATGACGATGAACTACGGCGGCACGTACACCGGCGACATGGGTGACTACGCGATCGCCTCCGCCCAGGCCGCGCACGATCAACTGCAGGACGTCTTCGGCCTCTCCGCCGACGACGCCTGGCGCGGTCTCGCCGTCACCTCGATGATCGGTGACAACGACATCGCCGGTGAGACGTTCACGCTGTCCGACGCGGCTCGGGTGCGGTCCTTCGCCGAGGACAAGGGCATCGCCTGGGTGTCGATGTGGTCGGCCTTCCGGGACCGGCAGTGCGAGGACGGTGACACCTCGTCGGACGACGCGGCAACGAACTGCAGTGGGGTGTCGCAGAGCGCCGGGGCGTTCGCGGAGGCCTTCTCCGGCTGAACCGCTGCGTCGGTGGGCCCGGCCGGCCGGTCACCACTGGTGTCCCGGAGTGGTGTGTGCTCCCTGTGGGCCGGCTCAGGCTCGTGGTGCGATCTCTTCGAGGTCGTCGATGGTGCCGGACATGACGACCCGGATGTGTTCGGTGAGGTGTTCTGCGGGCCAGTCCCACCAGGCGAGGTCAAGCAGGCGGGCGATGTCGTCGTCGTTGTGGCGGGTGCGGATGAGTTTGGCCGGGTTGCCGCCGACGATGGCGTAGTCGGGGACGTCGTCGACGACGACGCTGCCGGATCCGATGATCGCGCCGTGCCCGATACGGACTCCGGGCATGACCATGGTGTTGTAGCCGAACCAGACGTCGTTGCCGACGACGGTGTCGCCCCTTCCTGGCAGGCCGGTGAGCAGGTCGAAGTGCTCGGCCCAGGAGCCGCCCATGATGGGGAAGGGGAACGTGGAGGGGCCGTCCATGCGGTGGTTGGCGCCGTTCATGATGAACCGCACTCCGGTTCCCAGAGCGCAGAACTTCCCGATGAGCAGTTTCTCCGGCCCGTAGTGGTAGAGAACGTTGCGGGTCTCGAACGCGGTCGGATCTTCCGGGTCGTCGTAGTAGGAGTACTCGCCGACCTCGATCAGCGGCGAGGTCACCAGCGGCTTCAGCAGCACCACGCGCGGCTGGTCGGGGAACGGGTGAAGCACCGTCGGGTCTGCGGGAAGGCGGTTCATGGCAGTCGCTTTCGGTTCGACAACAGCTGGTGAATGCTCCCATTCTGCGTATGCCGCACGGCCGTTCATCAGCCGCGCAGCGGCCCGTTCGCGGCAGCCTGGCCCGCGGCCGACGGGCAGGACGATTCGCGCAGGGCACGCACCGTAGCCGTGGTCTCACTTCGAGTTGCCCCGTCGCGGCTGCGCCGCGCCTGATCGCCGGGCCCGCACTACAGTGGCGGTACGAGGACCACCCGCAGCGGATGATCAGAGAGTCCTCCTCATCGCGACCCTGAGGACGCAGGCGCCCGATCTCCCTCCGAGGTCGCGGCAAGCCGACGGTGGCGCCGAAGGAGGCCGAGCCCATGCCCCGCATACGTCACCTGAGAATGAAGTCCGCTCCGGCACCCCGCACCGCCGGGATCGGGAGGGGCGGCTGGGTCCTGATCGGCGCCTCGGGCATCGCCCTGGGGGCGGTGTTCCACGCTGTCGCCGGTGTTGCGGAGATCGCCAAAGAGGTGCTGCGAAGAGAGCCGCGCACGGCGCACGGAGAGGGCGGATCGCCTGTCGTGGTGGCCCCCGCGCTGCCGCACGAGGCGGCCGGCTGGGTCCTGATCGCCGCGGCCGCCATAGTGGTGAGCGGGCTCTCCCACGCCGTGGCCAATATTGCGGAGCTGGCCAGAGAGATGCTGGGAGCGAAGCCGCACGCCACTCAGGGCTGAAGCAAGGCCGCCGCCGTCCCTGTCGGCTGCCCCGACCTCCGGCACGCCACATCGGCGTGGCAAGGACGACCGGGGTGAGCGATGGTGGATGCAGGGGGTCTCCTCCGAGACTCCGGAGCAACCATGGACCGCTATCCACCCATCGCTGAGCACGGCCTGGTGGGCGATCTGCAGACCGCCGCACTCGTCTCGTCGAAGGGCGTCGTCGACTGGTTCGCCGCCCCCAGGTTCGACTCTCCCAGCATCTTCGCCGCCCTGCTCGACCACGACCGCGGCGGGTACTTTCTGCTGGCCCCCGAGAACCCCGACGCGGTCTGCAAACAGCTCTACTACCCCGGCACCGCCATCCTGGTGACCCGGTTCATGTCGCCGGACGGCGTGGGCGAGGTGATCGACTTCATGCCTCCGGACCCCACCCGCACCGCCACCGACCGGCACACCCTGGTCCGCGCGGTACGCGCCGTGCGGGGCACCGTCGACTTCACGCTCGAGTGCCGACCGCGCTTCGATTACGCCCGGGCCGGCCATCAGCTCGAACTCGACGACAACGGCGCCGTGTTCCGGGCTCCGGGGATCGATGCGCACCTGCAGGCCACCTTCCCGCTGGAGCGGGACGGCGACGACGTGGGCGGCAGGGTGACGCTGAGCGCCGGTGAGTCCGGCGGCGCAGTCTTCACCGTCTGCGCATCCGGCGGCGAGGCACCGGTCTCCCCCACCGTCGACGGGCTGACCGGACAGGTCGAGGAGGTCAACCGTTTCTGGGAGCAGTGGCTGCACCAGTCCCACTACCGGGGCCGCTGGCCCGAGCTGGTCCACCGCTCGGCGATCACTCTCAAGCTCCTCACCTACGCCCCCACCGGCGCCTTGATCGCGGCGGCCACGATGGGCCTGCCCGAACAGGTCGGCGGAGAGCGCAACTGGGACTACCGCTTCACCTGGGTGCGTGACGGCTCGCTGTCCGTGCGGGCCATGCTGGACCTCGGCTTCGTCGAGGAGGCCATCGCCTTCGTCCACTGGCTCGTGGAGAGGCTGCGCGAGCGCGAGGGCAAGGACGGCGAGCCGCTGCAGACCATGTACCGGGTCGACGGCGATCCCGACCTGCCGGAGGAGACACTCGATCACTTCGAGGGCTACCGCGGTTCCGCGCCCGTGCGCATCGGCAACGGCGCTGCCGACCAGCTTCAGCTCGACATCTACGGCGAGGCCGTATACGCACTGGCACAAGGTGACGAAATCGCACAGCAGGCCAGCTTCCGGGGGTGGCAGAGCCTGGCCAGGACGATGGACTGGCTCGCCGACAACTGGGACAGGCCGGACGAGGGCATCTGGGAGACTCGCGGCGGCCGACAGGACTTCACCTACAGCAAGATGATGTCCTGGGTGGCCTTCGACCACGGGATGCGTCTGGCCGAGGTCATGCGCAAGCCCGCCGACCTGGAGAGATGGCGCAAGGCGAGGGACACCGTCTTCGACGCGGTCATGCAACGCGGCTGGAGCGAGAAGGAGCGCGCCTTCATCCAGCACTACGACAGCGACGTCCTGGACGCCTCGTTGCTGCTCATGCCGAGGGTCGGATTCATCGCCGCCAGGGATCCTGCCTGGCTGTCCACGCTCGACGCCATGGACCGCAAGCTCGTCTCCGACAGCCTTGTCTACCGCTACGACCCGGCGGCGTCGCCGGACGGACTGCGCGGCTCGGAAGGCACCTTCAGTCTGTGCACCTTCCTCTACGTGGACGCACTCGCCCGGGCAGGTCGGCTGCCTCAAGCCCGGTACACCTTCGAGAAGATGCAGACGTACGCGAACCACGTCGGGCTCTTCGCCGAGGAGATCGGTCCGAGCGGGGAGCAACTGGGAAACTTCCCACAGGCATTCACCCACCTGTCGCTGATCATGGCCGCCATCACCCTCGACGAAGCGCTCGACCGGGAACAGCGACGCTGAACGGCGGGGCGTGGACGCGCCCTACGCGAACCCACCCCACACGGCGGCTCCGCTCTCCGCGTCACCGGCACCGGCGTCGATCCGGTACGTGTCGTCCTTCGCGTCGCGTCCGCCGGCAGCGTGGTTGAACTGGCCGGCGAAGACGTGCTCGCCGGCCGGGACGGTCCTGCCGGGTTTGAGGGTCCACCGGTAGACGAGGAAGCCGCCTTCCTGGCGGACGGAGAGGTCGAAGTCCGCGGCGGGGCGGGTCCGCCAGCTGCCGGTGTCCTTCACCCCTTCGGTGAGGGCGATGCGCAGCTCGACGACGAGCGCGGTGAGCGGCTTCCTCGCCTTGAGGGTGACGTTGCTCTGTGCCCAGTAGGCGTTGCCGTGGGGGTCGACGGAGCCGTCGGCCCACAGTGGACCGTCCTCGGTCCGGCTGCCCTCCGCCGGCGGTGCCGCGCTGCCGCCGGCGGACGGGGCGGCGGCCGTCGGATTCCGTGGCGGGTCCGGGGTGTGCACGACGGCGACCACCGTGAGGGCGCTCACCGTCAGGGTTCCGGCGGTGGCCAGGGTCGCGAGGACGATCTTCGGCCAGGACAGGGTGCGGGCGCGGGCGCGCTCGCGGTCCCGCAGCCGGTCGGCGGTGCCGCGACGGGCCATGCCGCGCTCGACCCGGGCCAGCATGCGGGCCCGGTCGGGCAGGTGGGCTTCGGCGCTCTCGCGCAGCAGTCCGCGCAGTTCGTCGGTCACCGGCTTCCCCTTCCCACCAGCTCATCGTCGGCGGCCCGGGCACCGAGCAGCCGCTGCAGTTCCGCCGTCCCCTTCGAGGTCTGGCTCTTCACCGTACCCACCGATATCCCGAGCGCCGCCGCGGTGTCCTTCTCCGAGAGGTCGAAGGCGTACCGCAGTACCACGCAGGCGCGTTTGCGGAACGGCAGGGTGTCCAGCGCGGCCCGTACGTCCATGACGGCGGCCATGTCCGGGCCGTCGGTCCGCTCCGGGCGGTGCGACCAGAACAGCAGGACGCGCCGCCGCTCGCGCACCGTGCTCCGGATCCGGCTGCGGGCGAGGTTGGCGACGATTCCGCGGGCGTAGGCCGCCGCGGAGTCGGCGCGGCGGGCCCTGTCCCAGCGGTGCCAGAGCGCGACCATCGCGTCCGCGGCGAGGTCGTCGGCAGCGTCCGCCTCTCCGGTCAGCAGGTACGCCAGGCGGGAGAGTTGGGCATGGTGGCGTTCGAAGAACGCGTGGAAATCCGCGGCCGCCGCCTCGTCTTCGGTCATGGCCTCGGTACGGCTTCTCGGTGCGACGGGGGCGATCTCAGGCAGGTGCCGGAGCGTAGCAGTCCGTTCATCAGACCGTCGGGTTCCAGCCGTCAGTGCCGGCCAGGTAGGCGCGGGCGGTGTGGGCCGCGGCCTGGTCCGGGCCGAGCTGGGGCCGGTTCGCTCCGGTGCCGGCGCCGGGGCCCGTGTTGGCGTACTCGGCGAACCGGGCGGACTTCCACGAGAAACCCCCCATGTCGGTCCAGGGCCCCTCGGTCTTCACGGCTGCGGGCAGGCTCGTGTTGCGGATGACCAGCTGGCCGACCGCGCTCGCGCCGGGGTGCCAGGGCCGGCCGAGGTAGTAGGTCCCGGGCTGGGCGGGGCTGCTGATGGTGCTGTCGGTGATGAGGATCCCGTACGGCTTGGCCGCATCGGTGTTCGGCGCGGCGAGGTATCCGCCCAGCCCGCCGGCCGCGGCGCCCCGGTCGCGCAGGGTGATGTTGACGTGGTCGTAAACGGCGGTGGCGTTGCCGAAGACGAAGTCGACGTCCCCCGCGATGAAGCAGTGGCGGAAGTACTGCCGGTACTGGCCGGTGGCCGAGGGAGCCCAGTTCAGGACGGTGTCCTGGTGCCCGATGAATCGCGAGTCGAGGTACTTCTGACGGTCGCCGGACGCGTTGACCGCCACGGCCTGGGTGTCCCTGACGTCCGGGTGCGCCGACCTCTCCCACGTGTTCTCGACCGTGACACCTGTGACGGTGATGTCGTTCGCCGAGAAGGTCGCGGTGGCACTGCCCGCGGTTCCGTACGTACCGCCTCCGGGCTTCGGCGTGCCGGAGGCGTTGTCGTAGGTGATGACGACGTCCTCGGCATTGCCGGTGACGCCCTTGAGGGTCAGCCCGTGCTTGGAGGCGGGGACGTTCACCGTCTCCCGGTAGGTGCCGCGTGCCACCAGGACGGTGTCGCCCGCGGTGGCCGCGTCGACGGCGGCCTGCACGGAACGGTGCGCTGCGGAGCCGTCGGCGGCGACCGTCAGCGTACGGCCGCCGGCCGGACCGGACGGGGCGGGAGCCTTGCCTCCGGTCTCGGTGAGGACGCCGGCGCCCGCCTTCGCCGCCAGCTTCGCCGGCAGTCCGGCGGCGGGTTCCAGTCCGGCGGTGAGGGTGGGCTTCCAGCCGACGGTGGTCTTGATCTTCTTCCCGGGGTTGGCGTCGTTGTGAGCGGCGACCAGGTCCACGGGGGCGCCGCTGACGAGGTTGCCGCTGCCCGCGATGGCTCCGGTGCCGTCTCCGCTGAGCAGCTGGGAGGTCTTCCGGTCTGAGGAGAGCTTCCAGTAGTTGTTCTGCGTGACGACCTGGGCGCCGGCTCGGGAGTTGACGCTGTAGCTGTGCGCGTAGCCCTCCGACGCCGTGGTGTCGTAGTAGTTGTCGTACAGGTGGATCTGACCCACCCGGGCGAGAGGGGCGCGCTGGACGATGCCCCGGAAGACGTTGTGATGGAGCGTCACCCGCAGTTTGGTGTCCTTGTCGCTGCTGCCGATCAGCATCGTCTTGTCGTGGTTGCTGAACGCGTTGTATCCGACGGTGACCAGGTCGGAGGCGTTGGTGATGTCGAGGGCGCCGTCATGGACCTGGTACTCGCGGCCGAAGCGGACCGGGTTGGCGGAGTCCGGGTGCGGGGCGTCGGAGAAGCTGTTGTGGTCGACCCAGACGTGGGTGGCGCCGCGCAGGCTGACGGCGTCGTAGGCGGAGTTCCAGTTGCCGGTGGAGCCGTCGGTCGGGTCCCACTGCGGGAAGCAGTCCCGGACGTCGGTGAGCGACAGGTTGCGGATGATCACGTTGTCGGCGTTCTTCACGACCAGGCTGCCGCCGGTGATGCCCGCTCCGGTGCCGGGCACGCCGATGACGGTGGTCCGCGCCGGCACCGTGAACACCATGCGGGCGGCCTGCCTGGCCTGGGCCGCCCTGCGGGCGTCCTCCTGGGCGCCGGACGGCACCTTGGCACGGCCCCAGACGGCGGGATCGTAGGCCTTGAGGTAGGAGTCGAGCGAGTAGCCGGTGCCCGCGGCGTAGTCGGCGCAGCTCTGCGGCTTCCCGCTGTCGTCGGTGTTGGCGTCGATCAGGCCCTTGACCCGGACGATCCGCGGGGCGTCGGCCGGGCCCGCGGCCAGGGCTTTCGCCAGCTCGGCGCGGGTGGAGACGGTGAAGACGCGTGCTGCGGCCGCGGCCCGGCCGCCGGTGGTGCCCGAGCCGCTCGCGGCCCAGCCGTCCCGGGCGGGCAGCACTCCGTGGGCGAGGTCGGCGGGTGCCACGGCATCGGCCTTCACGACCAGCGGCACGGCGCCGAGACCGGCGGCGATCAGGGTGGCCGCTCCGACCAGGGCAAGCCTTCGACGTCCGGTGGGGCGGCGGTGCGGGGAAGCGGACATGGGCGGTGGCTCCTTGGGGTGAGGTGCACTGTTCACCCCTCAGTTGCCGCCGGAGCCCGAAAGGTTGCCGGGCACCCGCCGGAATGTCCGCTGGGGCCACACGATCGGGTTGGACCACCCCATCCCCGCTCCGCTGAGCGACGCTTCCGTACGCCCGGCCGTGCGCGGTGTTGTCCTCGTCAGAGGCGATGGAGATGCCTCAACACCGCGTGCGGCACGGCCATGTCGACGAAGGTCGCGGACGCCGGGCCCACCGCTCCGGCTCCGGCCGGGAGCACCAAGGCGGCGTCGAGCGCCGAGGCGAGAGCGGTGGCGGCCGATGTCGCAGCGAGGTGGCGGATGCCGCCGTCCTTGCCGTACGCGATGCTCGACACCACCGGAATCCGGCCACTGTCGAGGAACACGCGGAGCACCCCCGGATCGACCCGTACGTCCTCTCCCTCGCCCACCTCCAGCGTGCGGCCGTCCTCACCCGTGAGGCCGACCGCCAGCGTGGTGTGGTCGTTGAGGCTCCCCACCAGTCCCCGCTGTACGTATCCCGCGACATGGGTGCGCAGCGCAGCCGGGTCGTCGTCCAGCCATGCCGGGAGGTGAGGGCCGCCGTCGTGCACCAGGACGGTCCTCACCCCGCTGTACCGCAGGAACCCGATGTCACCGCAGAACGCGTGCCGCAGCTTGTCGTCGGCGAGCACGTGGTGCCCGGCCACCACGACCACGGTCCGGCCGTGCAGTTCCCTGATCCGGGGCAGGGTGGCGACGAGGGTTTCGGCCACGTCCTGGGCGGCCGGGTCGGGGTGTGCCTCCGGTGTCATGCCTCGGCTCAGCCGTCGGTCCGCTGATACAGCGTCCCGTCGCTCCAGATCCGGGCGACCCTGCCCCACTCGGCCGCGGAGGCCACGTCGGGGAAGAAGCCGTGCCCGTTGAGGTTGGCGCTGGTGTTGCACAGCACGGGGACACCGCTGAGCCGTTGATAGGCGGACAGTACGGCGAAGAGCAGGTCGTCGTCCGCCGGGCCGACCGTCTGGAGCCGCGCGGTGCCGTCCAGGTGGATGACCGCGGGGATCCGGTCCACCCATTCCGCCCGTACCTCGTGGTCGAAGAGCATGTGCGGGTCCGGCGTGCCGGGAGCGAAGATCTCCGGTGCATCGGCCTCGAGACAGATGGGGGCGACGGGCCGGTAGGGTTCGCGGTCCTTCACCCGGTTCAGCTCGTCCTTCATCGACGCGCTGACCGGGGCCGCGAGGATGCTGCGGCCGCCGAGTGCGCGAGGGCCGAGTTCGGCTCGTCCGTGCAGGACCACCACGGGCTCTCCGGACTCGTGGAGGATCGCGGCGAGTTCCTCCGGAGAGCATGCCGACTTCGACCAGCCGGCGGGCAGCTCGTCCGACGGCGTCAGCTCCGGGCCCAGGCGGGGGTTCCACGCGAGCGGTGCCAGGCCGTCGCGCTGTGCCCGGCCCAGAACGGCCGCTCCGATGGCGGAACCCGAGTCGTTGGGGAACGGCGGGACCCACACGTCACGGAAGTCCGGCGCCTCGCGCAGGGCACTGTTCCACTTGATGTTGAGCGCGCAGCCGCCGGCGAAGCACAGGTTCCACGGGCCGTCGCCCTTGGCGGCGCGGACCTTGGCGGTGATCCGTTCGACGAGGAGGGCCTCGAAGAAGGCGTGCACGCTCGCCAGGACGTCCTCGTCGCTGATCCCGTTCTCCGACACCCGGGCGCGGACCGCGGAGAAGAACTCGTGGATGGGAGGCACGGACCGCTCGAAGAGACTGCCGTACCCGCCGACCGTCGCGCGGTACTCCACGGAAGCCGGCTCATCGCTCTCGAAGACCCGGTGGAACTCCTCCCGCAGAACGGTGACGACGCTCTCGTCCACCCGGCCCAGCGCGATGTACGCCATGAGCTTGCCGGCGACCGAGAGGTCGTCGACCGTGGGTGACTGGACGGTTTTGCGGAAGGGCCCGAAGTGGTGTCCCGCGATGGCGTACGCATGGCCGATGAGGGGGAAGAGTTCGCCCAGGTTCTCCACGCCGCCGCGCGGGTCCGCCCAGTAGAGGCGGGGGAAGAGTCCGCCGTCCCAGACCAGGACGAAGGAGCCTTCGTCGCGCTGGGCGAAGGGGCTGGATGCGTAAGCGCTCGCCACGTGTCCCGCCGCGTGCGGGAAGCTCGTGTACGGATAGGTCCTGCCGTCCATCGGGAACGTGCCCGAGACGCTGGGCGAATCGAGCGCCGGGCACGCAGCCGACTCCCGGTAGGGACCGACCACGATCTCTGTGGGCACCCCCTGGTCCAGGAGGGAAACCGTTCCGGAAACGTCTCCGTCCCAGCCGTCGACGACCCACTGGTCGACGTCCTCCGGCTTGTAGCCGAAGTCGGAGAGGACTCCGGGGATCAGGCTGAAGTCGGCAACAGTGCTGTAGCGCAGACCGTTCCCCAGCTTCTCCATCTCAACACTGAACACGAGACGGTCGTCGTCGACCAGGGCGACGGCACCATCATGCGTGAGTTTCAACCCGCAGATTATCAACTGGGTTACTCCTTGGTCTGCTTGAGTCGGCACATGGGCGTGCTTCGGTTTCCGGACTGCTAGGAGGTGAGCCTCAACTGGTAGAGGCTGGATTTTCGGCCCGGACGGAAAAGAGTGCGCCATTCGTCACGGGTCTCGCTCGCCGGGACTTCTCTGAAGCCCAGCTTCCCGAACCATTCCCCGCCGTGCCGGGTCAGGGCCAGCAAAGAGCTGTAGCCCAGTTCTCTGGCGGTGGTCTCGGCAATGCCGACCAGATGCCGGCCGATTCCGCTGCCCTGCCGGTCGACCGCAATGCACAGGTTGTAGACGACCAGGCTGCCGCCGGACGGTGTCACCCCGGCGCAGCCGACCAGCCGGTCCCCTTCGCAAGCGACCACGAAGTCCTGCGATGTCGCGGCGATTTCGGCCAGCGGGCGGGCGACCAGCAGGCCCTGCTCGACGAACGGGGCGGAGAGCAGAGCGATCTGCTCCGCGTCCTCGGGGCGCGCGGGTCTTGCGACGAGCACGTCCGGCGCGGCCACACGCCGGGAGGCGGTCAGCACAGACTCACGCACCCTCCGCACCACCCGGCGGGGCGGGCGGGCTACCGGCGAAGCCGAGCCCGAAGTGCTGTTCGACCGGCATGAGTTCGATCATGTTGACGTTGACGCGGGCGGGCTGCGAGAGACACCAGGCCACCGCCTCGGCCACGTCGTCGGGGGTGAGCGGCTCGATGTCCCGGTAGAGCGCGTCGGCGCACTCCTCGTCCCCGTCGTAGCGGACCTTGGCGAACTCGGTCTTCGCCATACCCGGCGCCACGCAGCTCACCCTGACGCCCGTTCCCTGGAGGTCGACGCGCATGTTCAGCGACAGCTGGTGGACGAATGCCTTGGTGGCGGCATAGACGTTTCCGCCCATGTACGGGTAACTCGCCGCGATCGAGCCGATGTTCACCACGTGCCCGGACCCGCGGGAAACGAGCCGGGGAAGCACCAGGCCGCTGAGGTTCAGCAGACCGGAGATATTCGTGTCGATCATTTCGCGCCAGGAATCGGCACTGCCCGACTGAAGGGGGCCGAACCCCCGTGAGAGGCCGGCGTTGTTGACGAGCACCGAGATGTCACGGAATTCCGGAGGCAGCTCGTCGAGGGCCCGGGCCAGCCCTTCTCGGTCGCGGACATCGGCGACCACCGGCAGAATCGCTCCTGTGGAGTCCTCGTCCGCCAGGATCTTCAGACGGTCCGCTCTGCGAGCCAGAGCCACGACGGAGTAGCCCCGCCGGCACAAGACCTGTGCAATTCTCCTGCCGAAGCCCGATGATGCTCCCGAGACCACGGCTACGCCGCGCTTTTCCTGCGCCATGCACACCCCCTCGGCCCCGTTGCGCTGTATCGCCACGAAACCTTCACGCGTTCATCCCGCACCCCCGTCAGGGGTGGGGTTCTGGACACCTGCTTCGGCGGCATCGGGATCTCCTTGCACGCCGACCGGCCAGAGGTACGCCTCGTTACGTCGAAATACCCTGGCCGACAAGGCTCCAGGTCGACCGACCTCTTACCCGTAAATTCCTGGCCAGTGAATCACGAGCCGATGCGACTCAACCACGTGACCTACGGCACAACTCTCTGAACTCGAGGGCCCGATGAGGGCTCTTCCATTTCACTTCCAGCCGATCGGAAGCGGAGCTCTAGGCAGACTCGACCGGGATCATAAATGGTGGCGTGGAGAGCCCATGGGGAAGCCCATGGGGGCTGCGATGACGGACGGCCGATATTCACCTGTTGACATTCCAAGTCCATTCCGTGATAGGAATGTTGGCGACGAGGCTGGGGCCTGTGTATTTCGAATCGAGTTTCACTCGAGGGGCAGTGCAAGACGCCCGCTCCCCCAACTTCTCATACGGCGTCCACCGTTGAACGCCACCCTCGACTGACAAGGGAAACAGTGTGCCTCCATTCAGAAGCGTCGCATTCGCGTGTCCGTCTTAGCCCGGCTGTGAAGCCGGGGCCCCTCGTGGAGTGGGACCCGCCGCACACCGCGAAGGCGCTGCTGGTGTGCCTGCCCCACGCGGGTTCCGGCGCCTTTCAGTTCCGCCCCTGGCAGGAACTGCTCGGCCCGGACATCGCACTGCTGGCCGTACAGCTGCCGGGCCGCGAGAGCCGGTGGCGCGAGGAGCCCGCGACCGGCATGGCGGAGGTGCTCGACGAGCTGGCGCCGGCCCTCGCCGCCCGGCTCGACCTGCCCTACTTCGTGTTCGGCCACAGCATGGGAGCTCTGGTGGGGTACGAGCTCGCCCGCGCCCTGGGCCGGGAGCGCGGCCGGTGGCCCCGCGGATTCGTCGCCTCGGCCTGCCGGGCCCCGGACGACCAGGGCGAGCCCTCCGGCTCGCTTCGACTGACCGACCAGGAGCTCGTCGCCGAACTGGTCGCGGACGGCGCCGTGCCCGCCGCCTTGGCCGCCAACAGCCGCCTGGCCACGGCGGTGGCGCGACCCCTGCGCGGCGACATCGCCATCTGCGACTCCTACACGCCACCCGGCGAGGACACCCTCCTGCCCTGCCCGGTCGGTGCATGGCGCGGCCAGGACGATGCCGGCGTGACGGACGAACACATCCGCAAGTGGCGTGCCTGGTCCGCCGGTACCGACACCGTGCGGACCTTCCCCGGAGACCACTTCTACCACCACGCCGACCCACGCCACGTGACCGCTGAACTGAGGGCGTTCGTCCTCGGTCTGCTGCCACCGCACAGCTGACCGGGGACGCTCCCGAGCGTCCCCGACGGCACAACCGCTCAGTACCCCTCAGCCCCCGCCCGCCCCGGTCATCCGAGACGGGACCACCCCGAAGGATTCGCATTGCCAAGCAACGATCCGCTGCCCGAGCTGGGAGATCCGGACCTCCGATCGCCCCGGCACTATCTTCGATGGCTGATCGGCAGGCAGTCGAGCACACTGTTCCTCGGGGTGTTGTGGGGCTGCCTGTGGATGGCCAGCATGGGCCTGACCCCCTTCGCCATCGGCCGGGCCATCGACGCCATCTCGGAGCAGGACACCGACCGGCTGCTGGTCTGGACCGGCGTCATCATCGGGCTCGCCCTGGTGACCACCGCCGGCAGCGTCCTGCGCCACCGCTGTGACACGATCGGCCGGCTCAAGGCCAACTACCTGACCTTCCGCCTCGTGGCCGCGCAGGCGGTACGGCTGGGCGCGACCCTGCCCAAGCGGATCTCCGCCGGCGAGGTCGTGGCCATCGGCACGGCGGACATCACCCGCATCGGCGCCCTGCCCGGGGCAGTCGCCCGCGGCATCGGCAGCGCGGTCACCGTCGTGCTCGTCGCCATCGTGCTGCTCTCCACCTCGGTCACCCTCGGGCTGCTCGTCCTCATCGGCGTCCCCGTCCTCCTCGCGGGCACGGGCCCGCTGCTCAGCCCCCTGCACAAGCGCATCGGCAGTTACCGCGACCTGCAGGGCGACTTGACGAACCGGGCCGGCGACATCGTGTCCGGTCTGCGCGTGCTGCGCGGCATCGGCGGCGAGGCCGCCTTCGGCGAGCGCTACCGCAAGGACTCGCAGCGGCTGCGCCAGGCCGGCGTCCACGTGGCGAAGGTCGAATCGGTGCTGCCCGCCGCCGAGGTGCTGCTCCCCGGCATCTTCGTGGTGGCGGTCGTCTGGATCGGTGCCCGCCTCGCCGTCGGTGGCGGTCTCTCCGCCGGTGAACTCGTCGCGGCCTACGGATACGCCGCGTTCCTCATGCTGCCGATGCGTACGGCGACTTCTGCGGTGCAGTCGTTCGTCGGCGCCGATGTGGCGGCGCAGCGCGTCGTGCGGGTACTGGCCCTCGAGCCCGACGCCGGCTCCGACGCCGCACGGGCCGACCTCTCCGAGGCGCCCGACCTGTACGACGCGGACTCGGGGCTGCGGGTCCGGCCGGGGCTGATGACCGCGATCGCCGCCTCCACTCCGGAGGAGGGCGCCGAGATCGCCGAACGGCTCGGGCGCTACGCCCCGGGTCAGGTGACCGTCGGCGGCGTACCCCTGGACTCGCTGCCGCTGGAGCAGGTGCGCGACCTCGTCCTGGTGGCCCGCAACGACGACACCCTCTTCTCCGGTGTCCTGGCCGAGGATCTGGGCGGACGTTCGGAGCAGGTGCGGGCCCAGGCCCTGCACGACGCCAACGCGGAAGACATCGTCGAGGCCCTGCCGGACGGTCTGGACACCGTCGTCACCGAAGGGGGCTCCGCCTTCTCGGGCGGTCAGCAGCAGCGGCTGCGGCTGGCGCGCGCGCTGGCAGCGCAGCCCCAGGTCCTGGTCCTGGTGGATCCGACCAGCGCCGTGGACGCGCACACCGAATCGGTGATCGCCGAACGGCTCCACAGGTCCAGGGCGGAGCGCACCACCGTGGTCGTGAGCAACAGCCCGCTGTTGCTCGACCAGGCCGACGAGGTCGCCTACGTGGAGGACGGCAAGGTCGTCGTGACCGGTACGCACCGTGAACTCGCCACCGGTGCGTCCCAGTACGCCGCCGTTGTCATGCGGGAGGAGACGTGACCGTCACCGTCCCCCGTCCTTCCGACAGCCGCTCTCAGAGGAGTGCCCAGTGAGTCTTCCGGTAGCCGACGCGAAGACGGTCCGCCGTCACGTACGGGGCCTGGTGCGCAGCCATACCGGCCTGCTGAGCCGCACCGTGCTCTGGTTCGTCCTCGCCACGGTCTGCGGTCTGGTCGTGCCCGCCCTGCTGGGCCGTCTGGTCGGGCAGGTGGAGAAGGGCATCACCACCGACCAGGTGGACATCACCGTGCTGACGATCGCCGGACTCCTCCTGCTCCAGGCCGCGTTCACCCGCACTGCCCGCCTCCAGGGGGCCCGGCTCGGTGAGCTGGTCCTGGCCGACATCCGCGAGGGGTTCGTACGGCGGGTCCTGACCCTGCCCCTGCACACGGTGGAGAAGGCCGGGGCCGGCGATCTGCTGACCCGCAGCACCCGCGACGTGGATGCGCTGTCCAGCGCCGTACGCATGGGGGCGCCGTCGATCCTGGTGGCGAGCCTCTCGGTGGGACTGACACTGGTGGCGCTGGTCGTCACCAGCCCGATCATGGTCCTGCCGTGCCTCGTCGCCGTCCCGCTCATCGTCTGGTCGACCCGCTGGTACCTGGCACGTGCCCGGGAGGCCTACCTGGCCGAGGCGGCCGGCTATTCCGACCTCTCCCAGGGCCTCTCGGAGACGGTGACCGGCGCCCGCACCGTGGAGTCGCTGCACCGGTCCGGCCCGCGCATCCGCCGCACGGACGAGGACGTCGAGCGGGCGAACGGCGCGGAGCGGCGCACGCTGTTCCTGCGCAGCGTCTGGTTCCCGCTGATGGACTTCGGCTACGTGCTGCCGGTAGCCGCCACTCTGCTGTTCGGCGGCTTCTTCTACATCGAGGGCTGGGTGAGCCTCGCCGAGGTGACCGCCGCGACCCTCTACACCCGGGCCGTGATCGACCCGCTGGACGAACTCCTCGGCTGGCTCGAAGAGTTGCAGGTCGGTGATGCCTCGCTGGCCCGCCTGATCGGCATCGAGGCCGACGCCGGCCCGGCGAGCGACTCCGGCCGGCGGCCCGAAGGCGACCGGCTGGCCGCGGAAGGCATCGCCTACGCCTACCGGGCCGGTCACGACGTGATCGAGGACGTCAGTCTCAGCGTCGGATCCGGTGAGCGCATCGCCATCGTCGGCCCTTCGGGGGCCGGGAAGTCGACCCTCGGCCGCATCCTCGCCGGGATCCACGAGCCGCGTACCGGATCGGTCACGCTGGGCGGAGTGCCGGTCCACGAACTGCCGTTGGAAGAACTGCGCCGCCACGTCGCACTGGTCACCCAGGAACACCACGTGTTCCTCGGAACCGTGCGCGAGAACGTCGCACTGGCCGCGCCGGACGCCACGGACGAACAGGTGACGGCGGCCCTGGCGGCCGTGGCCGCCGAGGACTGGGTCCAGGCCCTTCCCAGCGGCCTCGACACGGAGCTGGGCACCGACGAGAACCCCGTGTCGCCCGGCCAGGCACAGCAACTGGCCCTGGCCCGGCTCGTCCTGGCCGATCCGCACACCCTGGTGCTCGACGAGGCCACCTCGCTGCTCGACCCGCGGGCCGCCCGCGACCTCGAGCGTTCGCTCGCAGGCGTGCTGCGCGGGCGCACCGTCATCGCCATCGCCCACCGGCTGCACACCTCTCATGACGCGGACCGTGTGGTCGTGATGGAGGCCGGCCGCATCACCGAGCAGGGAGCTCATGACGAGCTCGTCTCGGCGGGGGGCGCGTACGCCGGGCTGTGGGAGTCCTGGCACGGGCGCGGCCCGGCCTCTTCAAAATCCTCTGTTCCTACGCCTTCTTCGGACCAGCCCGCACACTGAGCGCCAGGAGAGACCCTTGCAAGCCGAGCGCACCCGCATAGTCGACGCCGAAGCCATCGCCACCATCGTCTCGAAGGTGGGACTCGGGCAACTCTACGATCTGACGATCGCCCGACTGGAAACCGTTCTCGCCACCGGCCGCGACGCACCGGTGGAGATGAAGCAGCGGGACGGATTCCTCATCGAGACACCCCATCTGGGTCTGCTGGAGTGGATGCCCGCGCTCCGGCACGGCGCCACGGTGTCCATGAAGATGGTCGGCTACAACCCGCACAATCCGACCAAGAACCAGCTGCCCACCATTCTGTCCACCTTGTGCGCCTTCGATGCGGACAGCGGCCACCTGCGGACGGTCATCGACGGGACCTTCGCCACCGCCATCCGTACGGGTGCGGCGTCCGCGCTGGCCAGCCGGGTGCTGGCGCGTCCGGACTCCGCGGTCCTCGGTCTCGTGGGCTGCGGCGCGCAGGCCGTGACACAACTGCACGCCCTGTCCCGGGTCTTCTCGTTCTCCGAGATCCTGGTGTGCGACGAGGACGTACGGGCGGAGAACTCCTTCGCGGCCAGGTCCCGGCTGCCTGCCGGGGCCGTACGGATCGCTCCGCTGGCGGAGGTGGAGGAGCGGGCCGACGTGCTGTGCACCGCCACCTCGGTCGCGCCGTACGCGGGCCCGGTCATCCGGGGAACCAGCCTCAAGCCCTGGGTGCACATCAACACCATCGGCTCCGACATGCCCGGAAAGACCGAGCTGCCGCTGGAACTGCTGCGCAACGCGGTCGTCGTCCCCGACCACGTGGCGCAGGCGCGAGCCGAGGGCGACTGCCAGCAGCTCGCTCCCGAGGAGATCGGGCCCTCGCTCGCCGAGATCCTCCTGGACCCGGAGGCGCACCGGAGGCTGTCCCCGGTCACCACCGTGTACGACTCGACGGGCCTGGCGCTCCAGGACCTCGTCATGGTCGAGGTGTTCGAGGAGCTCGCACGAGACCTCGGCGTCGGTCACCACATCGCCGTCGAGGCGACCGCCGACGACCCGCAGGACCCCTACTCGTTCCTGCCGGAGCCGGTCACCCGGTCCTGGGAGGGACAGCCGGGGGCACGGCGATGACCGCGGCGACCCCTCTCCCGGGGCACGCCGGGCCGGTGGTGGACACCGGTGTCTCCTCGGTCCTGGAGCTGATCGACCGCGAGGTGGCCGCGCACCCGGGGGCACCCGCGGTGCGCGAGCCGGGCCGGGAGGTCACGTACGCGGAACTCGACCGTCTCGCGGACACCGTCGCGGGCCGGCTCGGGAGTGATTTCGGCATCGGGCGCGGTGACACGGTGCTCATCGCCGCGCGGGCGGGCGCCGAGTTCACCGCGGCGGTCCTGGGCACGCTGCGGGCCGGGGCCGCCTATCTGCCGGTGGACACGACGTACCCGCCCGAGCGCATCGAGCAGATTCTGCGGGCGAGCAGCGCGGAGCTGCTGGTCATGGCCGATCCGGGGGCGCTGGACACCGGCGCCCCGGGGTTGCGGGCGACCGGTCTGGCGGGTCTGGTGGCACCGGATCCGGCGGGCAGCGCGGCGGCGGCGGTCCGCCGGGCGCCGGCGCCGGGGGATCCCGCGTACGTCATCTTCTCCTCCGGATCCACCGGCAAGCCCAAGGGCATCGTCCAGACCCACCGCTGCCTGGCCAACTTCATCTCCTGGCAGGTGGACGGCTCCGGGCTCGGGCGCGGACGGCGGGTTCTCCAGGTGGCACCGCTGACCTTCGACGTGTCGGTCCAGGAGATGTTCTACACGCTCGCCTCGGGCGGGTGCCTGCACGTGCCCGAGCCCCATGTGCGGCGCGATCCACGGGATCTGATCGACTTCGTCATCGACGAACGCATCGAGGTCGTCGACTTCCCGCAGTCGCTCATCGACGTGGTCATGACGCTGCCGACCAACTTCGAGCACGCCGCGGACCTGCGCCACATCATCAGCGCGGGCGAGACGGTCCGGGTCACGGAGGCTCTGGAGGGACTGCTGACGCGCCGGCCGGAGATCACCCTGCACAACCACTACGGGCCGGCCGAGAACCACATGGTGGCCAGCCACTCGATGAGCGGGGTTGCCGGCAATCTCGAGCCGAGGCCGCCGGTCGGGTCACTGGTGTGGAACACCTACGTCTACGTGCTGGACGAGGACGGCGTGCCGGTGCCCGACGGGGAGGTCGGGGAGGTGTACATCGGCGGTGCGGGGGTGGCCCTGGGGTACACCGATCCCGAGCTGAGCCGCACCGCGTTCGTGCCCGATCCGTTCCGTCCGGGCGAGCGGCTGTACCGCACCCGGGACCGGGGGGTGTGGCGGGCCGACCAGACGCTCCAGTTGCTGGGCCGGATCGACGACCTGATCAAGATCCGAGGCAATGCCGTGGAACCCCGGGAGGTGGAGGCGCGCCTCGCGGACTTCGCCGGGGTCAAGGACGCCGCGGCGTTCGCGGTGGTGCGGGCCGACGGGGCGGTGGAGCTGCACGCTGCTCTCACCGGTGATCCGCCGCCGGCCCCGGAACTGCGCCGGGCGCTGCTCGCGGCCTTGCCCGACTACATGGTGCCGGTGCGCTGGTGGCTGGTGGACGGCCTGCCCGTCTCACCCAACGGCAAGCTCGACCGCAAGGCCCTGCCCGGCCACGGGGCGCAGCCCCTGTCCCTGGTGCCTCACCAGTCGAAGTCCTCGCGGTAGCCGCGCTTCTCGATGCAGTACGTCCGGAACGCCTCGGCCTTCCGGACCAGTGCGTCGTCCCCGGTGCGCACGGCGGCTTCGATGAACCAGTCGAACGCCGCCGTCGCATCGGCCTGGCGCGTGAAGGGGACCGCGGCGAATTTCCGGAAGGAGGCGCGCAGGTTGGTGGCGTTCATATCGGCCGCGGAGGACAGCAGCTCCGCCACGTCGGCGTCCGAGACCGGAGGACGCGAAATGATGCGGACCGGCAGCTCGGACGGGATGGCGTTCTTGATTTCAATGGGGGCTTCGGCATCCGAGAAATCAAGGCACAGAGACAGCCTGGCGAGCGGTGAAACGCTCCGGGCCGAATGCGGAACTGTGGTGTGGATTTTCCAGACCTCGCCACGCCGGAGGTGATAGACGATGTCGTTCTCGGAATGCAGGGAGTCCTCGTCCGTGCGCAGGGGTATCTGAAGCCTCGTACCCGGCTCGGAGAATTCTAGAAAATCGACATGCGGCGCGAGAATTCCGTCACTGAGGCCGAATACACGTACCCACTGCAGCCTCTCGAGGGGGAAGTTGTCGGTGACGAGCGACATGATCCCGGGGAGCTTCTTGCCCAGCTCAGTAAGGGTGAGCTGGCCCTCGTAGGGCCGGAAGGCCGTGTCCTTGCCGCTTCCTCCGGAGTTCGCGAGGACATGCGCGGACCAGTAGCCGAAGGAGAATGCGTCGTACTCACCTCCGGCATCGTTTGAATCGATGACCGAAAGGTCTTCGGAAAGGTCGTAGGAATCGATCGGAAGCGTGGCGAGCCTTTGCGATTTGAGCATGCGAGATCCCGTCGGTTGGTGGGTGGATCGTGGTGCCGGACGTCGATGATCGGCAATCATAACGACCGGAGGAAGTGAGGGCAATGGTCGACTGTAGGCATCGGATTCATGATTGACAAGACTCATTTCCCTTGCGCAGGATCTTAAGGTGCCGTCAAGTTCTTCAGAACCATCGAAGGTATTGGGTGAGCGTACAAAATGCTGAGTGACAATGCCCTGAGTGAATCCTGGCTCGCCCGGTTGGCGGCCGGCCGCGGAGTTCCGTTCCTGGATGTCGTGTCCCCGGACGGAGCCACACCGGAATGCGTCCTGGAACCCGCGGTGACCGAGCGGCTGGACGCCCTGTCGGGAGGCGACGCGACCGGCCTCCTGCTCCTGACCGTCGCGGCCACCCGGCTCGCGCTGGCCGCCCTCGACGGGGAACCCCGGCATGTGGTCCTGGTGCCCGTGCCCACCCCGTCGCCCGGGGCGGGCACGGGGACCGGCGCGGACGCGGTGCCACGCGAGCTCGCGCTCTGCGCTCCCCTCGACCGCGCGGCACCGGCCTCGGCCTTCCTGATGGCGCTGCACACCGAACTCGAGTCCGCCCTGCCCCTCGCCTGGCCCGACCGGGAGGCGGTCGCCTCCCGACTGGCGCTCGCCGGTGTGCCCGTGGGCCGTGCTCTCGGCCGGCTCGGCGTCGTGTGCGAGGAGGCGGGCGGCAAGCTGCTGGAGCCTGTCGGCCTGTGCCTGACCCTGCGTCGGGCAGGCGGTCGGCTGACCCTGACCGCCGAGGCGGACGGCGAGCTTCCGGTGGCCGCGGCAGCCCTTCTTCGCTGCACGGCGGCCGCCCTCGAGGAACTCGGCCGCTCACCTCGGCGGCCGGTCACGGAGCTGGACGTCCTCGGTCCCGCACAGCGCGCCGAACTGGAGCGGTGGTCGGGCCTGCCGGTCGTGGCGGACTTCGCCGACGCGACCCTCACCGGCATCGTCGACGACTCCGCGGACCGCTTCCCGGACCGCGAGGCGGTGTCCGACGGCACCGTGGTGTGGAGCCACCGGGACCTGGCGCTGCGCTCGTCGCGCGCCGCGCGGTCGCTCACCCTCGACCACGGTGTGAAGCCGGGCGACCGGGTCGCGCTGCTGCTGCCCAAGAGCCCCGAACTCGTGCTGGCGGTGCTGGCGGTACTGCGGGCGGGCGCCTCGATGGTTCCCCTCGACCCCTCGCACCCGCCGGCGAGGGTCGCCCGTCAGCTGCGCCTGAGCGGGGCCGTCTGCGTCATCTCCGCAGAGGACGAACTGCCCGGACAAACGGACCTCCCGGTGGTGTCCCCGCAGGCCCTGGCCACCGCCGACGGCCCGGGTGCGGCGGCCGGACCGGATCCCGAAGACGAAGCCATCCTCTTCTTCACCTCCGGATCGACCGGCCTCCCCCGCCCGGTGGCGCTCACCCACCGTCAGCTCGCCCACAAGACCCTCGCCTCGGGGCGGCTCCTCGGTTTCGACGAGGAGAGCCGGTGCGCCCTGCTGTCGGCGGTGACCTCCGACGCCCTGACGTACCAGATCTTCACGACGCTCGCCGCGGGCGGCTGCGTGGTGGTCATGGACTCACCCCAGACGCTCTCGCCCCCGGAGTTCTGGGCGGCGACGCGACGCCTGCGCGTGAACGTCATCAACTGTGTTCCCTCCCTGCTCGCCGTGATGGCCGAAGGGCTGCCCGCCGGAGCCGCCGAAGAAGTCCGCATCTGCCTGCTGGGCGGCGACGAGATCCCGGCGGGGCTCCTGCCCCGGCTGGCGGACCGACTGCGCGTGGGCACCTTCGGCAACCTGTACGGGCCCACCGAGGCCACCATCGAGGCGACCACCTTCACCTGCCCCGGATCGGCCTTCCCCGAGTTGACCGCCGTCCCGGTCGGCAGGCCCACCGAGGGCTTCGGCGTGCTGGTGCTCACCCCGCACGGGGACCACGCGCCGCCCGGCATCCCCGGCGAGATCCACGTGCTCGGCCCCGGCGTGGCCCGTGGCTACGCCGATGACGAACCGACCGGCCCGGGGCGCTTCTGCGAGCTCCCCGCGCATCCCGGCGTCCGGGTGTTCCGGACCGGCGACTTCGGCCGCTGGAACCGCCGGGGCGAGCTGGTCTTCCTGGGCCGCCGGGACAACCAGATCCAGATCCACGGCAACCGGGTCGAGCTCGGCGAGGTGGAGGCGTCCCTCAGCGCCGTCCCGGGCATCGTCGCCGCCACGGTCCTCCCCTTCACCGCCCCCGCGGGACCGCCGGCAGTCGTGGCCGTCTACACCTCGGACCAGGGTCTCGAACCGGCCGACGTACGCCGCCGGCTGGAGCTGCGCCTGCCCGGCTACATGGTCCCGGGCCGCATCCTGCGACTCGACGAGCTGCCCGTCACCCTGCACGGCAAGATCGACCGCGTGGCCATCCTGGCCCATGTGGCGAGCCTGGACGGGCAGGTCTGGCAGTCTGCCGACGAAGCCGACCGCACCGCCGCCCGGATCTGGGCCGACGTGCTCGGCGCCGCGCCGCGCGCCGGGGACGAGGACCTCTTCGCGGCGGGCGGCCACAGCCTCACCGCCGCCGTCCTCGCGGGCCGGCTCGGCGCGGCTGCCGGCGGCGGCGTGATCACCGTCCGCGACGTGTTCACCGCCCGCACTCCCGAAGGGCTCGGCGCGCTGCTGCGCCGCGCCGCGGCCGACGGATCTGCGGACGCCGCCCCCCGGACGCCGTGGCCCGATGCCCCGGACCCCGTCCCCGCGAGCAACGCCCAGCGCCGGATGTGGTTCCTCGAACAGTACGAGGGCGGGGAAGTGCGCCCGTACAACATGGTGGAGGCCTTCCGGCTGCCCGGCGCCCACGAGGCGGCCGACGTGGCGCAAGCGCTGGAGCGGACGGTCCGCAGGCACCAGGCCCTGCGCACCGTGTTCCACGCCGACCCCGACGGCCTGCGCCAGATCGTGCTGGCTCCCGAGCGGGCCCGGCCCGGGCTGCGGGTCCACCGGGCGGGCGCCGAGGGCGCCGCCGGTCTGCTGCGGCGCATCGCCGATGCGGAGCAGCGCCACGTGTTCGACCCGGCCGAGGGTCCCCTGCTGCGTGCCCACTGGATCGTCGAGGACGGGCGCCCCGGCGGCACGCTCCTGCTGTCCGTTCATCACAGCGTCTGCGACGGCTGGTCGTTCGCGGTGATCCTGCGCGACCTCCAGCGGTTCCTGAACGGCAGGCAGCAGGTACCGGAGCCCACTCAGTACGGTGCGTACGCGCTCGGTGAGCACGCCCGCGGGGACGACGCGCAGAGCAGCGCGTTCTGGCGGCGCACCCTGGACGGCGCGCCGAGCGTGGACCTGCCGCTCGACCGTCACCGGCCGACGGAGCGCAGTTCGGCGGCGGGCACGGTCCGGCTGACGCTCGGCGAAGGCACGACCCGGTCCGTGCAGGACCTGTGCCGGCGGCTCGGCACCACCTCGTTCACGGCGATGGTGGCCGCCGTCCGTGTCCTTCTGCTGCGCTGGAGCGGGGCCGGCGACATCGTGCTGGGCACGGTCGTCTCGGGCCGTGACCGTCCCGAACTGGCCGACTCGGTGGGGCTGTTCGTCAACACCGTGGCGCTGCGCACCGCGATCGCGCCGGAGCTCGGTTTCACCGATGTGGTCGCCGCGGTGGCGGCGCACGCGCAGGAGGTCCGCGCCCACGAGGAGTACCCGTTCGAGAACCTCGTGGAGGCGATGGGGCGCGAACGGATCACGGGACGCAATCCGCTCTTCGACGTGCTGGTCGAGGCCTCCGTCTCCGGTACGGACCCGCTGGGCACCGAGGAGGGCCCGGCGGTCGAACACATCCGGCTGGACAGCGGCGCGGAAGGGTTCGACCTCTCCTTCGCCTTCAGCGAACCCGGCCCGGACCGTCCGATCGAGGTGGCTGTCACCTACCGCGAGGACGTACTGGACGCGGGGACCGCGCACCGGCTCGCCGGCCAGCTGGACCGCCTCCTGACCGCGCTGGCGGACGCCCCCGAGGCCCCCGTCGGCACGGCCCCCCTGCTGCCCGACGCACAGCGGGCCGCGCTCATAGCGGCCGGTACCGGGGAGAGCGCCTCTGCCGAAGGCTCCGCGGGCACGCTCCTCGACCTCGTACTCGCCCAGGTGCGGCGCGCGCCCGAGGGCCGGGCGGTCGTCTGCGGCGACCGTGTCCTGACCTACCGCGAACTGGACCGCCGGGCCGATGCCCTGGCCGCCCGGATCGCGGCGGTGGCGCCGACCGGCCCCGACCGCGTGGTCGCGGTGCTGTGCGAGCGTTCCGAGTGGATGCCGGTCGCGTTGCTCGCCGTACTCAAGACCGGTTCGGCGTTCCTTCCCCTCGATCCGCAGCAGTCGCCGGCCCGGCTGGCGCGGGTGCTCCGCGACAGCGGGGCGGTCGCCGCCGTCACGTCGGCGGACTTCACGCGGACCACGGCCGCCGAGGGCCTGCCCACGGTGACCGTCGGCGACGCGCCCGAGGCCGCCGCGGTCCGGGACGAGCCACGACCGCTCCACCCCGCCGACCTCGCGTACGTGGTGTACACCTCCGGCTCCACCGGAACACCCAAGGGCGTCATGGTGGAGCACCGCGGGATAGTCAACTCCGTCCGCTTCCGCATCGACCACTACGGCCTCGATGCCGGTGGGGCGGTCCTCCAGGTCGATCCGATCCACGCCGACGCCGGCATCGCCGACGTGTTCAGCGCGCTCGGTTCGGGCGCACCCATGGTGATCGTCACCCGGGAGCAGCTGCTCACGCCGGAGGATGTGGCCGCGGTCGTGCGGCAGCACCCGATCCGCCATGTGCTGCTCGTGCCGAGTCTCTACCAGATGCTGCTCGACGAGGTCGGCCCGGCGTTCCGCGAGGTGCGCGAGGTCGTGCTCGGCGGGGAGCGGGTCACCCGGGCGCTCGCCGCCCGGCATGCCGAACTCCTCCCCGGCGTACTGCTGTTCAACGAGTACGGCCCGGCCGAGGACAGTGTGGTGACCACGGTGGAGCCGGTGGACGTGACAGGGGCCCCCGGCACGCCGGATACCCGGTCCGGGACGGCTTCCGGTGACGCCTCGATCGGCCGCCCGCTGCCCGGCAAGTGGGTGGACCTGCTCGACGAGCGGGGCCGGCTGGTGCCGCTGGGCGCTCCGGGCGAACTGTGCATCGGCGGAGCGGGCCTGGCCCGCGGCTACCTCGGCGACCCCGAGCTGACCTCCGCCCGCTTCGTGACCAGCCGGGTACGCCCGGGAGAGCGCATGTACCGCACCGGCGACCTGGCCCGACGGCTGCCCGACGGACGCCTGGAGTACCTGGGCCGGGCCGACGACCAGCTCAAGATCCGGGGCAACCGGGTCGAGCCGAACGAGGTGGCCGCGGTCCTCGCCGAAGCCCCCGGTCTGCGCAACGCAGCCGTGCTCCCGACCACCGGCGCCGAACCACGGCTGGTCGCCTACGTGGTCGGTGAGGCGGACTCGGCGGCGCTCCGCCGGCACCTCGCGGAACGGCTGCCCGCCTACATGATGCCCGCCGCCTTCGTGTACCTGCCCGCCCTCCCGGTGGCCGCGGGCGGCAAACTCGACCGCCGGGCGCTGCCCGCGCCGGACGAGGCCCTGGCCGCCGCGGAATCCCCCGCTGCCGCCCGGCCGTTCACCCCGGCCGAGCAGCACGTGGCCGACGTGTGGGCGCAGATTCTGGAGCGTCCCGTCACGGACCCGGACGCAAACCTGTTCGAGCTGGGCGGCCACAGTCTGACCGCCGCGCGCATCGCGCACGCCCTGCACGTCAAGGTGCGCACCGTCTTCACCTTCCAGACCGTGGCCACACTCACCGCGGCACTGGAAGGGCAGTCGGCGAACCCCGCAGCGGAGCGGGGCCCGGTCGCGGGGCCGTCCTCGGAGGGCGGGTTCCTGCCGCTGTCCCGGGCACAGCGCCGCGTCTGGCTGACCTCACGGTGGGCGGGCTCGGACACCTTCATCATCTCCGACCTCGTACGGCTGGGCCGCCGGATCGATGCCGGCGCACTCCGCAGCGCCCTCGATGCCGTGGTCGAGCGCCAGGACATGCTGCGCGCGCAGGTCCTGCCCCGGGGAACGGACGCGGAGCTGACCGTGCTGGACCGGCTGCCGTACGGCGCACCGCTGGTCGTGGTGGATCTGCCCGGCGCGGACCCCTCCGGGCCGGAAGTCGCGGCCGCACTGCAAGACGCCCGGCGGGTCGGCTTCGCCCTCGACAAGGCGCCGCTGTTCGAGGTGCGGCTGCTCGCGGGGCCCGTCGGCGGTGATCTGCTCACTGTCACCGCACACCACCTGATCTACGACGGCGCGAGCGTCGACGTGCTGCTGAGCGACCTGTTCACCGCGTACGAGCAGGCCGTCGCGGGCGAACCGCCGCGACTCCCCCGACTCCCCTACAGCTACCAGGAGTGGGTCCGCGAGGAGCAGGAGTGGCTGGCCGGTCCCGAGGCGGAGCGCCAGCTGGAGTTCTGGCGGGAGCGGCTGAGCGGCGTCGCGGAAGGGCCCGATCCCGTGGACCCGGCCCGCCGCCGCAGCCGCCGGGGCCGGACCGGACAGGTTCACCGGTCCCTGCCCGCAGACGTACTCAACGGCGCCCCCGCGACCCCGTTCGCGCAGGTGGTCACCGCGTTCGCCCTCACCGTGCACCAGCACACCCGGGCCACCGACCTCGTCGTCGGTTTCGCCGCGGGACTCCGCCACCGGCCCGAGGCAGACGCCCTGATCGGCTACCTGGCCAACGCGGTGCCCCTACGGGTCACGCTGGACGACGCGGTGACCGGACGCGAGTTGCTGCCCCGGGTCCAGATCGGGATCCTCGAGGCCTACGAACACTCCCGGCTGCCCTTCGACGTGCTCGCCCAGCGGCTGGCGCTGCGCGCGGCACCCGGCCGCAGCCTGCTGCTCGACCTGGGCGTGAGCTGGGAGAACGCGGGCCTGGGCCCCGAGAGCCACGTGGTCGAGGACCTGCCGGCGAACGACCTGCCCGCGACCAGTGACCTCTGGCTGTACGCACGCATCAAGGGCGACACCCTGCACCTCGACCTCACCTACGACGACAACCTGCTCGAGGAGGCGGAGGCCGGCGCCTACGCCGATCATGTCGCCGCGGTGCTGCACACCCTGGCCACCGGCCGGCCCGTACCGCCCCCCGGGCTCCCGTCACCGACCGTGCCCCCGACCCCCGAGCCGTCCGCACCCGGCCCTGTTTGGAGCGACACACACTATGACTTCTGACACCGCCCTCAGGCACACGGACGACCCGGCCATGACCGGACCCGACCTGACCCAGCGGCTGTGCGAGCTGTTCGCCACGACACTCGAAGTGGACGACGTCACTGCGGACACCGACTTCTTCGTCGCCGGCGGACACAGCCTGTCCGCGCTGGACCTCGCCGTGGCCGTGGAAGTGGCCTTCGGCGTGCGGGTCCGCGTACGGGACATCTTCGACGCCGCCTCGCCCGCACTGCTCGCGGCCCGGCTGGCCGAACTCGCCCCCGGAGCCGTGGAACCCGCCGAGCCGTCCGCCTCCGCCTCGCGCCCACAGCCCGCCACCGCGCTGCCCGGAACCGAAGTCGCCGAAGCCACGCGCTGGCTGTGGCTCGAACGGCAGCGCGGGGACGGCGACTCCGGGGCCTACACGGTGCCCTGTCTGCTGGACGGCGAGGGTGCCGTGGACATCGACAGGCTGGCGGCGGCGTGGGCCGGCCTGGGCCGGCGCCACCCGGCGCTGCGCACCGTCTTCGTCGAGGCCCAGGGCGAACCGCGGGCGCTGGTCACCGCCGACCTGCCGCCGCTGGAGGTCATCGACCTGCGCGGGGACGACCCGGCCGGGACCCGGTTCGACTCCTTGGTGGACGAGCGCCTCGCAGTGCCGTTCGACCCGTCGGCCGGTCCGCTCACCCGGACCACCCTGTTCCTGCGCGCCGACGCCCGGTGGTCGCTCCTGCTGCTCGCGGACCACCTCGTGTGCGACGGACGCAGCCTGGAGGTCCTCGCCACGCAACTCGTGGCCGCCTACGCGGACCCGGCTGCCGTCGGGCCGCCCGAGGACCGGCCCGCTCACCGCCCGACCGATCAGGAGGCCGCGCTCGACCACTGGCGTGGCGTGCTACTCCCCCCTCCGGCGCCGCTGCCCCTCCCGGTGCGCGGTCCGCGGACGCAGCGGGCAGGCAGCGCCACCGGCATCGCCGTGCGGGAGATCGGCCCGGACGTGCTGCGACAGCTGACGCACCTGGGCAGGCGTCACCACGCGGGCTCGTTCGTACCGCTGGCCGCCGCCGTCGCCCGTACCTTGGCGGGGATCACGGGCAGCACCGACATCTGCCTGGGCACCCCCGTGGACCGGCGGGCCCGACTCGGTGCGAACGACGCGATCGGCTTCCACGTCGCGACCGTCCCGCTGCGGCTCGAAGTCCGGGACGGGATTTCCGCGGACGACCTCGTCCAGCAGGTCGCGCAGCGCACGGTGGACGCGGTGGACCACAGCGAGGTGGCCTTCGACACGCTCGTGGCGGCGCTCGCTCCACCGCGGTCCCCCGGACGGCCGCCGTTCTTCGACGTGTGGGTGGCCCTGTATCCCCGCATCGACACGGGACCGTGTCCGCCGGACGGGATCGCCCTGCGCGGCGGGCCGATACCCCAGCGCGTCGGCATGTTCGAGCTGTCCTTCCAGTTCGTGGAACACGCGGACGGCATGCGGCTGTGGCTCCAGTACGACACCGAGCGCTACGCCGCGGACACCGCCGAGCGGATGGCCCTGCGGCTCGAAGACGAAGTGGCCCGCCTCCTGCGGGACCCCGCGGAGCCCGAACCCGAAGCGGCGCCGGAGCACCGGGCCTTCGGCGGCTTCCGGTTCGATGCCTGACCCGACCTGTTGCCCCCGCACATGAGGAGATCAACCATGACGACGTCTATCGAGCCCCGGACCGGGACAGAGCTGCGGCTGACCGCGGCCGAGGCCCGGCAGGTGTCCGAACTGACCCTGCGCCTGGCCGGGCAGTACCGCGCGGCCGACGACGAACGGCTGCTCCAGGACCTGCCGTTGCTCACCGGCGAGCTGCCCGTCCGGGTCCGGCGCTTTCTGCGGGCCTTCTCCCTCGACCAGGCCCGCGGTTTCTGCGCGGTCAACGGCCATCTCGTGGACGACGAGCGCATCGGGCCCACGCCCGCGCACTGGAAGGACGAGACCCGGATCCACCACGAACTGCCCGAGGAGATCCTCGTCCTCCTCTACGGTTCGCTGCTCGGCGAACCTTTCGGCTGGGCCACGCAGCAGGACGGGCACCTGGTCAACGACGTGTTCCCGATCCGCCAGTACGAGCACGAGCTGCTCGGCACGGGCAGCAAGACACCGCTGACCCTGCACACCGAGGACGCCTTCCACCCCTACCGCGCCGACTACATCATCCTGTCGGCGCTGCGCAACCCCGACGCCGTGCCGGTGACCGTCGCGGAGGCGGACTTCTCCGAACTGCCGCAGGACGTCCTCGACGTCCTGTTCCAGAGCCGGTTCCACATCGTTCCCGACAAGTCGCACCTGCCGGAGAACAACACGGTGCGCACCGACGAGGACCGGCTGGTCTTCGAGAACATCGCGCGCCTCATCGACGGGCTCGGCCCGGTGCCCGTGCTGACCGGCTCCCGGGCCCACCCCCTGCTGTGCTTCGACGCGACACACATGTCGGCGCCCGAGGACGACCCCGAGGCCGTACGTGCCCTCGCGGCGGCGGCGAAGCTGCTCGACGCCGGCCTGACCGACTGCCCGCTCGAGGCCGGGAGTTGTGTCTTCATGAACAACCACCGGGTGGTGCACAGCCGCAGTGCGTTCGAGGCGCGCTACGACGGCACGGACCGCTGGCTCAAGCGGGTCAACGTCACCCACGACCTCCGCAAGTCCCGTGCCATGCGCCGGTCCGTCGGCTCCCGCCTGATCGGCTAGAACCTGTCCGGGCGACCGCACAGCGGAACGCCACGCACTGTGCCCGGGGCGCTCGCGCCCCGGGCACAGTGCGTGGCGTCTCGGCGCCGCTACGCCTCGTGGTCCGGCTTGGCCTTCCGGATCAGCTGGGTGACCTCGCGGACCGTGGGGGTGTCGAAGAAGTCACCCATGTCGATGCTCACTCCCAGCTCCTTCTCGATGGCGTCGATCACGGAGATCGCGAGCAGGCTGTGCCCGCCCTCCTCGAAGAAGTCCCCGTCGGGACCGATCGGGCCGGAGGCGAGGACCTCCGCGAAGATGGCCCCGACCTTCGCCTCCAGCTCGTCGCCTCCCGCTCCCGTCCGCGACGGGGAGGGCGCGGGGGCCGGGGCGGCGTCGGTCTCGGCGAGACGCACCAGGGCGCCCCGGTCGATCTTGCCGCTCACCATCCGGGGCAGTTCGTCGATCAGCGTGATGGAGGTCGGCACCATCGCGGGCGGCAGGGCGGCATTGGCCCCCGCCCTGATCTCCTCCACCGTGGTGTCCACGGCTTCCAGCCAGGCCGCCAGCGCCGGAGCGCCGTCGGGGCCGCTCACCACGGCGACCGCCGCCTGCCGGACTCCCGGGAGCAGTCCCAGCACGCTCTCCACTTCACCGGGCTCCACCCGGTGGCCGCGTATCTTCACCTGGTCGTCGGCCCGCCCGGTGAACTCCAGCATTCCGTCCGGACGCCACCAGACGAGGTCCCCCGTGCGGTAGCTCCGTCCCCCGGGCGCCCCGGCGTCGGCCACGAACGCCGCCGCCGTCAGCTCCGGCCGGTTGCGGTATCCGTCCGCGAGGCCGTGACCCGCCAGCCTGAGCTCTCCGACGAATCCGATCGGCAGGACCCGGCCGTCGCCGCCGGTCACGGTGGCGACGGTGTTGGCGACGGGCCACCCGATCGGGAGGCCCGGTCCGGCGTCCGTGCCGTGGTCGAACGCGGTCGCGCCCACCGAGCTCTCCGTCGGGCCGTACTCGTTGATCAGCCGTACTGCGGGCAGCAGTTCGTGGTGGCGGCGCACCAGATCGGGCGTCGTGGCCTCGCCGGCGACCGTGACGGCGCGCAGTGAGGCCGCGGCACGCGGGAGTTCGCCCAGCAGGACCCGGTAGAGGCTCGGGACGTTCGTGAGGTGGGTGATGCGGTGCTGCTGCGCCAGCTCGGCCAGTTGACGCGGCAGCAGCTGGTGCGTGTCCGCGAGGACGAGGCGCCCGCCGGAGGCCAGCACCGGGAACAGGTCGGCGACCGAGCTGTCGAAGGCCAAGGACGGCAGTTGCAGCATCCTGGTGTCGAGGTCCAGCCCGTGGTTGCGCACCTTCCAGTGCACATAGCTCGCGATGGCACGGTGCCGGATCTCCACGCCCTTGGGCCTGCCGGTCGACCCCGAGGTGTACACCACGTACGCGAGGTCGTCCGGGAGCGGCCCGGACCAGCCCGTCGCGGGCTCGACGGCGGGGCCGCCGGCCGCGGCCTGGATGTCGATCACCGGGGCGGTGAGGCCGGCGGGCAGCCCGGCGAGCAGGTCGGGCGCGGCGAGGACCGCTCCGCACTCGGCGTCGTCGAGGATCTCGGCCAGCCTCGAGGCCGGTGACCTGGGGTCGAGCGGAACGTACGCCGCGCCCGCGAGCAGGGTGCCGGTGATCGCCGGCACGGCGTGGATCGTCTTGCCGGTGAGCACCCCCACCCGGTGTCCCCGTCCGATGCCCGCCGCGTGCAGACGCGCCGCCACGGCCTGCGCGGCCTGCCAGAACTCGCGGTACGTCAGGGTCTCGGCGCCGGCGACGACGGCCGTACGGTCCGGGTACGCGCGGACCGTCTCCTCGATCGGCGCCGTCAGCGTCGTGGGGACGCTCTGGGGTTCGAAGCCGCGCCGGCCGAGCGCGGTGGCCGCCGCCACATCGTCCGCCGCGGCCGACGGCAACGCGGCGGCGGGGCCGTGCGGATCGGCGAATCCGGCCAGGACCCGGGACACCGACCGAAGCAGGACTTCCAGGAACCATGTCTCGGCGCGATCCGGTCCGGCCTCGGCCACGAGTTCGCGTACGCCGTCCGCACCGGATTCCGTCAGGCTCAGCTCGATGACGTCCCGCCGGGACGCACGGGCAGCGGGGCCGGCACCGACCCGGGCCGAGCGGACCAGCACCGCGCCGGTGAGCGCCGCTTCCTCGCCGGCCACCACGGGCGCCGACCGCAGTGCCGAGTCGGCGGCCCGGATCAGATCGCCGACGGTGGACCGGGCGGCGAGCCCGATCCCGGCCAGTACCGGCCCGGCCGGGCCGGACACGGCCACCACCGGCTCGTCGGTGTGCTCCGCCGCACCGACCACCACTGCCGTCGCCGCGGTGAGGGCGACCAGTTCCTCCAGGGGGCGCCCGCCGGAGACCTTGGCCAGGCCGTCGACGGCGGCCTCGGTCAGCGCGAGTCTGGCGTGGGCCCGCGCCGACTGCGCGGCACCCGTGCGGCGGGGGCGGATCGTGGTGGCGGGCACAACAGAGTCGGACGTCATGGGCACGTTTCCTTGCTCGAGGACGAATGAAGACAACTGCCCGTCGGCCAAGCGGCGTTCGCCACGGCGTGTGGACCGCCATGGGTTTCGAACACCGCATCGGGCACGTGCGGGCACACCGTCACCGAGGTGGGACGCGAACGGACCGCGCACCGCCGGGCCGTGGCCGAGCCGGTACGCGGGTCACCGCTGACACCACAGGGTGCCCATGCACTTGTTCAGGCCGGAGTACCGGGCGGCCCGCAACTCGGGCGCCCGGTACTCCGGCCAGGCCGCTGCCTCGCGTCAGCCGCGCTTCGCGATCATGTTGGCCATGCCTTCCTTGCCCTGCGTCTTCAGCGCCTTGAGGCGCTCCTGGCGCAGGCGGGCATCGCTCCGCGAGGCGATCCACTGGTTCTCCCGGATCAGCTTGTGGTAGCTGTCCAGGCGGCGCTGCTGCAGCATGCCGTCCTCGATGGCCTCCTGTACCGCACAGCCGGGTTCCGCGACGTGATCGCAGTCCCGGAACCGGCAGTCCTCGGCGAGCAGCTCGATCTCCGAGAACGTCTGCTGGAGGCCGTCTGCGGCGTCGTACAGGCCCACGCCGCGAATACCGGGAGTGTCGATCAGCACACCGCCGCCCGGCAGGGGCATCAGCTCGCGGGTCGTGGTGGTGTGGCGGCCCTTGCCGTCGCTCCTGGTCTGCTGGGTCTCCATCACGGAGCGGCCCAGCAGTACGTTGGCGATGGTGGACTTGCCCGCGCCCGACTGTCCGACCAGGACGCTCGTCCCCGTCAGAACGGCCGCGAGGATGTCCATGCCGTCGTCGGTGGTGGCGCTGACGACCAGGACGTCCACCCCGGGCGAGGCCTGTTCGACCGTCTCGCGGACGCTCTCCGCGTCCTCCGCGAGGTCGGACTTGGTGAGGACCATCACCGGCTGCGCTCCGCTCTCCCACGCGAGGGCGAGGAACCGCTCGATCCGGCCGAGGTCCGGCTCCGTGTCCAGGGCCACGACGACGCCGATGGTATCGATGTTGGCGGCCAGCACCTGGCCCTCGGAGCGCTGCGAGGCGCTGGAGCGGACCATCGCCGTGCGACGCGGCAGCAGCGCCTGGACGTACGTGCCGGCCGCACTGGCCCGGACCGCCACCCAGTCGCCCGTGCAGGGCATCTTCATGGGGTCGGGGTCCGCGACCGGACCTGTGTCGGCGTGGACGACGGTCACCTCGGTGTCGCCGTCGGCGATCACGACGTCGCAGCGGCCCCGGTCGACGCGGATGACCCGGCCGGGCACCCACGAGGCGTCGGCAACGGAGGCGAATTGGTCGTCGAGCTCAGGGGACCATCCGTAGGCCTCAAGCGGCCGCGGGTAGATCGAATCAGCCGATGTCGATGAGTGACGCAACGCGATGAGCCCTTCGGGAGGTGTTTCCGGCCGGCGCACGCAAGTCGGACTGCGCCAGCTGCTGAACAGGGGGCGGAGGAGTGGGGCTGCTCTTCGGGCGCGGCTACGACGGTGGTGACATGCGGGTCGCCCACCTCGGCTGGCTCCGACGCCGGAGGCATTCAATGCACTTGACGCTACGACAGCACCGGGCGGCCCGCAACACCGCTCAAGCAGCGCTGGATTGAGACTCGAGATGCTCGCCCACTCACCCGGAGCCCGCCCGGGTGAGTGGGCGGTGATCTACCGTCCGGCGGGCGTCGAGGTGCGGTAAAGGGCCCGCAGCTCCTTCTCCAGCGCGTTGACCTCGTCCAGCCTCGGCCGGCTCTTGGGCGCGAACAGTCCGTCCTGCTCCCAGCGTTCCGGGTCCAGGCTCAGTGCCGAGACGTTGAGCCAGCCCCGCGAGCGGATCTCTTCGAGGCTCTCGGGAAGGGCGTCCTCGAGGGCGAGGTAGAAGATGACGTGGGCCAGCTCCTCGATGCGCTCCAGACCGTCGCGCACGCTCGTGAGCACCGTGCCGAAGGCGGGTATCTCGTCACCCGGCAGGTTCTGCTCGAAGAGCCGGGCGAGCGTGGGCACGTCGTCGTAGTAGTCGATGTAGTCGAATGCGAAGACGCCGCGGTAGCTGCGCGCCCAGGCCTGGAAGAGGTTCATGATGGTGCCCTGGGTCGCCACCGCGTGCGCGCCGAGCGCGCTGAGCGTGGTGCTCGCCGACTCGTCCAGGAAGGTCTTCCCGTAGAACTGCGGGTCGGAGAAGGACCATCCGACGTAGTAGTCCCAGATCGTCTTCAACGACATGATCACGGCGTTGTCGTGGAAGGCGTAGGAGCCCTGGATGTTCATCGTGAGGCCCTCGGCGAGCGAGAGGAACCAGCGGTTGGCGTACCGCACGAAGCCCTCGTCGAAGGACTCCTTCACGTCCCGGCCGACCATCTCGGTCACGAAGCTGTTGGCGTAGCCGATCAGGTTCGACCCCACGGAGTAGTAGGGGTCGGCGAAGACCGCGGCGTCGCCGACGCACGCCCAGCGGTCCTGCGAGAAGACCTGCTGCGAGGAGTGGCTGTAGTTCTTCAGTACGCGGAAGTCGAGGACCGGCAGCTCGCGGATCGCGGGGTCGAAGCCCGGCACGCGCTCCACGACGAAGTCGATCGCCTTCTCGATCCGGTTGAACTTGGTGACCGGGTGGAGGTCGTCGGACACGACGATGCCGACGCTGGTGTGGTCGGGGGCCAGCGGGATGGCCCACACCCAGCCGCCCTCGAACATGAAGTGGTTGGTGGAGTGCCAGCGCGGTTCGGTGATGCGGTCGTGCCAGCCGGAGTGCTCGGGGCCGACCGCCTCGTCGGTGTCGAGCCGGCCTTCGAGCCGGAACCAGACCGAGTTGTGGGGCTTGGGGTACCGCTTGGTGAGGTCGAGCTTGCGCTGCAGCAGGCGGTGCCGGCCCGTGGCGTCGACGACCCACCGGCAGGTCACGGTGGCGGGCTGCGCGCTGTCGTCGTCGATGGCCTGGTACGTGACCTTGTGGGGGGCGTCCTGCTCACCGAGCTCGATGTCCAGGACCTTCACGCCCTGCGTCAGCACGGCCCCGGCACCCTCGACGATCACGCGCAGGTGTTCTTCCAGGGAGCCGCGGTTGAGCTGGTAGGACTTCGCCGGCAGGAAGCGGTTGACACCGAACTCGGCTTCGTCCTGGAGACCTTGGCCGCCGCCGTAGAAGTAGCGCAGCCCCAGCTTCTCCAGGTGCTGTTCCTCCAGGTAGTCGTACAGGCCGATGACGTGGGAGAAGTAGTAGGCGCCCACCTCGACCGAGGACTCGCCGACCTTGAACGCGGACAGCGGGATCGGGGAGCGCTCGCGCTCGCAGACCAGGACGGACAGCCCGGGCTGCGCGTCCTTGAGCTGCTTGGCCAGAGTCAGCCCGGCCAGGCCTCCGCCCGCGATGACCACGTCGTAGTCGACACCGCCGAAAATGGAATCGGTACCGCTCTGCCTGCTCACTTTGCTCCCACCTTGTCGTTCTGTCGGTCCTCGATCACGAGGGCCAGGCTCCGGATGGTCCGGTCCGTGTAGGGGTCCGAGACCTCAAGCTGGACCCCGATCCGCTGCTCCACATGGGCCAGCAGGTCCATCACACTCAACGAGTCGCCGCCCAGGTCCAGGAAGTCGTCGTCCAGACCGATGGGCAGCGGCGCGAACAGCTCCTGCCAGATCTCCAGAAGCGCCGCCTCGGCCTCGCTCCCCGGCTGCGGACCCGCCGCACGCCGGCCGACCGTCCCCTCGTACAGGGCGATGAGGGCCTTGTCGTCGACCTTGCCGTTGCCGGTCAGCGGCACCGTGTCGACCGGGATGATGGCCGAGGGGACCATGTAGTCCGGGAGGTTCTCCTGCGCCGTCGCGCGCAGCCGGTCGACGTCCTGCCCGGTGGACCCCTGGACGAAGGCGACCAGCAGCGGAGTGTCGGTCTCGGTGACGTGGCGCAGGACGTGCACGTGGCTGACCGTCGCGTCCTGGGCCAGGACCTGGGCCACCTGACCCAGCTCGACCCGTCGGCCCCGGATCTTCACCTGGCCGTCACGGCGCTCGATGAACTCCAGGTCACCGCCGGCGTGCTGTCGCACGATGTCCCCGGTGCGGTAGACGCGCTTGCCGGCGGCGGGGGCCGCGGCCGGGGTGAAGAAGCGCTGTGCCGTCAGCTCGGGGTCGCCCAGGTAGCCGCGGGCCAGGCCCGCCCCGGCGAGGTGGAGCTCGCCGATCCCGCCCGGCCCCACCGGCTGACCGTCCTCGTCCAGGACGAACGCCTCGGTGTTCTCGATCGGCCTGCCGATGAGGACGCGCTCGTCGGTGGCGGCGAGGCGGTGGACGGTGGAGCAGACCGCGTTCTCGGACGGCCCGTACTCGTTGTACAGATCCACCTGCGGCAGGCGCAGGTAGTGCTCGAGGGTCAGGCTCGGCGTGAACCATTCACCGGCGATCGTGACGCACCGCAGGGACGTCACCGACCCGGCTTCCATGCCCTCCAGCAAACGCTTGTACAGCATCGGCGTGATCAGGAAATGGGTGACGTTCCCGTGTTCCATCAGGCCGGTCAGGTAATGCCGGTCGGTGATGCGGTCCCGGCGCGGCAGCAGCAGACGTGCACCGGAGGTGAGGGCGCAGAACGTGTCCGCCACGGCACTGTCGAAGGACGGCCGCGGAATGGCCAGCGTCACGTCCTCCGGACCGAAACCGTAATAGGAATTGCGCCACGTCAGCGTATGGACGATCGCACGGTGCTCGACGGCCACGCCCTTGGGCCTGCCCGTCGACCCCGACGTGTAGATCACGTACGCGAGGTCGGAGGGCGTGGCCGCGGGTTCGGGGTCGGTGTCCGGGGTGGTCAGGGCGGCGCTCATGACGTCCAGAACGAACAGCTCGCCGTTGAAGTACATCGCGCCGGCGGCCGCTGACGACTCGATCACCATGGCCTTGGGTGCCACGTCCTCGACGATCCGCTGGGTCACCCCCGGCGGGTTGTCGGGGTCCAGGGGGACATAGGCACCGCCGGCCTTGAGGACGGCCAGCATGGAAATGATCACGTCCAGGGGATGCCGGACCAAAATCGCCACCCGGTCATCGGGGCGGACCTGGCCGGTATCCCTCAGGTGGTGGGCCAGTCTGTTTGCCCGGCGATTCAGCTCGCCGTAGCTCAAAGATTCACCTTCGAATTCCAGGGCAGTATGCCCCGAATATCTTCTGACACATTCCTCGAAGAGGAAAGTCAGAGTCCTTGGATCGTCATGGTTCATCAACAAACGTCCCCTGCCGGATCATTGTCAATTCTAGATTCGAATAGCGTAGCCGCCACCGATCGAATGGCCCTCTATTACCGCTCGAGTGCACGCACCAGTGCGCCGGTCGTCGCCGCCCGCTCCGCCTGCGGAAAGAAGTGACCGCCCGGCACGGGTACGACCTCGAACGGACCCGAGCACAGAGTCCGCCAGATCGCCGCCTCCTCGGCCGTCACGACCTGGTCCTCGTCTCCGTACATCACCGTGACCGGCGTGGTGATGTACGAGGGGCGGGCCGGGCGGTAGGCCGCCTGCGCGGTGAAGTCGGCGCGCAGCACCGGGAAGAGCCATTCGCGGAAGCCGGGGCGGCTGAGACCGGCACTGTTGGCACCCAGCTGATTCCAGAGCAGTTCGATCTCGTGATCGTTCTTGGGCGGCTCCAACGCCGTCGCCCCCGGAGCGACCGCCGCGAGGACCACCAGCCGCATCGGTGGGCGGCCGGCCAGGGTCAGCCGGTGCGTCAGTTCGTAGGCCAGGGCCGCGCCGAAACTGTGCCCGACCAGGACCAGCGGGTCCGGGAGCGCGAGCACGTCCGGCAGCACGTCGTCGACCAGCTCCTCCACGGAACTCAGGGGCGTCTCCCGGCTGCGCTCCTCACGCCCGGGTCCGACGTGGCCGTAGAGGTCGAGCCACTCGGGCAGCAACCTGCGCCACGGCGCGAAGCCGGTCGCTCCGGCGCCCGCGCTCGGAAAGCAGACCAGGGTGGCGCGGCTTGCGGCACCCTGGTCCTGATGCGCGGTCGGGCCCGTACTCGGCGGGCCGAAGCGGCGCAGAGGCGCGCTCCGGCGCCCGGCGTGGTTCTGCATGTACGCACCACCCAAGAGGATCTACGACGGGCACGGCAGGGACGGACGACCGCTCGGACCTACGGCTTCGCCGGGTCGACGGCGGGCCAGGTGCGCTCGGCCCGGTCGCGCAGGAGCTCGGCCGTGATGCCGCGTTCGGCGCTCAGCCGCGTGAGGACGCCGGCCTGCTGCACCTGTTCGGCTTCGGGGTCGTACTCGGAGCCGGTGAGGTGCTTGAGCCAGGGTTCGAGGCCCATGGCGTAGGCGTAGACGTGACGGGCGCCCAGCTGCCGGGCGAGCTGGTCGGCCTGGGCGGCGTTGCTGCCCTTGAGGCGGCGCCCGTTGTTGTGCTCACGGGAGAGCTTCCCTTCCAGCATCGGCCCGTACAGCCAGTTCAGAGGGGCTCCGACGCATTCGAGGCCGATGAAGAGCGCGTCGAGAGGGGTCTCGGTGAGGCCGGGGATGTTGTCGAACAGGGCGGGCTCGAGCGGCGTGATGTCGGTGGCGAAGAGGAACCTGCGGCCGCCGGCTTGGACGAGGGGCACCATCTTGGTGCGGATGTCGAGGTCGGCGTGCTCGCCCACGAAGGGGAGGGCGGTGACTTCGACGTGGTCGGCCACGCGGTGGGTCTCGAGTTCGGCCAGCTCCTGGACGTTGGAGAAGCCGAGGGCCTGGAGCATGGTCTTGAGGCTGGGATCGGGCAGCGATCCGCCGGAGGCGCGGGGAACGACGATCGTGCCGATGCGGGTGCGGAGTTGGAGCAGGGTCTCCAGCGAGAAGTGGTCGGAGTGGAAGTGGCTGATGACGACGGCGTCGATGTGCCGGGGGAGGTCTTCGATGGTGTAGTGCTCGTAGCCGTCGTCGGTGTAGCCGAGGAGCGGGTCGAGGAGCACGGACGCGGTGCCGGTCTCGATCAGCACGGATGCGTGATTGAGGTACCGCACCCGGACGTCTCCGGGCGCGGGCGGGGTGTGCTGCGCCGGCGGCACGTCGTGGAACAGCGCGGTGAACGCCGGGAGGTCGGCATCGGCGACCCCGAGGCGTTGCGCGAGGTGCGGGACGTCGACGGGGTCGAGGCGCGCCTCGAACAGGTCGTTCCACAGCGGGGAGTCGAAGGGCAGATCGATGTCCAGGCGGTCGGGGCGTGGGAGGACGGGACTGCTGTACACGAAGGGCTGGGGGCTCGCCGCGGCGGTGAGGGAGACGCACTGACCGTCGCGCTCGTACGCCGGCGAGCCGTACATCAGCGCTTCGAAGAAGCGGAAGGTGGGCTTATGGGCGGTGTCGTAGACGAGCTCGACCCGCCCGCGCAGGGAGTGGGGGACCAAGGGATAGAGGGGTTCCATCGGCCCGCCGACTGCCTTCTCCCGCAGCAGGGCGCGGAGTTCGTCTATGTCGTCGGCGAGCTGGAGCTTGGCCTCGCCTCCCTTGGCCATGGTCTCGCGCGCCGCCTGGACCTCGTCGTGGGTGGCGCCCTGGGGGTCGAGGAAGGGCGCGCCGTAGCGGTGTGGGTCCGAATTGACCGCATCGTGGAGGTGAGGTGCCTTCAAGTAGCTGTCCACGATCGGCAGCAGACGGTCCCGCAGGTTGAGTGCGCCGGTGTGGGGTGCCAGCAGATAGGGCCACGCGTACCAGCGGTGCAGGAGGGGCTGGGCCACCACGGACGGGCGAAGGTAGAGCTTCTGGTGTGCGGGCAAGGTAATTCCCTCGCTGTCGATGTCGGTGGGTGGGTTCGCGGCTTGCGCACGCGCGTCATGCATGCGATGGCTGAGGTCGAGTCAGTCCCTTTGTCTCGCATATTCGTTCATGTCTATCACAAGCGACAGTTCATGAATCCGTCAATTTAGCAGGACAGTTGCCTGACGATCACGCTGCTGATGCGTTTCTGAATTCGATCCCCAGAGCGGCTCAAGGGGAATTCAAGGTGGTATGGATTACAGGCTTGGCTCAATTCAGCGGGTCCTGGCGAATAGCCGTCGGGCTGCGGTGGACACGATTGCGGGGTCGGATTTCAGCCGTCGTCACTCGTCTCCGTGCGGAAAGCCAGGTGCCGGGTGCTGGCCCCGGGCGGCCTGCGGTCAGGCTCGCCGGGCCGCCGCCCGCTCAGGGCGCGGTCACGCAGCGGAACCCCACGTTGCCCGTACTGCTGTCCTCGGTGTTGCCCGTCCGGGCCGCGGTGCGGTACCGGTTGCAGTACGAGTCGTGGCACAGGTACGAGCCCCCGCGCATCGCCCGCGTACCGCTGCCCGGAGCGAACTCGTCGGCCGTCCACTCCCACACATTGCCGACGGTGTTGTACAGCCCGTATGCGTTGGGCTCGTACGCGTCCACCGGCGCCGTGCCCAGGTAGCCGTCCTCCTCCGTGTTGACCAGCGGAAACTCCCCCTGCCAGATGTTGCAGCGCCAGACCCCGCCGGGGGCGAGGACGTCTCCCCACGGGTAGCGCGCCTGGTCGAGCCCGCCGCGCGCCGCATATTCCCACTCCGCCTCGGTCGGCAGCCGCTTTCCGGCCCAGGCGGCGTACGCGTTCGCGTCCTGCCACGCCACGTGGACCACCGGATGCCCGGGCTCTGGCACGGAGCCGGGACCGTACGGGCTGCGCCACGAGGCACCCTCGACCGCCCGCCACCACGCAGTGCCCGGCGGGGCGGGTGAGGCGAGCACGAGCTCCGGCTCGATCAGTCCCGCGAAGACGTACGACCAGCCGGCGCCCTCCGCGACCGTGAGGTATCCGGTCTGCTCCACGAAGCGGGCGAACTCGCGGTTGCCGACGGCATGGACGTCGATGCGGAAGGGGGCGACCGTCACCTCGCGGACCGGCCCCTCGCCGTCGAGGGGGTTCGCGCTCCCGTCCTCGTTGCCCATCCGGAACGTGCCGCCGGGCAGCGCCACCGTCTCGGTGGTCGCGCGGATGCGGAACGCGGGCAGCACCGCCGACGGTCCCGGCGGCCTGCGGTCGGCGGCCGCGGGCGGCGCGCCGCGAGGGGCGCAGCACGACCCACCGTGCCCGCCGGCGCTCATCCCCGCCAGGTCCCCGGCCCCGGACCCGGCCCCGGCAATCTCGATCGGCAAAACCTCTCCCACCTCTCATAGCGGCTCCGACGTGGCCAATGTCGCCCGCCCGCCGCTCCGGAAGAACCGGGCCGGGCCCCCTGTCACACGATCTTCATGCGCTGTGCATGGTCCGGGGGCCCGCCGCACGCTCATGATCGGCTGCACGTTCATGACCGGTCCGCGGTGCGCACAGCGCAGCAGCCTCAAGGAGTTCACCGATGTCAAGCCGCCGTCATTTCCTGGCCGGTTCGGCCGCAGCGCTCGGCTTGACGGCCCTGCCCGCAGCCGCCTCGGCCGCACCTGCGGCGGCGCGGACCACACAGGCCGGGACGCAGACGCCGAGCGCCACGCGCGCGCCGAACCTCATCGTCGTCCTGGCCGACGACCTCGGCTACGGCGAACTCGGCTCGTACGGACAGAAACTGATCACAACCCCGCGTCTGGACGGGCTGGCGACCGAGGGGCTGCGCTTCACCGACGCGTACTCGACCGCCGCCGTCTGCGCGCCGTCGCGCTGCTCCCTGCTGACCGGCCTGCACACCGGCCACTCCACGGTGCGCGCGAACCCCTCCGCCGCCCAGGGCTCACTCACCGCGACCGACACCACCTTCGCGCAGGTTCTCAAGGCCCGCGGCTACCGCACCGCGGTCATCGGCAAATGGGGCTTCGGTCCGGAGGCGGCCGACCAGGACAGCCACCCAGCCGCCCGCGGTTTCGAGGAGTTCTACGGCTACATCGACCACAGCCACGCGCACCAGTACTACCCCGAGTACCTCTGGCACAACGGGACCAAGGAGCTCATCCCCGCCAACGCGGGCGGGGCGAAGGCGGTTTACGCTCCCGACCTGATCGAACAGCACGCTCTGGAGTTCATCGGCGCGCACCAGGACGAGCCGTTCCTGCTGTTCCTGACGCCGAACGTGCCGCACGCCCCCAGTGACGTGCCCGACACCAGCGCGTACGCCGCCCAGAGCTGGACGGCCGCCAACAAGGGCCATGCGGCGCAGGTCAGCTACTTCGACGCACTGGTCGGCAAGGTCGTCGACCGGCTGCGCGCGCTGGGTCTGGAGGACGACACGGTCCTGCTGGTCACCAGCGACAACGGGCCGCACGAGGAGGGCGGCGTCAACCCGGACCTGTTCGACGCCAACGGTCCCCTGCGCGGCTACAAGCGCAACCTGTACGAGGGCGGCGTGCGCGTCCCCCTCATCGCCTGGGGGCCCGGCCGCGTCGCACAGGGCACCAGCGACCGCCCCACCCCGCTCACCGACATCCTCCCCACCCTCGCCGAACTGGGCGGAGCCCCGGCGCCCTCGGACGTGGACGGCCTCTCGGCCGCCCCGCTGCTGGCCGGAAGTCCCGACGCGGCCCGCCACGGCCACCTCTACTGGTTCCGCGACGAGCGGGGCGTCACCAGCCGGGCCAACGCACAGGACGCCCAGCGGGCCACATGGCTGGCCGAAGCGGTGCGGCGGGACAACTGGAAGGCCGTGCGCTTCGCGCCCGAACGCGACCACAACCTTCCCGACGACAAGTGGCAGGTCGAGCTCTACGACCTGGCCGCCGACCTGGGGGAAACCCGCAACGTCCTCGACGCACACCCCTCGACGGCGGCCGCGCTGGTGGCGCTGATGCGCTCCTCTTGGCAGGACAGCTACCCGCGCAAGGAGTTCGGCGTCCGCCTGCCCCTGCCTCAGATCGCCGTTCCGGGGCAGACGTTCACGGTCACCGCGTCGCTCGCCAACGGATCCGCCAAGGCCTGGACCTCGGCGGCGCTCGCGCTGCGCGTCCCGGCCGGCTGGACGGTGACCGCGACCACCGCGACCACCGCCGGGCAACTCGCCGCCGGTGCCCGGCTCGACGCCACGTGGAAGGTCACCCCGCCCGCCGACGCGCCCGCCCGGACGCGCTGGGACCTCACGGCCGAGGGAACCGCACTGGCGCCGGGCGGGACGGTCACCTATCGCGCGTCCGGTACGGTGCCCACGCCGCCGCCCCCGCCGACGAAGGACTCGTACCTCTCCGACCTGGAGTGGATCTCCGCCACCAACGGGTGGGGCCCGGTCGAGCGGGACGCCTCCAACGGCAAGAACGCCGCGGGAGACGGTCCCCTGATCGCCTTCGGCGGTACGAAGTACTCCAAGGGCCTCGGCGTCCACGCACCCAGCGACATCGCCTTCCACCTGGGTGCGGCGGGCAACCGCTTCACCGCCCTCGTCGGCATCGACGACTTCTCGGCGAAGCAGAGCCCGCTCGGCGCGACCCGCGCCAAGGTGTACGGCGACGACCGGTTGCTGCTGACCACACCGACGCTCACGGCTGCCACCGGTCCGGTGGCGCTGGACGTGGACGTGCGGGGCGTGCGGGTCCTGCGGCTGTTGGTGGAGGACGCCAACAACAAGACGTCCTTCGACCACACCTCGTGGGCGCTGGCCCGCGTCACGGTGGTCTGAGCCGGCCTAGAAGGCCGAGTGGTCGGACCAGTGGGCGAGCAGGTCCGTGTCGCCGAGCAGCTGGAAGGCGTCGCTGTGGCGGTCCAGGCGGCCGTAGAGGAGCAAGAGGAGGTCGGCGGCCGTTCCCCGGACCGTGGCGTCCGCCGCGCGGGGCTCGGCGCGGTCGGCCACCAGGGCGAACCCGTCGGGGCGCAGGCCGACCAGCCAGTCGCCGTCGCCGTCCGTGCAGCTGAAGCGGATGGTCCGGTCAGGGGCGCGCAGTTGGGCGGTCAGCGGCGCGAAGGAGGCGGCGAACGGCAGGTTGGTGAGGAACTCGTCGATGCCGTCGACGGCCGGCACGCGGTCGATGTGCGGTGAGAGCCCGAGCGCGAGTTGGGCGTCGACCCGGTGGACGAGCGTCTCGAAGAGCATGCGCCGGACCCAGAACCGGGCGTGCTGGTCGACTCCCCAGGCCCACATCGGTGCGTCCAGGTCGGTGGCGGCGAACACCTCGGCGGCCTCCGCCGCGCTCGCGGCCAGCCAGGCGGGCAGGCCGTCGGGGTGCTCCGGCAGGCGCAGGTCCACCTCACGGCTGGTCGGCGGCTGCTGGATGCGCCGGCGAAGCAGCTCGCTGAACCAGCGGTGCACGCTGCCGACGTGCCGCGTGAGGTCCCCGAGAGTCCAGCCGGGGCAGGTCGGCACCGGGGTGGAGAGGTCGGCTGCCGTGACCGTGGCGACGAATCCGGCGGTCTCGGCTGCGACGGCCGCTCCGTGCTGGGCGGGGTTCATGTCTGTGCCCTTCCTCTGATGGTGCTGCCCCAGGCGGTGAGAACACTTAAGGACATAGATGGTTTATGTCTTTAAGTAATACGAAGCTAATTCGCCGGCGTCGTGGCTGTCAACTTCCGGCCCGAATGCCGCTCGGCTGCCGCGCATGAGGTGGTAGGCGTCGAGGTCGCGGTGCGTGCGCGCGTTACGCCTTCGCGAGGGCCGCGGCTCCGAACGACACGTCGAAGCGGTCGCACCAGATGCTCACGCTGGTGTACTGGGAAAGGTCGATACCGGGCGGCAGTTCGTAGTTCTGATCGCCCTTGTTGCCCTTGAGCTTGCCCAGGGTGAGGTACTTGCCGTCGTCGAAGACGCGCCAGCCCGCCACGCCCTCCTTGACCGGGGCATCGCTCAGCAGCACCCGCAGGTCGGGGCCGTTGCTGGTGTCGAGGTTCTCCAGGCGCAGCGTCTGCGAGCCGTCGGGCAGCCGGACGATCTTCACCGACCCGGTCGTCGCGTGCTCGTGACTGATCAGCTCGCCCGAGGCGACCGTCCGCGGGCCGGCCGCGGCCGCGGCCGACGGTGCGGCTGTCGCGGCGGGCAGTGCCTCGCTGACGGTCTCGTTCTGCCAGAGCTTCCACGGCTGGAACCAGTACAGCCCGGCGCCCAGCACCATCACGGCCGCGATCGCCGCTCCGGCCAGCAGTCGGCCTCGCCGCCTCGTGTTTCGCACTGTCATGCCTCTCCCTCGTGGATCTTCACTCGCATTCAACGCGGTGGAGGCAGGGGGGCGCCACATCCGCACCGGTGACGAAACCCTTACGTCCGTGTCCCGAACCGGCTGCGCACCTGCGGATTCCGTAGCGTCACAGGCATGCGAGTACTTGTCACAGGAGGCGCTGGATTCATCGGCGCGCACATCGTCACGACACTGATCGAACGCGGGCACGAGGCGGTGGTCCTGGACGCGTTGCTGCCCGACGCCCACGCGGTGGCCCCGGTGCTGCCGGACGCCGAACTGCTCATCGGGGACGTCCGGGACGCGGAGGAGGTACGAGCGGCGCTGCGCGGTGTGGACGCCGTATGCCATCAGGCGGCCATGGTGGGACTGGGGAAGGACTTCGCGGACGCGCCCGCGTACGTCAGCTGCAACGACCTGGGCACCGCCGTGCTCCTCGCCGCGATGGCGGAGGCGGGCGTGCGCCGCCTGGTGCTCGCGGGATCGATGGTCGTGTACGGGGAGGGGCGCTACGAGTGCCCGAGCGACGGACTCGTACGGCCCGGTCCGCGCGAGGTCGCCGATCTGGCGGCGGGCCGGTTCGAGCCGCACTGCCCGGCGTGCGGGTCGGAGCTGGTCCCGGGCCTGGTGGACGAGGACGCCCCGGTGGATCCCCGCAACGTGTACGCGACGACCAAACTGACGCAGGAGCACCTGGCCGCCGCCTGGGCGCGGTCCACGGACGGGCGGGCGGTGTCGCTGCGCTACCACAACGTGTACGGGCCGGGCATGCCCCGGGACACCCCGTACGCGGGCGTGGCGTCCTTCTTCCGGTCGGCGCTGGCCCGGGGTGAGGCACCGCGCGTCTTCGAGGACGGTGCCCAGCGGCGCGACTTCGTGCACGTACGGGACGTGGCGGCGGCCAACGCGGTGGCGCTGGAGGCGGTCGGCGACCGCCCGGCGGGTGCGTTCGCCGCGTACAACACGGGCAGCGGCGAGCCGCACACCATCGGGGAGATGGCCGGCGCGCTCGCGGCGGCGCACGGCGGCCCCGCGCCCGTGGTGACGGGTGAGTTCCGGCTCGGCGACGTACGGCACGTCACCGCCGATTCCGCGCGGCTGCGGGCAGAGCTCGGATGGCTTCCGCGGGTCGGCTTCGCCGAAGGAATGGCCGAGTTCGCGCGGGCGGACCAGCGCGCCTCGGCCGATGGCCCACGGCCCGCAGAGGGTGACGTCCGCGTTTTGTAAGGACTTGATGTCCCCTATGTCCCTGCGGAATTCATACGGTGATGCCCGTGACCGTAGATGTGACCGTAGACGTCGTACTTCCCTGTCTGAACGAGGCCGAGGCCCTGCCCTGGGTGCTCGCCCGGATCCCCGCCGGCTGGCGGCCCCTCGTGGTCGACAACGGATCCACCGACGGATCCGCCGAGATCGCGAGCGGACTCGGGGCCACAGTGGTCCGCGAGTCCCGCCGCGGATTCGGCGCGGCCTGCCATGCCGGACTGCTCGCCGCCACGGCGGACATCGTCTGCTTCTGCGACTGCGACGCCTCGCTCGACCCCGGCCTGCTGGCCGGTTTCGCAGCGACCGTGACGGACGGCGGGGCGGACCTCGTCCTGGGGCGGCGCCGCCCGCAGGGGCGGGGCGCCTGGCCGGTCCACGCACGCGCCGGAAACCTGGCGCTGTCGCGGATGCTGCGCCGCCGCACCGGTCTGCGACTGCACGACCTGGGGCCGATGCGGGCCGCACGCCGGGAGGCGCTGCTCGGCCTCGGGCTGACCGACCGGCGCAGCGGCTATCCGCTCCAGATGGTGATCCGCGCGGCCGATGCCGGGTGGCGGATCCGGGAGGTGGACGTGCCCTATCTCCCCCGGGCCGGGAAGTCCAAGGTGACCGGCACCTGGCGGGGCACCTGGCAGGCGGTGCGCGACATGAGCCGCACGCTCGCAGAGCCCGCCGCCGCTGCCCCGGCCGGGACGGGAGGCCGGGTGTGACGACGCTGCTGGTGATCGCGAAGGAGCCGGTGCCGGGCCGGGTCAAGACCCGCCTCACCCCTCCGTTCACCCCGGCCGAGGCCGCCGCGCTGGCCGAAGCCGCCCTGACCGACACCTTGGCGGCGGTCGCCGCCACCCCGGCCGGACGCCGGGTGCTGGTTCTGGAGGGCCGCCCGGGACCGTGGCTGCCGCCCGGCTTCGAGGTCGTCCCGCAGTGCGCGGGCGGCCTCGACGAACGGCTCGCCGCCGCCTTCGCCGCGTGCACCGGACCGGCCCTGCTGATCGGTATGGACACCCCGCAGGTCACCCCCGCACTGCTGGCCCGGGCCGACTGGGCTTCGTACGACGCGTGGTTCGGGCCCGCGGTGGACGGGGGCTTCTGGGCGCTGGGGCTGGCGGAGCCGGACCCCGTGCTGCTGCGCGGCGTCCCGATGTCGGTGCCCGAAACGGGCGCCGTCCAGTACGCGCGCCTCGCGGAGGCGGGGCTGCGGATCGGACGGCTGCCCGTACTGCGGGACGTGGACACCGCCGAGGACGCCTTGCTGGTGGCCGCCGAGGCCCCCGGCGGGCGCTTCCACTCCCTGCACACGCGGTTGACCTCCCCCCGCGGCACGACGGTCCGCGCATGAGGGCCGTCGGCAGGGCCTGGGCCGCGTTCACCGCCGCCGCCGCGCCCCCGGCGCCGGCGCCGGCCGCCTGGCGGGAGAATCCGTACGACGACGCGCTGCGCGACGGGCGCGGTCCGCTCTACCTGCGTCGCGTGGACGGCTGGCTGCTGCCCCTCGAGGTGGAGCGCTGGTGCGCCGACCCGGATGTGGCGGACCTGAGTGTGCTCGCGCGGTGCCGGGGCGCCGTGCTCGACGTCGGATGCGGGCCCGGCCGCCTGGTCGCCGCCCTCGCGGCTCACGGCCACCCGGCGCTGGGCATCGATGTGAGCGGGGAAGCGGTGGCTCGTGCCGAACGGCTGGGCGGGCTCGCACTGTGCCGGTCGGTGTTCGATCCCCTGCCGGGGGAAGGCCGTTGGAACACCGTCCTGCTCATCGACGGGAACATAGGAATCGGCGGGGACCCCACGGCCCTGCTGGAGCGTCTGAAGGACGTCACCTGCCCCGACGCGACCGTCATCGCCGAATGCCTCGCGGTGGATGTGGACGAACGGTGCGAGGTCCGGATCGACAACGGCCGGGGCGGGCTCGGCGCGCCGTTCGCCTGGGCGCGGCTCGGTGCTCCGGCGCTGTACCGGCACGCCGACGCCGCCGGATGGGCCCGCCGGGAGCAGTGGTCGGTCGACGACCGCGTCTTCGTGGAACTGGCACGGCGGCCTCGGCTCCGCCCCCGGACCGCGGGCCGTGCGATGCCGGTGGCGCCGTGAACCGCAACCGCACCGCAGGATCCGCCGTGCTCCTCACGGCCCTGCTCCTGACCGCCCTGGCCGCCACGCTCGTCCTGACCATGCGCAAGGACGGCTATTTCGCCGACCCGGCCGGACTGTCCTGGTGGTACGCGGCCTCGTGGGCCCTGTTCGCCGCGGCGGCCTGGGCCCTGCGCAAGGTACCCGCCCGGCACGTCGTCCCACTGGTGCTCGCCGGCGCGGTGGTGGTCGCGGCCACCGGGCTGGTCGCGGGGCCCCGTACGAGCACCGACTCCTTCCGCTACGCCTGGGACGGCCGGGTGCAGGCCGCGGGGATCTCCCCGTACGACCACTCCCCGGCGGATCCCGCACTCACCCGCCTGCGCGACGACTGGCTCTTCCCGCAGGGCGGTGCGGCCTGTGCCGCGCCGGACCGGGCGGCGGTCGCCGACGGGACGTGCACCCGGATCAACCGCCCCCGGGTGCACACCATCTACCCGCCCGTGGCGGAGGGCTACTTCCTCCTGGTCCACGCGCTCTCGCCGCCGGACGCCCGGCACAAGGCGCTGCAGACCGGCGCGGCCCTGCTGTCCGTGGCCACGGCCGGCGCTCTGCTGCTGATCCTGCGGCGGCGCGGTGATCCGCGGAACGCGGCCTACTGGGCGTGGTGCCCGGCAGTACCTATCGAGGCGGTGAACAACGCCCATGTCGACGTCCTCGCCGTCCTGTTGTCGGTCGCTGCGCTCGGGGTGGTCGCCGGGCGCCGGGTCGCGGGCGGTGCCCTGTTCGGCCTGGCGATCGCGGCCAAGTTGCTGCCCGCCGTCCTGCTGCCGGGCGCCCTGTCCGGCGTACGGCGGGTCCGGGACGCGGTCGCCGTCCTGCTGCCCGCGGCCGCGGCCGTCGGGCTTCTCTATCTGCCGTACGTCCTCGCCTCGCACGACTCCGTGTTCGGCTACCTCGGCGGCTACGCCGAGGAGGAGGGCTACGACGACGCCTCGGCACGCGACCGCTACGCCCTGCTGCGTCTGCTGGTGCCCGACTCCTGGGCGCTGCCGCTGGTCGTGGCCGTCATGCTCGTGGCGGTCGGGTACGTGATGCGCCGCGGCGATCCCGAACGCCCCTGGAGCGGGGCCCTGTTGGTCACCGGAACCGCGTTCCTTCTCATGACCCCCGGCTACTCCTGGTACGCGCTCCTCCTGATCGCCCTCGTCGCCCTCGACGGCCGCTGGGAGTGGCTCGGCGTCGCCGTCGCCGGCGCGGCCGCCTACATCACCGCCCGGGCGCTCGGCGATGCGACGGGTACCGTCGCCTACGCGCTTGCCGCCACGGCCGTCCTGGCCGGATGGGCCTTGCGGTCACTCGCTCCCGTGCGGTCGTCGGCTGCTCGTGCGTCCTCGCAGCCACCGAGCGAGGTGCAACAGGGCGGCCAGTAGCGCCACCGCGGCCAGTGACAGCAACCAGTTGCGCGGATAGTCCAGCGGCAGCACGGAGGAGTTGTTCCGTGCGCCCGGACGCAGGAGGACCGGCAGTGCGACCACCGTCAGCGACCCGGCGACGATCAGCGCACCGCGTACCGTCCGGCTCGCGCGGACGCCCGCCAGGAGCAGCCCGGCGGCCAGGACCAGCGGGGCGATGATCCCGTCGTGCAGCGCCACGGCACCGGCCAGCCAGATCGCCACGTCGGCGAACTGGCCACCGCCGAACAGCAGCACGAGGCCGTAGCCCAGGAGACCGGCGCCGATGACACCGAGAGCCGTCCGCATCACAGGACCTCCAGCCGGTGAACCCACTTGGTTTGCAGCACGCCCGGCCGGTTGGGCGCGATGATCCGCGCCGGGAAGCCGTGATCCGGTGACAACACCCCGCCGTTGAGTCGCAGGGCGAGCAGGGTGAGCTCGTCCCGGGCGTAGGTGTGGCCCATCTCCGTTACCGCGTACCCGCCCTCCTGCTCCATGGAGACCACCCGCAGCCGGGCTTCGGGGGGAGCCCCGGCCCGGTCGAGCAGGTCTCGGATCCGCACGCCACTCCAGTGGGCGGACTTGCTCCAGCCCTCCACACACGCGATCGGGAGGGTCGCGTCGTACTGCCTCAGGGCTCGGAGCTCGTCGAGCGTCAGGACGTACGGACGGGGTCCGGCGACCGTGAGCCGCCACTGCTGGACGTTCACCACGGCGACGGCGGCGGCGACGGCGGTGCGGTTCACCGGAAGGCCCTGCTGCCCGTGGTCGGGATGCCTGGGTGCCAGCAGATCGAACCGCTTCAGCGGGGTGAAGGACTGGCCGGCCGTCGCGAGGGTGACGGCGCCGACCGCTGCGGCGACGCCCGTCAGCAGAGCACGCCGGTCAGGTCCGTCCTCGGCCGGCAGAGCGAGCGTGCCTGCCGACCGCCGGCTCCAATGCGCCTTGATCTCCGGGGCCTTGACGGCGACGTGCAGCAGCATCGCGCCGACGAACACCCAGGCCAGGGCGTAGTGCACCGGGACGAAGGAGAAGGGCCACGGATACCACTGCACGGTGTTGAGCAGCCCGGAGAACACCTCGAGAACGGCCGCCGCGACGAGCAGGGCCACCGACAGCCGTTCCAGGGCGTGGCGCGCCGAGCGCACCGGCGGCCACTCGAACAGCCGCGGGTAGACCGTCCACAGCTTCGCCAGCAGGAGCGGGATCGCGGCGATGCCGCTCGCCACATGGAGGCCCTGGGTCAGCCGGTAGCCCCATGACGGACGGCTGGGCAGGTCGTCGGCCAGCCACCCGGGGGGATGCTGAAGCCAGTGGCTGATCACTCCGGTGAGAAAGCACACCACGACGGCCGCGGCCAGCCACCGGCCGATCGCGGTCGCCGTACGCGCATCGTGGAGCCGGCCGGAGAATCTCGGAAGGGGGACACGCAGTTTCATGCGCCCATGACACCTGCAACCGGGCCTTCACGGGGGGTATGTGCGCCTTACGAATCGCTGACGCCTGCCCACGCACCGGACCTGGTCAGGGGCAGGCCGTGACCTCGCCCGGAGGGCGTGGGAGGCTGACGGCATGCACCCTGAACCACCGCATCGGATCCTTGTCGTCGATGACGACCCGACGGTCACCGAGGTCGTCACCGGCTACCTGAAGAACGCCGGCTTCGTCGTCGACACCGCCGCCGACGGCCGCGAGGCCTTGGTGTGCGCCGCGAACGGCCGGCCCGACCTCGTCGTCCTGGACCTGATGCTTCCCGGAATGGACGGCATCGAAGTGTGCCGCGGCCTGCGCGAGGGCTCACCGGCGCCTGGCGTCATCATGCTCACGGCGCGAGGGGAGGAGGAAGACCGTGTGCTCGGCCTGGAAGTCGGCGCCGATGACTACGTCACCAAGCCCTTCAGTCCGCGCGAACTCGTGCTGAGGGTGCAGTCCGTGCTGCGCCGCCGGGCCGCCGTCGCGGCCCCGTCCACCACCGGAACACTTCTGAGGGCCGCGGACCTGGTGGTCGACCCGGCCGCTCGTCGAGCCGTCCAGGGCGGGAACGAACTCGCCCTCACCTTGCGCGAGTTCGATCTGCTCGTGTACCTGATGCGCAATCCGGGGCGGGCCGTCAGCCGGGAGCAACTCCTGCAGGAAGTGTGGGACTGGGAGTTCGGTGACCTGTCCACCGTGACGGTCCACGCGCGACGGCTTCGAACCAAGATCGAGGAGGACCCGGCGAACCCCAGACTGATCCAGACCGTCTGGGGCGTGGGCTACCGCTTCGACTCCTCCGCAGGGAAGGGCTGACCACACGATGCGGGAACAGGACCTGGTTCTCATCGCCCTGTACGCCCTGGGCGGCGCGGCGGCGGCCGGTGCGCTCGGAGCCGCGGTGCTCCGTGCGGTACGACACCGGTCGATGGCGGTCTCACTGGCGGTCGTCGCAGCCGTCTCCGTGACAACGATGCTCGCTGGAACGCTCGCCGTTGCCTGGGCGATGTTCCTGTCGCGCCATGACCTGACCGTGGTCACGACGGTCGTCGCCGTGGCAGCCGTCGTCTCCTTCGCGCTGGCACTCGTACTCGGTCGTTGGGTGGTCGCCCGCAGCGCGGCTCTGGCCCTGGCGGCGCGTTCCTTCGGTGACGGCGGCTCGTTCGCCGCGCCGGACCAGGCCGGGACCGCGGAACTGGCCGCGCTGAGCCGGGAACTGGCCGTCACCAGTGCCAAGTTGAACGAGTCGCGGGACCGTGAGCGGGCACTGGAGAGCTCCCGGCGGGAACTCGTCGCCTGGATCTCGCACGACCTGCGGACTCCGCTGGCGGGAGTACGGGCGATGGCGGAGGCCCTGGAGGACGGTGTGGCCGTCGACCCCGAGCGGTACTTCCGCCAGATCCGGACGGAGGCGGAGCGGCTGAACACCATGGTCGGCGATCTTTTCGAGCTCTCCCGCATCCATGCGGGAGCACTGTCACTGACGCCGACCCGGATCTCGACGTACGACCTGGTGGGCGACGCGGTGGCCGGCGTCGAGGCGCTCGCCCGGCAACGCGGCGTCCGGGTCGTCGGAGAGCGGGTCACGCCGGTGCCGATCGAGGTCGACGGCAAGGAGATGACGCGGGTCCTGTGCAACCTGCTCAGCAACGCGCTCCATCGGACACCGGCCGACGGTACGGTCGCCATCGCCGCGGAGTCCGGGGAGGACGACACGGTGGTGCTCTCGGTGACGGACGGCTGCGGCGGCATCCGCGAGCAGGACCTGCCCCGCGTCTTCGACACCGGCTGGCGCGGCACCGAAGCGCGCACGCCTCCGGGCGGTGCGGGTCTCGGCCTGGCGATCGTCCGGGGCATCGTCGAGGCGCACGCGGGCCGCGCCAGCGTGCGCAACGTGGCCGACGGCTGCTGCTTCGAGGTGACCCTGCCCAGAGCCGGCGCCTAGGCGAGAACCAGAAATTCTGACGCAAGCAGCCCCTCTGGCCGGAAATCTTTGCCCGATTTGGTGACAAGGGCACTGATGTTTCATCATCATGACCGCGCGTCAGTTTTGACGTGCGTCGAGGAGGCGGGGGCGCCGGGGGGTCCCCCGTTCACACAGGTCGAGCCCGCGGGCGAGCTCTCGCTCTCGCCGCGCCCCGCCGTGACTCCCGTCCCATTCCGTCACCAAGGCAAAGGCCCATGTCCGCCCAGCAACTCTCGGACCTCATACGTTTCGCCCGGCACAACTCGCCGTTCTATCGGGACCTTTACGCATCCCTGCCGCCGCAAGCCGACCGCCTCACCGACCTGCCGGTGGTCGACCAGCAAGCGTTCTGGGCGGCCAACACCCTTCACGACAGCCGCGTGTTGACCGGCCCGCTCAGCGAAGCCACGGTCTACAAGACCGGCGGCACCACCGGGTCCCCCAAGTTCTCCGTCTACACACGCGACGAGTGGCGCACGTTCGTCACCTCCTTCGGCCAGGGGCTCGTGGACACGGGCCTGCGCCCGGGGCACCGCGTCGCCGACCTCTTCTACGCCGGGGAGCTGTACGCCAGCTTCCTCTTCGTCCTCGACTCCCTCGCCCACGCGCCCGTGGACAACGTCCGCCTGCCCATCGGCGGCGGCGCACCGCTGGAGTCGACGCTCCCCACGCTGCGCGATCTCGCCGCCCAGGTACTGGCCGGCACGCCCACCACCCTGTGCCGGCTCGCCGAGCAGGCCATCTCATCCGGTGTCCGGCTCGACTCGGTGGAGTTGCTCCTCTTCGGCGGAGAGGCCCTCTTCGACGACCAGCGGCGCCTGCTGACCACCGCGTTCCCCCGCGCCGAGGCCCGTTCCGTCGGATACGCCAGCGTCGACGCCGGCCTGCTCGGCCGCCCCGTACCCGGCCCCGACGCCCGAGTGCACCGGGCCTTCACCCCGTACTCGGTCGTCGAGATCCTCGACGACTCCACCGATGAGCCCATCACGGAACCGGGGCGGCCCGGCCGGGTCGTCGTCACCAGCCTCTTCCGGCGCCTCATGCCGATCATCCGCTACCCCGCGGGCGACCGGGCCGAGTGGACCGGCACCGGGCCCGGCCACTTCCGGATCCTCGGCCGCGCCGAGGAGGGCGTACGGGTGGGCCCCGTCTCCCTCTACACCCAAGACGCCCAGGACGCCGTGGCCGCGGCGGACACCGCAGGTCACGTGGTCGGCGTGCAGCTCGTCGTCCGCCGCTGGGAGGGCCGCGACGGGCTCGTCCTGCGGCTGGCGACGGCCCCCGGTGACCACGGCCGGGAGGAACTGGCCAAGGCGGTCGTCGCGGAGCTGGAGACCGTGCGGCCGCTCTATCCGGACAGTGTGCGCGCCGGCTTCGTGCACCCGCTGTCCGTGGAGTGGGCGCGCCACCGCGACCTCGCCGTCAACCCTCGCTCGGGCAAGCTCGTCCGGGTCCTCGACGAGAGGCCGACCGCATGACCGCCTCACCCGTGGCCGCAAGTGAGACCGAAGCCGGGGCCGCAGGTGAGACCGGCGGCCGGCGCGCTCCGCTGATCCTGCGCAACCGCGCCTTCGGCGCCGTGTGGCTCGGCCAGGTCCTCACGCAGGCCGCCGTCCGCATGTTCCAGGTCGGCGTGTCCTGGTGGATCGTCGCCTACGCCGTGCACGACGCCCGGGGGCTCGCCTCCGGGCTGTTCATGGCCGCCTGCACGCTGCCCGCCGTGGTGCTGGCGCCCGTCGTGGCCGGGGCCGTCGCCCGGTTCGCGCACCCTTCGGTGCTGCGGACCGCCGCCGGCCTGGCCGGGGGCGCCTCGGCCGCCCTCGCGCTGTGGGCGTACGGCGGTGGGCTGCCGCTCGCCACCGTGTACGCCGCCGGCCTGGCGCTGGCAACCTGCCAGGCGTTCTTCGACCCTTGCCTGACCACCTCGGTGCCCGAACTCGTCGACGACGCCGACATCGAGACGGCCACCGGCTTCGAGCTGTCCACCCAGTCCCTGGCCGGCCTCGGTGGAGCGCTGCTCGGCGCCCTGACCGTGGACCGGGCCGGCGTGGCCGGGCTGGCCGTCGGCTGCGCCGCCGCGTACGCCGGGGCCGCGCTGCTCGTCGCGAGCGCCCGGTTCCGCACCGCCGCCGGCGACCCGGCCGACCCGGTGGCGGCAGCCGCGCCCCCGCGGCGCACGCTGCGCCGCATCCTCGGTGAACTGCCCTACGTACGGCGGATCCTGGTCTGCTTCACCGCGGCGAACCTGTTCACCACCGCCGTGTTCGTCGTCATCCCCCTCTACACCCGCTCGGTCCTCCGGGGCGGCGGCGGCACGGTGGCACTGCTGGAGGCCTCCCTGGGCACCGGCGCGCTCGTCGGCGCCTTCACCGGCGCCCGCGTGCCGGGGCGGCCCACGGTCGCCGGCGCCTACTGCCTGGGCCTGATGGCCCTCGCCCTGGCGCTGCCCGGGCTGGTCGCGCACCGTCTGGTCATCGCGGGCTGCCTGGCCGTGGCCGGCTGGTGTGCCGGGGCCGTCAGCGTCCGCTTCGTGGCACTGTTCCAGCGGCTGGTGCCGACGGCGGACAAGCCCGGCTTCTTCGCCGTGATGCAGGCCGTACTGGGTGCCTCCCTGCCGGTGGCGTCGCTGGTGTTCGGCTCCGCCGGCGATTTCCTCTCACCGCAGACGCTGTGCCTCGTGCAGGGCGTCGGCCTGATCCCCGCCACCATCGCACTGGCCCTGCTCGGGTCACCTGCGCCCGGCCCGGCCGTGGCGGAACCCGCCGGAGGCGAGCGGTGAACCCCGTCATCACCCCGGCCGCCTGCGCGGACATCGCCGAACTGCGCCAGCTGTACTACGCCGTCTACGGGCCGCACTATCCCGTGGCCCTCGGCACCGACCCGGCCGAGATGGCCCGGCTCATCGAGGACCCGTACTCCCTGTGGCTCGTCGGCCGCTGCGCCGACACCGGGGCCCTGACCGCGTCCGCCGCCATCCACGGTGAGCCGGGCAGCCGCATCGGCCGCCTGGAGGGCATCGCCGTGCACCCCGGGCACCGCTCGGCGGGCCTGGCCGCCGCCCTGACCGAGGCCCTGTGCGCCGGGATGCTGGACACGGGGCGGCTGGACTCGGTGTACGCGACCGTGCGCACCGTCAGTGCCGGTCCGCAGCGCGTCGTCGCGCGCAACGGCTTCCGCCCGCTGGGCATCCTGCCCAATGCGGTGGATCTCCGCAGCCGCGAAAGCCTCGCACTCTACGCGCGTCACTCCGCCGGGGTGCTCGATCGCCGGCTCCCCGTCACCGAAGTGCCCGCCCCGATGCTGCCGTTGCTGCGCACCGCCGAGGCCGCGCTCGGCATCGGCTACCCCGGGGTGCGGGCCGCCGCCCCGCTCGCGGCGCCCGCGCCGCAAGGGGCCGTCGAACGGCTGGAGATGATCGAGGCGCCGGCCTTCGTACGCCGCCGCTTCCGCGACCAGTTCCCCGGCGCCGGGGGCTGGTTCTACCCGCTGCACACCCCGAACGTGCTGCTCACCCCCGAAGACGGCCGGTTCGAGGTTTACGCCTACCTCAACCGCGCCGGCGGGTACGCCTCCTTGCTGACCGCCCACCCCGACCCGGCCGCCGCGGCCGCGTACCTCGAACCCGTCACCCGCGCACTGGCTCGCGCGGGCGCCGGGTACGTCGAGGCCCTGGTGCCGCTCGCGCACCAGGAGGCCCTCTCGGCCTTCCTGGCCCAGGGGTTCGTCGCCGGGGCCCTCTACCCGGCGATGCGCGCGGACGGGGACGGCTTCCACGACTACGCCGTCCTGTCCCGTTCCAGCGAGCGGATCGACTTCCGCGGCGTCGCCGTCGAACCGCCCCTCCAGCCCTATCTGGACTGCTACGTGTCGGCCTGGGCGTCGACCCACCTGCCCACATCATCCGAGGTTGCCTCATGAACCCCATGGCCCCCGTGAACCCCTTGAACCCCCATCTCGCGCCGGTTGCCGTACCCGACCCGGCCCTCCTGCCCCACGTACAACAGCTGTGCGACCTGACCGACCCGTACGCCTTCGGGGCCGCGGAGGACGAACTGTTCGCCGCCGCCATGGCGGAGACCAACGCCTGGCACAGCGAGCGCTCCCCGTTCTTCCGCTCCCTGTACGAGGCCACTCCCCCGGCTGAGCCGTACCGTGCGCCGCTCGTCCACGCGAACTTCTTCAAGCGGCACGAGGTGCTCTCCATCCCGCGCGAGGAGGTCGAGTTGCACCTGACCTCCTCCGGCACCACGGGCCAGAAGTCGCAGATGTTCTTCGACCAGTGGACCATCCGCTCCGCCCAGCGCATGGTCGCCCGGATCTTCGAGCGCAACGGCTGGATCACCCCCGACCAGGAGGTCAACTACCTCCTGTACAGCTACGAGCCGGCCCCCTCGCTCAACCTCGGGACCGCCTTCACCGACAACTACCTGTGCGATTTCGCCCCGGCGCGCAGCGTCGAGTACGCGCTGCGCAACACCGGCGGCGACCACGAGTTCGACCCCTTCGGCTGCATCGCCGCGCTGCGCCGCTTCGAGCGGGAGGACGCCCCGGTCCGCATCCTCGGCTTCCCGGCCTTCCTCTTCTTCACGCTGGAGCGGATGCGGGCCATGGGACTGCCTCCGCTGCGCCTGCCCGAGGGCTCCCTCGTCGTCCTCGGCGGCGGCTGGAAGGGGCACGCCGACCGGCGCATCGGCAAGGAGGAGCTGTACGCCCGCGTCACCGAGCAGCTCGGCATCCCGGGTGAGCGGATCCGGGACACCTTCGGGTCGGTGGAGCACTGCATCCCGTACATCGAGTGCGACCGCCACCGGCTGCACTCCCCCGTCTGGTCCCGGGTGACGATCCGTTCCACCCGCACGCTCGAACCGCTGCCGTACGGGGAGCGGGGCTACCTGCACCTCGTGTCGCCGTACATCACCTCGGTACCGGCGCAGAGCGTGGTCATGGGCGACCTCGCCTCCCTCCAGCCGGGCGACGCCTGCGGGTGCGAGCTTCAGACCCCCTGGTTCACCGTCCACGGCCGTGCCGGGGTGAGCCGCAACCGCAGCTGCGCGGTGGCCGCAGCGGAACTGATGAAGGGCATGGCATGACCGAGACCGAGATGCAGCACTACTGGCAGGGCTCCTTCGTCGGCGACGAGGAGGCCGGACGCCGTCTCGCCGGTCTGCCGGCCGCCGTCGAGGCCGCGCTGGCCGACGGGCTGGAGACCGAGACCGTCCTGGCCGCCTGCGACGCCCTCGCCACCGCCCTGTGCGACCCGGCCCACCCGGTGCACGTCCGGCTCGCCGCGTACCTGCCCGAGGGGGAGGACCCGGCCGTCCTGGCCGAGCTCGGCGCCGCCCTCGGCCGACGGGAGCTGACCCGCAAGCTGCGCCGTGAGCTGGGCAGCGCGACTCCTGGCCGGCTGAACCGGGCCGATCCGCGCGAGACGGTGTACGAGGCGTGGGCGCCCGTCGGCCTGGTCGCGCACATCGCCCCGGGCAACGCCGCGACGGTCGCGCCGCTGAGCATCGTCGAGGGCCTGCTCGCCGGAAACGTGAACATCCTCAAGACCAGCAGCGCCGACACCCTGCTGACCCAGCACCTGATGGCCGAGCTCGCGGCTCTGGACCCGAGCGGTGCACTGGCCGCGCGGATCGTCGTCCTGCGCTTCCCGTCCTCCCGGCAGGAGTGGCTGCGCCTGATGTGCGCTCCTGCGGACGCCGTCGCCGTATGGGGCGGGGAAGGGGCCGTCGAAGGGGTGGCGGCCCATGTGCCGGCCGGCTGCCGGCTGGTGGAGTGGGGGCACCGGATCTCCTTCGCGTACCTGACGGGCGACGCCTGGTCGGATGCCGGCACGCTCGAGGCCCTCGCGGACGATGTGTGCCTGCACGAACAGCAGGCGTGTTCCAGCCCCCAGGTGGTCTACCTCGACACCGAGGACGAGGGCGAGGTGTTCGCCTTCGCCGAGCGGTTCGCGACCGTCCTCGCGGCCCGGCCACCGGCCGCGACCACCGCGTACGCCGACGACCCGGATCCCGCCGAGGAGGCCGAGCTGACCACCACCGAGCTGGTGGCCCGGCTGGAGGAACACCTGGGCCTGACCCGGGTGTTCGCCGCGCCCGACGGCTCGTGGCGGGTCATGGCCGACACCCGGTCCCCGCTCACCGCCTCGCCGCTGCACCGCAGCGTGTGGGTCAAGCCGCTGCCCCGCAAGCGGCTGATCGCCACCCTGCGCCCGATGCGCCGCTACCTGCAGACGGCGGGCCTCGCGGGCAGCCGGACCGACATCGCCGAGCTGTCCCGCACCGCCCTGGCGGCGGGCGTCACCCGCGTCACACCGGTCGGCGCCATGCTGGAGAGCTACGCGGGCGAGCCGCACGACGGCGTCTACGCCCTGCAGCGCTACAGCCGCCGCGTCGCGGTCCAGGCCGACCCGGCCCGCTTCGCGACCACCGCCTGCCTGGACGACCTGGCCCGGCCCGTGGTCCTGCCGCAGCCCACCGGCCCGCTGCTGGGCAAGGAGGACGTACAGGAGCCGGCCCGGCGGCTGGCGCGCGCCGACGCCGAGCTGTTCTTCCGCAGCGGCGGCAGCACCGGCGCACCGGCCCTGTCGGTCTTCAGCTACGACGACTACGACACCCAGATGCACGCCGCCGCCCGCGGCCTGCTCGCCGCCGGTTACGACCCGGTCGGGGACCGCACCGCCAACCTCTTCTACTGCGGCGCGATGTACGGCAGCTTCATCAGCTTCTTCTCCGTACTGGAACGCCTCGGCGGGGTCCAACTGCCGCTGTCCGCCGGGCCCGACCACCGCGCGACCGCCCAGGCCATCATCGACCACGGGGCCGACACCCTCTTCGGCATGCCCTCCTACCTGTGGCAGCTGCTGCACGCCGAGGAGGACGCGCTGCGTGCGTACGGGGGCCTGCGCAAGGTCTTCTACGGCGGCGAGCACTTCACGCAGGAGCAGCAGCGCACCCTGAAGGCCACGTTCGGCATCGAGGCCGTCCGCTCGATCACCTACGGCAGCACCGACCTCGGCCCGCTGGGCTACCAGTGCACCGAGAGCTCCGGAGGCGTCCACCACCTGCACGCCGACCTCCACACCATGGAGATCCTGGACCTGGCCGAGGACCGGCCGGTGACCGCGGGCGAGACGGGCCGGCTGGTCTTCACCACGCACGCCCGGCGCGGCCAGCACCTGGGCCGGTACCTGATAGGTGACCTCGGCCGGGAGATCCCGGGCCGCTGCCCCTGCGGCCGGCACGCCCCCCGCTTCGAGCTGAGGGGCCGCACCGGTGACGTGATGCGGGTGGCGACCCACTTCCTCAACCACCGCCGCTTCCTGGCCCTGGCCGAGGAACGGGGCGGCCACCGCGGCGAGCTGCAGATCCGGCTCGACGGTACGGACGCGCGCGAGCGGCTGACCGTACGGGTGGAGCGGGCCGGGGCGACGGACCCGGAGCGGCTGCGGGAGGTGTTCCTGTCCGGCTACCCGGAGCTGCGGTCGGCCGTGACGGAACAGCTGCTGGACCTGGTGGTCGAGGCGGTCGACGGCGCGTCGCTGGACCGCAGCCCGACCAGCGGCAAACTCCTCGCGGTGGTGGACGCTCGCCGCTAGGAAGTGACCCTGCCCGTCGTCAGCCGCCGGGTTGCAACCGGGTGGGGGAATCGGCCTGCAGGGCGGCGGCGGCTCCTGCCCTGGCGGGCAGGGATCGGACCATGCCCATGCTCGTCGGTACCTCGGGGTGGCAGTACAAGGACTGGCGCGGCGTTCTCTACCCGCCCGAGCAGCCACAGCGGCTGTGGCTGGAGGAGTACGCCCGCCGGTTCGCCACCGTCGAGAACAACAACGCCTTCTACCGGCTGCCCACGACGGAGCTCTTCGGGGCCTGGCGGGAGCGGACACCCGAGGGGTTCGTGATGGCGGTCAAGGCCAGCCGCTACCTGACCCATCTGAAGCGGCTGCACGACCCCGAGGAGCCGGTGCACCGGCTGATGGAACGCGCCGCGGGCCTCGGCGACCGGCTGGGGCCCGTCCTGCTGCAGTTGCCGCCCTCCTTCCGCGAGGACGTCGGGGCGCTGGACGCGTGCCTCGGCTGCTTTCCCGGCACGGTTCGGGTGGCCGTCGAGTTCCGCCACGCCTCGTGGTGGGAGGCGGAGCGGGAGGTACGGGCGGTGCTGGAGCGGCATGACAGCGCGCTGTGCTGGGCGGACCGGGGGTCCCGGCCGGTGACGCCGCTGTGGCGTACGGCGTCATGGGGGTACGTCCGGTTCCACGGCGGCCTGGCCGAGCCGCCGCCGCGCTACGGACTGCAAGCCCTGAAGTCCTGGGTCGTGCGCATCGCCGACGGGTGGCCGGACGAGGCGGACGTGCACGTGTACTTCAACAACGACCTCGGTGGTGCGGCCGTCGTCGATGCCGCGAGGTTCGCCCGGGCGGCGGCCGCACTGGGCAGGACGGTGAGCCGTACCCCTCCGTCGCCGAGAGCGCCCGACAGGTGACGCCGACGCGCGCGCGGGATGATGGAGAAGGGCAAGGTCACACGCATCGAAAGCGTGATTCACATGACGACAGCTGCCGGCTTCTACCGACCGGTCAACGTGACGGCCGTACTGGACGCACCACTCTCGCGCTGGCTGTGGCTGGTCAAGTGGATCCTCGCGATCCCCCACTACATCGTGCTCGCCTTCCTGTGGATCGCCTTCCTCCTGGTCAGCGTGATCGCGTTCTTCGCCATCCTCTTCACCGAGCGCTACCCGCGAGCCCTCTTCGACTTCAACCTCGGGGTGCTCCGCTGGTCGTGGCGGGTCTCGTACTACGCGTACGGCGCGCTGGGTACGGACCGGTACCCGCCGTTCAGCCTCGGCCCCGAGCCCGGATACCCGGCCCGGCTCGACATCGCCTACCCGGAACACCTGTCCCGAGGTCTGGTGCTGGTGAAGTGGTGGCTGCTCGCCATCCCGCAGTACCTCGTGATCGGCATCTTCACCGGTGCCATGCACGGCGGTTGGTGCGTCGGCGGTCTGATCGGTCTCCTCGTGCTCATCGCGGTCGTCACGCTGGCCTTCACCGAGAAGTACCCGCGCGACCTGTTCGACCTGGTGATCGGGCTCAACCGGTGGGTACTGCGCGTCACGGCCTACGCCTCGCTCATGACGGACGCCTACCCGCCCTTCCGCCTCGACATGGGCGGTGAGGAGCGGACCCCCACCGGCTGAATCCCCGGATCCAGGACCCGCTATTCCCAGTCGTCCCAGGGCGGGTCCATCTCGTCCAGGTCGAAGGGCGGCTCGTCCGCGTCCGGCGCCGCGGGCCGTGCGACCGACACGAGCTCGGCGGCGGGGGCAGGGGCAGGGGCAGGCGCAGGGGCAGGCACCGTGGCAAGGGCAGCGGCAGGCGCGGTGGCCTCGCACTCCGCCAAGGTGTCGAGGACACCCTGGCCGTACTTGGTGAGCTTGGCCTCGCCGACGCCGCCGACGGTGCCCAGCTCCTCCACCGTGCCGGGGAGCCGTGTCGCGATCTCCCTGAGCGTCGCGTCGTGGAAGACGACGTACGCCGGTACGCCCTGCTCGCGCGCCGTCGCGGCCCGCCAGGCGCGCAGGGCCAGGAAGACCGGTTCGGCCGCGGCCGGCAGGTCGACCGGCACGCGGGCGCCCTTCCCGGAGCGCGGGCCGGACTCCTTTCGGGGCGAGCCGACGACCGCCTTCTCCTTCCGCATCGAGACGGTGCGCCGCCCTCCCAGCACCTCGCCGCTGTCGTCCGTCAGGACGAGCGTCCCGTATTCGCCCTCCACCGCCAGCAGCCTCAGCGCCAGCAGCTGGCGCACGACCCCCCGCCATTCCGCGGTGCTCAGATCCGACCCGACGCCGAACACCGAGAGCGCGTCGTGGTCGAACTGGATGACCTTGGCCGTCTTCTTGCCCTGCAGGATGTCGATGATCTGGCCGGCGCCGAACTTCTGGCGCCGTTCCTTCGCCAGCCGCCACACCGTGGACAGCAGTTTCTGCGCGGCGACCGTCCCGTCCCAGGACTCGGCCGGCGTCAGACAGGTGTCGCAGTTGCCGCACGGCCCGCCGAACTGCCCGAAGTACTCCAGCAGCCGCGACCGGCGGCAGTCGACCGTCTCGCAGAGCGCGAGCATGGCGTCCAGGTGCATGCCCAGGGAGCGGCGGTGCGCCTCGTCGCCCTCGGAGCCTTCGATGAGCTTGCGCTGCTGGACCACGTCCTGCAGGCCGTACGCCAGCCACGCCGTGGCCGGCTCGCCGTCGCGGCCGGCCCGGCCGGTCTCCTGGTAGTAGCCCTCGACCGACTTCGGCAGGTCGAGATGCGCGACGAACCGCACGTCCGGCTTGTCGATGCCCATGCCGAAGGCGATCGTGGCCACCACCACGACCCCGTCCTCCCGCAGGAAGCGCGCCTGGTTCGCCGCACGCGTGCGGGCGTCCATGCCCGCGTGGTACGCCACGGCATCGATGCCCTGCTCCACCAGGAAGGCCGCGGTCTTCTCCACCGAGGACCGCGAGAGGCAGTAGACGACTCCGGCGTCCCCGTCGTGCTCGGTCCGGATCAGCTCCAGCAGCTGCTTGAGCGGGTTGTTCTTCGCGGCGATGCGGTACTGGATGTTCGGCCGGTCGAAGCTGGCGACGAAATGCCGGGCGTCCTCCAGGCCGAGCCGCGCCACGATCTCGGCGTGGGTGGCCTCGGTGGCCGTCGCGGTCAGCGCGATCCGCGGCACCTTCGGCCAGCGCTCGTGCAGCATGGACAGCGCCAGGTAGTCGGGCCGGAAGTCGTGACCCCACTGCGCGACGCAGTGCGCCTCGTCGATCGCGAAGAGCGCCACCTTGCCCCGGTCGAGCAGGCGCTGTGCGCTCTCGGTGCGCAGCCGCTCGGGGGCCAGGTAGAGCAGGTCCAGCTCGTCGGCGAGAAAAGCCCGCTCGACGGCCTGGCGCTCGTACGAGTCCTGCGTGGAGTTGAGGAATCCGGCCCGTACCCCGAGGGCGGTGAGCGCGTTCACCTGGTCCTGCATCAGCGCGATGAGCGGCGAGATCACGATGCCCGTGCCTTCTCTGACGAGGGCCGGGATCTGGTAGCAGAGCGATTTTCCGCCGCCGGTCGGCATCAGCACGAGGGCGTCACCGCCGCCGACGACCTGCTCGATGATCTCCTGCTGCTCGCCGCGGAAGGAGCTGTAACCGAAGACGCGGTGCAGTACCTGCAACGCGTCGGAGGTCTCGGGGGAAGCGTCCGGAAGGGCCATTCCCGAAGCCTAACGGCACCCGCCGACACCCCGGCTCCGCGCTGTCAAGTGACGAATAGCCGGGGCTACGGCCGCATCCCGCCTCCGGGCACGGTGGAAACCGGTCGTCCTGCGCAAGTGCAGGGCGCTAAACGCCACCCGGATCGGAGACCTCGATGTCCCGTCGCGCAGGGGTCCTCGTGACCCGTCGCCCCCGGCTCGTCCTCCTCGGCGCGCTCGTGTTCCTCGTGCTGTCCGTCGTGTTCGGAGCGGAGGCGACCGGCCGGCTGAAGACGCAGGGGTACGACGACCCGCGATCCGAGTCCAGCCGCGCGGCCCTCGTGGCGGCCGAGCGCAAGGGGGCGTCCCCCAACCTGGTCGTGGTCGCGCAGGCCCGCGGCGGATCCGTCGACGACCCGTCGGTCCGGAGCGCGGGCGAGGGCCTGACCAGGCATCTCGCGGCCCAGCCGCAGGTGAGCGCCGTGACCTCGTACTGGACCGGCGGCGCGGCGGAGCTGCGCGGCCGGGACGGCCACGCGGCCATGCTGGTCGCGCACGTGGACGGCGAGGGGGAGCAGCTCGCAGCGCGGGTCAAACAGCTGCGCGAGGAGCTGACCACCCCGGCCGCCTCCGGGACGGCCCTGACGGTGCACGTCGGCGGGACGGCGCTCGCCGACGCCGAGCTCCAGGACGTCTCGGAGTCCGACCTGAAGCGGGCCGAATCCTTCGTCCTGCCGGGAACCCTCATCCTGCTGGTCCTGGTGTTCGGCAGTGTGGTGGCCGCGGCGCTGCCCCTGCTGATCGGGGTCCTGGCCGTCGCCGGGACGCTGCTGGTCCTGAGCGCCCTGGGCGCCGTCACCGACGTGTCCGTGTTCGCGCTGAACCTCACCACGGCGCTCGGCCTGGGGCTGGGCATCGACTACGGGCTGCTGATCGTCTCGCGGTTCCGTGAGGAGCTCGCCGCCGGATACCACCCGCGCAACGCCGCCATCCGGACCGTGCGCACCGCGGGCCACACGATCGCCTTCAGTGCCGCGACGGTCTCCGCCGCGCTCGCGACGCTGCTGGTGTTCCCGCCGTACTTCCTGCGCTCCTTCGCCTACGCGGGCATCGCGGTGGTGGTGATCGCGGCGGTGAGCGCCGTGACCGTACTGCCGGCCCTGCTCACGCTGCTCGGAACGCGGGTGAACGCCTGGCCCGTGCCGTGGCGCCGCCGGGTCCACGCCGGCTCGGGGTCGCGCTTCTGGGCGGGGCTGGCGCGGATCGTCGTACGCCGCCCGCTGATCGCGGCGCTGCCGGTGATCGGCCTGCTCGTGGTCCTCGCCGGGCCGTTCGCGCACGCCGGTTTCGCCACCCCCGACGACCGGGCGCTGCCCGTGAGCGCGTCCAGCCGTCAGACCGGGGACCTGGTGCGCGGCACGTTCGACATGAAGGGCTCCAGCGCGCTCACGGTCGTCATGACGGGTGCGCCGTCCCCGTCGGCTCAGGCGGAGTACACCCGCCGGCTGTCCGCGCTCCCGCAGGTCGCGCAGGTCGTCGGACCCCCCGCCGCTGGCCCGGGCCGGCTCTCCGTGGTGCCGCTGGTCGACCCCCAGTCGCGCGCCGCCCAGCAGCTCGTGCACGACATCCGCGCGACTCCCGTACCGGCGGGCACCGAGGTGCTGGTCGGCGGCCCGAGCGCGGTACTGGTCGACGCCAAGGCCACGGTGGGAGACCGGCTTCCGCTGGCGCTCGCCGTGATCACGCTCACCACTTTCCTGCTGCTGCTCGGATTCACGCGCAGCCTGCTCCTGCCGCTGAAGGCCATCGCGCTGAACGCCCTGAGCCTCGCCGCCGTCCTCGGAGCCATGGTGTGGATCTTCCAGACGGGCCATCTGCACCAGCTGCTCGACTTCACGCCCGGCCCGCTCAGCACGACCATGCCGGTGCTGCTGTTCTGCATCGTCTTCGGGCTCTCGGTGGACTACGAGGTGTTCGTCCTCGCGCGCATCAAGGAGGCACACGACGCCGGGCAGGACAACGCCGACTCGATCGTCTCGGGCCTCGCGCACACCGGCGGCATCGTCACGACCGCAGGCGCCCTGCTCGCCTTCACCCTCCTGAGCTTCGGCACCTCGCAGGTCTCCCTCCTGCAGTTCTTCGGGATCGGCGCGGGCCTCGGCGTTCTCCTCGACGCCACGCTCGTACGGGGCGTCCTCGTACCGGCGCTCATGCGCCTGGCGGGCGACCTGAACTGGTGGGCACCGCGGCTGCTGAGGCGCAAGGAGCCGAGCCCGGCGCCCCGTCCTCCCCCGGCTCCCGCCAGGAGATGCCCCCCGGGCCGCATCGCCGTCCGTGCCTCCGTCCGTACCCCCGTCCGTACCCACGCCCCCGCGCGCCACTGACCACCGACAAGACAAGGAAGACCCCCATGTCTGACATCGCGATCACCGGACTCGGCTGCCGCTTCCCCGGCGCCCCCGACCTCCACGCCTACTGGGAGCTCCTGATGAGCGGCGAACGGCAGTTCTCCGCCGTCCCGAGGGAGCGCTGGAACCACGAGACGTTCCACGAGCCCGCCAACCGGTCGGCCCCCAATGCCGCGTACACCGACCAGGTCGCCTTCCTGGACGAAGTGGACCGCTTCGCCGCCCAGCACTACGGGGTGCCGCCCGCCCGTGCCCGGGCCATGGACCCGCAGCACCGGCTGATGCTCGACGTCGCCCGCGAGGCCCTCGAGGACGCGGGGCTGGGACGCGGCGACTTCGACCGGGAGAACACCGGGGTCTTCCTCGGACTGTCGGTGTCCGACTACAAGGACCTCATGTCGGCCCCCATCCGGGCCATCACCCTGGCCGAGCAGTCGCTCGCGGCAGACGACGCCGACGGCCTTGCCGCCGTCAAGGAGCAGGCAGGACAGCTCGGCACCATCCAGAGCTTCACCCTGCCCGGGAGCCTCCTCAACATGGCGTCCGGCACCGTCAGCCGGCAATTCGACCTCGGCGGCCCCAGCTTCGCCGTCGACGCCGCCTGTTCCGGCTCACTGGTCGCCCTCGACCAGGCGATGGCCCAGCTGCGCCAGGGCAGCTGCCGGATCGCCGTCGTCGGCGGCGTGTACCTCAACCTCACCCCCGACAGCCTGGTCGGTTTCTCCAGACTCCGTGCACTGTCCGCCACCGGGGTGTGCCGCCCGTTCGACGAGGGGGCCGACGGCTTCGTCCTGGGCGAAGGCAGCGGCGCTGTCGTCATACGGCCGCTCGCCGACGCACTCGCCGACGGCGACCGGGTCTACGCGGTGATCAAGGGCATCGGCTCGGCCAACGACGGCGCGTCTCCCGGGCCGCTGGTTCCCACCGCCGAAGGCCAGCTGCGCGCCATGCGCCGGGCCTACGACGACGCGGGTGTCGCCCCCTCTTCCGTGGGTTTCCTCGAGGCCCACGGCACCGGTACCTCCGTCGGTGACCGTTCCGAGATCGAGGCGCTGCGCCGGCTGCGCACCGAGTACCCCGACGAGGACCCCGGTCTGTGCTACCTCGCCGCGGGCAAGGCCCTCATCGGGCACTCCCTGTCCGCGGCGGGCATCGCGGGACTGATCAAGACGGCCCTGGTCGTCCATCACGGCACGATCGTGCCGCAGCCGGAGACCACCCCCCATCCGGACCTGGGCGTTTCCGCCGCGGGCCTGCGCTTCGCCGACAGCGCGCGGCCCTGGCCGACCGCGGGTACGGGCAGGGGCGCCCCGCGGCGGGCCGCCGTCAGCTCGTTCGGATTCGGCGGCACGAACGTCCACGTGATCCTGGAGGAGCAGCCCTCCCCGGCCGTCCGCCGCCTCCCGGTACGCACCCAAGCCGCCGGACCTCACCTGGTCCTGCTCTCGGCCGGAAACCGTGAGCTGCTGGACCGGCACATCGGCGAGGTGCTCGACAGCATCGACCGCGCACCCCACACGCCGATCGCGGCGGTGGCCCACACCCTGGGCGCCCGTGAGCCGCTGACGGCCCGCCTCGCGATCGTGGCCTGCGACACGGAGGAATTCACCCAGCGGCTGCGGCACGCCCGCCGGCAGCTCGCCGACGGAGCGGGCGGCGACCTCGGCGACGGCAACGGGGGCGACCTCGGCGACGGCGCCTTCTACGCCGACGCTCCCCTGCCGGCCGAGCAGCGCCGCATCGCCTTCCTCTTCCCCGGTCAGGGCAGCCAGCGGCCGGGCATGATGCAGGACCTCTACGAGAGGTTCACCGGTTTCCGTGCGGCAGTCGACGCCCTCGGCGCCGTGGCCCGCCAGGACAGCGGCCTCGACCTCACCGATCTGCTGTACGGCGAGGCCGCGGCCGGCCACGGCGACGCCGAGCAGCTCAGGCAGCGGCTCGCCGCCACCGATGTGTGCCAGCCCCTGCTCGGTACCGTCCAGATCGCGGCCACCCGCCTGCTCGCCGACTGCGGCGTCACTCCCGGCCTCGCCCTCGGCCACAGCGTCGGAGAGTTCGCGGCGGCCGCGGCGGCCGGAGCGCTCACCGACGAGGACACCATCCGGCTCCTGGTCCACCGGGGAGCGGCCCTCCAGCGGGCCGGGACCGGCCTCGGGGGCGGGATGCTCGCCGTGCAGAGCGACAAGGAGACCTGCCACCGGCTCGTCGACGGCATCGACGACGTGTGGCCGGCCTGCTTCAACCACGAGCGGCAGGTCGTGGTCAGCGGCACGCCTCAGGGGCTCGCCGCCGTACGGCAGGCCTGCGCCGACGCCGGGATCGTCACCGCCGCGCTCGACGTCTCCCACGCCTTCCACTCGCCGCTGCTGGCCTGCGCCGAGGAGACGATGCGCGCGGGCCTCGCCAACCGCCCCGTCAGCAGTCCCGTCCTGCCGTTCGTCTCGTCGGTGAACGCGGAGCTGTGCACCGACCCCGGCCGGCTGCGCGAGCTGTGGGCCCTCCACGCGTCCACGCCCGTCCGCTTCAGCGACGCCGTCCGCACCGCCTACGACCAGGGGGCCCGCGTCTTCCTCCAGGTGGCCGGCGGCAGCTCGCTCCTCACCTCGGTCCGCCGCAACCTCACCGGCCACAACGACATCCACGTCGTCCCCGCGGCGGGGGTGGCACCGGACCGCGGACGCGACTTCGTCCTGGCCCTCGCCCGGCTCGCGGTCCTGGGCGTCCCGGTCGACCCGCGCGCCCTGATTCCCCGGGAAGACCGCCGTCTGCTGGACCTGCCGGTGGCGAAGCTCGACACCCAGTCCTACTGGCTGTCCGACCAGCGCCCCGCGAAGCGGGACACCCCCGCCGACTCCCTCCCGCCCCGCCCCGCACCCCTCGAAGAGACCCCGATGGATCACCCCGCCGATCACCCGATGAACGAGCTGCTCCGGCTGGCTCAGCAGCAGGTGACGCTGCTGGCCCGCCTCACCGAGGCGCTCCCCGCGCCGAACCCCGCCGTACAGGTCACCGCCCCGCCGACGGCCGGAACCACACCGGTGCCCGCTTCCCCCGCCTTCCCGGCCGTCACGGCCGTCCCGGCCGACGAGGCGCCGACGCCGCCGCCGCCGACCGGGGAACTCGACGAGGTCACCGACGCCGTGCTCGCGCACGTGGCGCGGATCAGCGCGTTCCCGGTGGGTCATCTGCGCAAGGACCAGCTCCTGATCGACGAGCTCGGTTTTGACTCGCTGATGCTGACCGACCTGTTCACCTCCCTGAAGCGGCAATGGCCGCGGTGGACGTTCGACGAGACGACCGCTGACCGGCCCACCGTCGGGAGCATCGCCGCGCTGATCGCGGGCGGCTCCCCGGACGCCGCGCCGGCAGCCTTCCCCGCACAGCGCGCCGACCGCGGGGAAGAAGCCCCCTCCCCGGCGCCCGCCGAGCCGGTCGCCTCCGCCACCGCCCCGCTTCCCGAAGAGCACACGCGGATCGAGTGCTTCCCGGAGGTCACCGCCCACGGCGAGCGCATCACCGCCCTCACCGGGACGGGGCTGCCCAATCCGTACTTCCTCGTCCACGAGGGCGTTATGACGGACACGACCGTCATCGACGGCCGGGAACTCCTCTCGTTCTCCAGCTACAACTACCTGGGCATGGCCACACACCCCCAGGTGAACGAGGCGGCGAAGGACGCGATCGAGCGCTACGGCACGTCGGTTTCCGCCAGCCGGCTGCTGTCCGGCAGCCGTCCGCTGCACCGGGAACTCGACACGGAACTCGCCGGCCTGCTCGGATGCGAGGCCGCGATCACCCTGGCCAACGGGCACGCCACCAACGTCACCGTGATCGGGCACCTCGTCGGCCCCGGGGACCTCGTCATCCACGACTCCCTCGCCCACGACAGCATCCTCCAGGGGTGCAAGCTGTCCGGCGCGACCCGACGGCCGTTCCCCCACAACGACGCGGCCGCCCTCGACGCCGTCCTCACGCAGGTCCGCGACCAGTACCGGCGGGTGCTCGTCGTCATCGAGGGCGTGTACAGCATGGACGGCGACATCGCCGACCTGCCCGCCCTCGTCGAGGTCAAGCGCCGGCACGGCGCGCTGCTGATGATCGACGAGGCGCACAGCATCGGAACGATCGGTGCGACGGGGCGCGGCATCGGCGAGTACTTCGGCATCGACCGCTCGGCCGTGGACCTGTGGTCGGGCACGCTGTCCAAGGCACTGGCGAGCTGCGGTGGCTACGTCGCCGGTAACCGCTCGGTCGTCGACTACCTGCGCTACACCGTTCCGGGCTTCGTCTTCAGCGCCGGCATGACCCCGGCCGACACCGCCGCCTCCCTGACCGCCCTGCGCGTGCTGCGTGCCGAGCCGGAGCGCGTGGCCCGTCTCGCGGAGAACGCCGCGCTGTTCGTCCGCCTCGCGGGCGCGGCGGGGATCGACATCGGGGACAGTCATGACACGGCGATCGTCCCGTGCATCGTCGGGGACTCGCTGAAGACCCTGCGGCTCGCGGAGGCCCTCTTCCAGCAGGGCATCAGCGTCAATCCGATCCTCTACCCGGCCGTGCCCGAGGAGATGGCCCGGCTGCGCTTCTTCCTCACCTGTGAACACACGCCCGACCAGATCCGGTACGCCGTGACCGCCCTGGAGGGCGAGCTGCGGCACCTGGACCCGGTCCCCGCCGCCGCATGAGCCCCGCGGCCGTGCACCCCGCCTTCCCGTCGATCGCGCCGGGACACGTCCACCGGTGGGGCGGAGCCCGCGTCATCGTGGCCCGGCGTACCGACCTCGGCCAGGCAGGCCAGGCACCGCCTCTCTCCCCGGCCGAACGGCACTTGGTCCGGGCGCTGCCGGCCTGGCGGCAGGCCGAGTGGGTGGCCGGCCGGCTGCTCGCCAAGCGCCTGGTCGGCGAGTTCGTCGCCGCGCCGGCGCAGGACGTGGAGATCCTCCCGCGTGACGACGGCAGCCCCGGCGTCGTCGTCGGCGGCAGCCCGATGCATGCCGTGAACGTCTCCATCAGCCACACCTCCCGATACGTCGCCGCGGCCCTCGCACCGGAACCGGTCGGCGTGGACCTGTGCGAGAGGGTTTCGGCCGCCGCGGTACGCCGTGTCGCGGACCACGCCTTCTCGCCCGGGGAGCTCTCCCTCGTCGGTACGGACCGGCCGGATGCCCTGGCAGGCGCCTGGGCGCTGAAGGAAGCCGCGGTCAAGGCCGACCGCAGCGGCGTCTTCGGCGCCGCTCCGCGCCACATCGCGATCCTCGGCCTGCGGCCGCCCGTACTCGGCGGACGGCGCCGCGCGATGGTGTGGCAGGCGGGAGACGCGGTCCTCGCCCTTGTCCTCGCCCGCCCGTGACGGCACTGCGTTGGTGCTCCCCGGCCCGCCGGATCATGCTTGTCAGTGGAGCCCCTGGCCGTGCAATGCCGTGGAACAGCGGCAAAGGAACTAGCGAGGGTGAGATGAGCGGCGATGGAGCAAGTTCCCACCTCTCCTGGTGAGCGGCCGGAGCAGGCGAGCGCCTCCCCCGAGTCGGCGTACACGGCCACGGCCACCATCAGCGAGCAGGGCATCGTGACCGAGTGGAGCGAGGATGCCCGTCGGCTGCTCGGCTACGTGCCCTCCGAGGTACTGGGACTGCCCGCCGCCCAGCTGCTCGCCGACGGCGCCGGCGATACGGCGTGGCGGATCCCGTCCGGGCAGGAGCGGTGGAGCGGCACGGTGGCGCTGCGGCACCGGGACGGCCGGCGGCTGCAACTGGGGCTGCTCGCGCACCGCTGGACGTCCACCGGCGGGACCGCCAAGTGGTTCGTGGTGTCCGCCGTGGCGGGCGAGCCCCGCACGCCCCGGGGCGTATCGCTGAACGAATGGGCGTTCACCCAGTCCCCCTGCTTCATGGCGATCTTCGACGCGGACCTGCGGCTGGTGCGGGCGAACGCCGGCATGGAGCGCACGCTGTCCCTCACGGAGGCCGAGATGCGCGGGCTGCGCCTGCCGGACATCGCGCCGGATCCCGTGAGCGACGAGACCGAGCGGAAGATGCGCCTGGTGCTGGAGACCGGTGAGCCGCAGTACGAGGAGGCCTTCGTCCGCCCCACGGGCGCGAGCACGGAGCACGGCTGGGCGACCTCGCTGGCCCCTTTGCGGGACCGGGACGGCCGGGTGCACGCGGTGTGCCTGGCCGCGCACGACAGGACCGGGATCGAGGGCGACCGGCAGCTGATGCTCCTGCCGGACGACGCCGGCGCCCGCATCGGCACCACCATGGACAGCGCCCGCACCGCGCAGGAGCTGGCCGACGCCGCCGTCCCCCGGTTCGCCGATTTCGCGCTCGTCGACCTGCTGGAGCCTCCCCCGCGCGCTGACGAGCCGCCCACCGGCCCGGTGGCAGGTCCGGTCACCGTGTCCCGTACGGCCGCGCGGTCGGTCCTCGAAGGAAGCCCGGAGTCCCGGGTCGCCGTCGGAGAGACGGTCGTCTATCCGCCGCTGTCGCCTCCCGTCGAGTGTCTGGCCGCGGGCCGTGGCGCCGTGCACGGGACGAGCGACTCGGCCGTCGCCCGATGGGTGGCCGAGGACCCGGGGGCCTCCTGGATCCGAGAGAACGGGACCCACTCGATGATGGTGGTGCCGCTGCGTTTCGGCGGCACCACGCTCGGCCTGGCCGTGTTCGGCCGTCACCAGCGCCGGGAGCCCTTCCAGCCGGAAGACCTGTGGCTGGCCCAGGAGCTCACGGCCAGGGCGGCCGCCAGCATCCACAAGGCGCGCCGGTTCAACCGGGAGCACACCAGCACCATGACGCTGCAGCGCAGCCTGCTCCCGCAGTCGCTGCCCCATCACGCGGCGCTCGAGACCGCCTCCCGCTACCTGCCCGCCGGTACCGATGCCGGAGTGGGAGGCGACTGGTTCGACGTGATTCCGCTGTCCGGCGCCCGGGTGGCCCTGGTCGTGGGCGATGTCGTCGGCCACGGCATCCGTGCCGCCGCCACCATGGGCCGGCTGCGCACCGCGGTACGCACCCTGGCCGACGTCGACCTGCCGCCCGACGAGCTGCTCACCCACCTCGATGACCTGATCATCCACCTGTCGGCCGACGAGGCCGACCGGGACGGCGCCGGGGAAACGGCCGGGGGCATCGGCACCACCTGCCTGTACGTGGTCTACGACCCGGTCACCCGCCACTGCACCGTCGCCCGGGCCGGCCACCCGCCGCCCGTCGTGGTCTCCCCGGAAGGCTCCGTGTACCTCCTCGACGTCCCGGCCGGCCCGCCGCTGGGCCTGGGGGGCCTGCCCTTCGAGACCATCGACGTCGAGCTTCCCGAGGGCAGCATCCTCGCCCTTTACACCGATGGTCTGCTGCAACCCCGTGAGCGCGACATCGACGAGGCCCTGGACGGCATGTTCGCGGCCCTCTCCCGTCCCGCCTCCACGCTGGACACGGTCTGCGACCGCGTGCTGACGGCTCTGCTGACTCACCCTCCCGATGACGACGTCGCCCTGCTCGTCGCCCGGACCCGGGCCCTCCACGCCGACAAGGTCGTCGTCTGGGACCTGCCCTCCGACCCCTCCATCGTCTCCAGCGCCCGTCGGCACACCACCGACCAGCTGACGGCCTGGGGGCTCGACGAGGCCGCGTTCGTCAGCGAGCTCGTGGTCAGCGAGCTGGTCACCAATGCCATCCGCTACGGCCAGCCGCCCATCCAGCTCCGGCTGATCCACCAGGACCGCACCCTGATCTGCGAAGTCTCCGACTCGAGCAATACCGCCCCGCACATGCGGCGCGCCCGGACCTTCGACGAGGGCGGGCGGGGCCTGCTGCTGGTCGCCCAGCTGGCGAGGCGCTGGGGCACCCGGCACGCCTCGATCGGCAAGACCATCTGGGCCGAGCAGTCCCTGGTCGGGTACTGAGGCATCGGGTACCGAGGCATCCGGTACTGAGGCATCCAGACGCGCGGGCGTTCCCTGTGCGTTCCCTGCGGCGTTCCCTGTGACACGCCCGTGACAGTCGGCGGACAGCGCCATGACGTCGCCCGAACAAGCTCTTTAACAAGGACATACACCGACATTCAGGCATATGTCCCCTGCTTCCGAGGACGTGAGCATCGATGACCGAGCCGATTCGTCGGAGGGAATCCCATGAGCCTCACACTCACCATGCCGAACGCCGAAACCACCGCACCCGCGCTGGCCCCGCGTGAGCAGGAGGCACTGCGACACATCGCAGCAGGGTGCACCTACCTGCAAGCGGCCCGCCACATGGGGCTCTCGAAGCACACGGTCGACGCCTACCTCCGCCGGATCCGCGCCAAGCTGGGCATCAACACCACGGCGGAAATGACCCGGCTGGCCATCTCCCTGGGGCTGTGACACCGGACCGGATGACCTACGGCCCCCCAGGCGGGCCGTGGAAGACAGGCCGGGCCCAGGCCGGAGGCTCCGGGGGCGGCTCGGGGTTCGCCGAGACCCCGGCAGACCGGGCACCCGCGGGGGATGACGGATCGGCCCGATGGCCGCCACCGTTCCCGGTGGCGGCGCGCAGGGCCGCCACGAATTCCAGGCACGAGCCGTAACGGTCCTCGGGAACCTTCGCGAGGGCCTTTTGCATGACCTCGTCGGCGGCGGACGCGATTTCCGGCCTCCTCTCGTTCAAGAGAGGGGGCTGGTCGTATTGGTGCGCCCACAGCAGCGCCGCGGCGTCGTCACGCTCGAAGGGCGGCCCGCCGGCGAGGGATTCGTAGACGACACAGGCGAGGCTGTAGAGATCGCACCTGCCGTCCACCGGCCGGCCGGAGATCTGTTCCGGTGCCATGTAGTCGAGCGTGCCGACGAACTCTCCCGTGGTGGTGAACCCGGTGAGCGCCAGCGACTTCTTCGTCAGTCCGAAGTCCGTGAGATAGATGTGTTCGGGGTGCTCGCTGTCGGTGCCCGCGGCGACCAGGATGTTGCCGGGCTTGACGTCCCGGTGCACCAGATCGTGCTCATGCGCCGCGTCGAGCGCGGATGCCACCTGGGCGGCGATACGAAGGGCGGTCGCGACGGGGAGCGGGCCGTCCCGGTCCAGCAGGGCTCGCATGTCCAGACCGGCGACGTAACGCATGGCGATGTACAGGACCCCGTCGGTCTCACCGGCTTCGAAGATCGGCACGATGTGCGGGTGGTCTATCGACGCGGCCACCCGCGATTCGTGCGTGAAGCGGCGCCGGAAGGTGTCGTCGCGGGCCCGCTCCGGGGCGATCAGCTTGAGCGCGACCGTACGGTCCAGGCGCAGATCCTTCGCGCAGTAGACGACGGCCATGCCGCCACGGCCGAGCATGCGCTCCACCCGGTAGCCCGCGATCTGCTTCCCGATCAGGGCGGACGGCCGGCCCGTGTACATGCTCAGGTTCGGTGCCGTGCCCATCAGACGGACCCCGTCCTCGATAGTCCGTGACCAGCCTCCGGACGACAGTCGACGCGACAGGCCGCTCTTCCGTACCTGAAAGTCTATCCAGCGGGCCGCACGAGTGCCCGGCCTGCTTGCTGCGGGTGCGGTGCCCGGCGCACGGATCGGGCCCGCAGCCGAGAGGCTGCGGGCCCGATCCGTGGGGGTCAGCCTTCGCCGCCGTCGCCACCGCGGCCGCCCTGACCGCTGGTCTGGCAGCCGATGCCGATGCAGATGCCGCCGTCACCGCCGAAGCCGCCGTCACCGCCGTCACCGCCGGGAGGCGCGGCCCCGCCGTTGCCACCGTTGCCGCCGTTGGAGCTGCCGTTGCACACTCCGGCACAGACCCCGCCGCTGCCGCCGTTCGTGCCGTTGCCGCCCACGGGGCCGGTAGTGCCGTTGCCCCCGTTGGCGCTGCCGTTGCACTGCCCGACACAGACCCCGCCCTTGGTTCCGTTGGTGCCGTTGACCGACCCGTCGCACTTGCCCGCGCACACCCTGTCACCGACGCGGACGGTGCCGTTGCCCACCTTGACGCTGCCGCTGCCGGCTTTGAGCTTGCCGAGCACCTTGCCGGCGCCGATCCGGTTCCCGCCCTGCCCGCTGTCACCGCTGCCGAGGGCGAGGCCGTGCTGCTGGACCGCGGAGACCTGGGCGGCCGGGGCTGCCGGAGCCGCTGAGGCGGCGGGCGCCATGGCACCGGCACCGATCAGGGTCGACGAGATGGCAATACCGAGACGAAACTTCCAAGAGCGCACTCGCATGAGATTCTCCTTGCCAAGAAATGGGTTCGTAGGTCATTCCGGTACCGGAAAGAAGCGGGCTCCCCGGCCCATTTGGGCCGGGGAGCCCTTCCGCCCCGGTTTTCCCGCACTGGTTCTCACTGGGAGAAGGGGGAGTCACCTCCCATCAGGGCGAACCAGTCACCTTCCTTGTACTGCTCCTTCCAGGTGTCGATCTGGCTCTCGGAGATCTTGTACTTGTCGGCGATCTTCTCCTTCATCTCGTCCGAGTCGTCGGCCATCAGGATCAGCACGATCTGCACCTTGTCGACCACCGACAGCTCCGACTTGTCCTTGTCGGGCAGGTCACTGAAGCGGAGGCATCCTGCGCGGCCGGGCTGGCCGGGCTCGCCCGGCTTACCGGGCTTACCGCCCTTGCCACCCTCTCCACCCTTGCCGCCCTCTCCACCCTTGCCGAGCTTGAAGCAGGGTTCCGGGTGGTCGGCGACGGCCGAAGAGCTGGCGCCGGTCGGGGTGTGGGACTGCGACGCTTGCGCGGCACAGGCCGTACCGGTGACGAGGGCCAGGGAGGCCGCCGCCAGGATGAGCGGACGCTGCCAGGAAATCGTGAACATGGGGGTTTCTCCGTTGCCGTCGTCGAGAGGGGTGGGGGGTGAGAAAGGGGTGGGGGGTGGGGGTGGAGGCCGTGAAGGCCTCCACCCCGTCGGACCGAGGCGCCTGTCAGAAGATGGAGCCGCCACCGTTGCCGGCGTTCCCGCCGAGGCCACCGATCAGGCCGCCGAAGCCACCGTCACCGGCGTCGCCGCCCTTGCCGCCCTTGAAGATGCTGAAGCCGCCGTCGCCGCCGTTGCCGCCCTTGCCACCGAACAGCGTCCCGTCGCCGCCCCCGCCGCCGCCGCCGCCCTCGCCGCCCTCGAGGATTCCGGTGCCGCCCTTGCCGCCGTCGCCGCCGGCGCCACCGATACGGCCTTCGCCGCCACCGCCGCCACCGCCGCCGCCACCGCCGACGAGGACCCCGTCGCCACCGGCGCCACCGCCGCCACCCTTGCCGCCGGTGCCGAGGACGCTGCCACCGCCGGCGCCGCCGGAACCGCCGCCGCCTCCGACGAGGCCGCCGCTGCCGCCCTTGCCACCCTTTCCTCCGGCGCCACCGTCACTCGGCAGGGCCGTGGCCACGTGTCCGGGCATCGGAGCCGCAGTTGCCACGGAGGCCGGAAGGGCGATCCCTCCACCGATGAAAGCGATGGAAGCGGCCAGCGACGCGATACGAATCTTGCGGTTCATGATTTTCTCCTAGCTATGACGAATATTGAGGTGCCCCGGGGATTCGGGACGGTGCGGTGATATCGGGGAGAGGAGAAACCCTCCGGGAGGAGGTCTTCCGTCTCTGCCCTGTTGCCTCGTTCCGTTTCCGGTGAGGCTTCCTTCCCGCTCCATAAGTAAGCCCCGCCGGGCACACCCGGGTCATGTTCCGGAAAGTCGGGACTTGACGCACCACAAAACACCAGGTAAAAGTCGCGTGCGCGCGCATCCGCAGCCGTCAGGAGCGGTGCGGGAGGGTCTTCCTCAGTCGTCGAGCAGCCGCCATGCGGTGAGGGCGATCCTGGCCCGTGTCAGCCCGCCGGGTTCGGTGAGCTCGATGCCCAGGGTCTTCGCGATCTGTTCCAGTCGGCGGGCGATGCTGCTGTGGTGCAGGTGGAGGAGGTCGGCTGCCCGGCGCAGGGAGCCGGTGGCGCAGTAGGTGTCCAGCGTCTGAAGATCCTCCGGGCTGCCTGCGATGCGGGCGATGGCGGCCACGTCGGCGTTGTCGCGCGAGACGTCCTGGGGTATCTCGGCCAGGAGCGCCAGCGCGCCCAGGCCGGCGTAGGGGATGACGGGTTCACGCGGGGTCGTGAAGCGGAGGGCGGTGCGGGCTTCCCGCCAGGCCCGGTCAAGGCGTCCGGCGGTGCTGATGCCCGCGCGTACGCCGGCCGGAAAGCGGGCCGGGTCCACGGTGGTGGCCAGGATGACGCCCACGTCGCCGAGCGGCGCCGCCTTCACCTGGCGGGCCGGGCACACCAGGCCGCCGATCCGGTCCAGCGCAAGCCGCGACCGTACGGCGACGACGTGGACCGGCGGGTCGGCAGCGAAACCGAGGAGCCGCAGCGCCCGGGCGCGGGCCGCCTCGTCGCTGTCGGCGCTGATCGCCAGTTCGACGAGGGCGGGGTCGGCCATGGTGGTGCGGGCCGGGCCGTACCGCTCGGCGACGGCCGCGGCGGCGATGGCGAGCCGGTCGAGGAGGACCTCGTCGAGCGGGCCGGGCGCTCCGGGGCGCTCCAGCCACGCCGTGCCGATCTCCTCCTCGTCGAGGGTGACCGGCACGGTGGTGGACGCGGATGCCGGCGGTGCGGACGCCTCCTTGCCATCGGGCGAGATCCGGATCGCCCGCCCGGTGCCGTGGAGCCGGATCCCGGCCACGCACTCGGCCAGGCCCGCCGAGGCCCGGGCGAGCGCCGGGAGGTCCACCCGCCGGCGCATCAGCGTGTCGTAGAAGGCGATGATGCGGATCGCGCCGTCCACGTACGGATCCAGTCCCGACAGCCGTAAAGCCAGTGCCTGCATGGCAGAAGGATAGGAGGGCAGGGGTGCGCCGATCGGTGCGTGATCGGGGCGGGATGCGCGACGGACGGCGGATGACCCCCGTGGGTGACGACCGTGAGGATGGTCGTCATGGATCCCGAACTCGAAGCATTCGTACCGTTCCTGCCTGACCTCGACATGGACGACCCGGTCGCCTCGCGCAAGGACTTCGCCGAGCGTGCCGCCGGGGCGCCGGCACCGGACACCTCGAACATGGAGGTCGAGGACCGCACCGTTCCCGCCGATCCGGACGTGGCGGTGCGGATCTACCGCCCGCACCGGGCACAGGGCGCCCTCGTCTGGCTGCACGGCGGCGGAGGCGTCTTCGGCGGCCTGGACAGCGAGCATCCGTGGGCCGCACGGCTCGCGGACCTCGCCGGGGCGGTGGTGATCTCGGTCGACTACCGCCTGGCGCCCGAGCACCGGTTCCCGGCCGCCCTGGACGACGCCTACGCCGTACTGACCTGGACCGCCGAGCACGCGGCCGAACTCGGCGTCGACCCGGAGCGGATCGCGGTCGGCGGTCACAGCGCCGGCGGGGGGCTCGCGGCCGCGGTGGCGTTGCGGGCGCGTGACCATCAGGGGCCGCCGATCCGCTTCCAGCTGCTCAACGAGCCCGGACTCGACGACCGGGAACAGACGTGGTCGCGCCGGGAGTTCACCGACGTGCCCTGGATGAACCGCGACAAGGTCGCCGCAGCATGGCGGCACTACCTGGGCTCCCAGCCCGCCACGCCGTACGCCGCCCCCGCGCGGGCCGCCGACCTGTCCGGCCTGCCCCCGGCGTACATCGCCACCGCGGAGCTCTGCCCCAACCGTGACGAGGACATCGCCTACGCGCTGCGCCTGCTGCAGGCGGGCGTGTCGGTCGACCTGCACCAGTGGCCCGGCACGTTCCACGGGTCGCAGGCGATCCTCTCCGCCGAGGTGTCGCAACGCCAGATCGCCGACCTCACCGCAGCCCTGCGCCGCGCGCTGGCCTAGGTCGTGTCTGCCGAACAGCACGGGGAGAGTGCCCCGTTGCCCACATTGATCGCGAAAGGACGGATGTCTTGAAGATCCGAATGGTGTTGTGCGGAGGCGTGGCCGCGCTGGTTGCCTGTACGGGCATGGTGGCGGCGGCCCCCGCACCCGACCGGACCGGCAGCCCGAGCCCGTCGTCCGGCTTCGATCCCGCGGAGCTGCAGTCCGCCATGGACGGTGTCCACAGCGCGGGGATACCGGGGGTGTACGCCGAGGTGCGCGATGCCGGCCTGACCTGGCGCGGCGCCTCCGGCGTCGCCGATGTCGGAACCGGCCGTCCCGTCAGGCCCGACATGCGCCACCGCGTCGGCAGCGTCACCAAGACCTTCACCGCCGCCGCCGTCATGCAGCAGGTCGAGCAGGGCCGGATCCGGCTCGACGCGCCGATCGGCGGCTATCTGCCGCAGCTGGTGCCCGGAGAGCGCGGCAGGAAGATCACGGTGCGGATGCTGCTCAACCACACCAGCGGCATCCCCGATTACATCCCCTACGCGTTCCCGTCCATCCAGGGGTTCCCTTCCCTGCCGGACGTCTCGTCCAAGAGCCTGGACGACAACCGGTTCAGGCAGTTCCGGCCGGCCGAGCTGATAGAGCTGGGGCTCGCGGCGCCTCCCGCCGGCGAGCCCGGAGCCCCCACGGGGGTGTACTCCAACACCAACTACCTGCTCCTCGGCCAACTCCTGGAGCAGGTGACCGGCACCCCGGCCGAGGAGTACATCACCCGGAACGTCATCGAGCGCGCCGGGCTCCGGCACACCGGGTTTCCGGCCGGACCGCGTATCGAGGGACCGCACTCGCGGATGTACGAGGCGTTGTGGGGCGTGATCGACCCGCCGCGCGACTACAGCGTCTACAACGCGTCCTGGACGGGGACGGGGGCCGCTCTCGTATCGACCATGGAGGATCTCAACCGCTTCTACGCCAGGCTGCTCGACGGCGGGATCGTCAACCGGTCGTCGCTGGCGCAGATGCAGCGCACGCTCCCGGTCCGCGCCCTGGACGGATCGACGGTCCAGTACGGCCTCGGTCTGCACAGGGTCGAGATCCGGGGCTGCGGCACCTTCTGGGGCCACGACGGCTCCGCCTGGGGGGCCGGAACGCTGTCCCTGACCCGGGCCGACGGCAAGCGACAGATGTCCGTCGCGGTCAACCTCCAGAGGTGGAACGGGCCGGACTCCTCGGGTAATCCGCAGCCCCACCCCATCGACGGCGCACTGTCGGCGCTGTACCGGCAAGCGATGTGCGATGACGGAAACGGCCGGGCCGAGAATGCCTCGCCGGCAAAGTTCCCAGGGACAATGGTCCTATAGCGCGCGGTAGCTCCCGGAAGCCAAAGTAGTGACCACGGCGAGGGCAAGTGGCACAGGCCATGACGGGAGTGATCATGACACAGATATCCATCGATCCCGGGCGCTTCAGCCAGTTCGGCGAGGCCACCGGAAGTACCTTCTGTCTGGTCACGAACCCCGAGTTGGCCGATCAGTTCGAGATCGTCGAATCCGCTGCGTACAAGGACTACCTGACGATCCCGATGGGAGCCGGCGACCGTTTCGAGGACCTCCTCGAAAAGCGGATACCGGAACCCGCCCACATTCTGGTGGTCTCACCCCACCGGTTCTTCGAATCTCCGGATCCCGATCTGGTGGGGCAGCGGAAGATCATGGGCATGGCGTGCAACTCGACGCCCACCACCCTCGATGAGATCCGGCACTTCCTCGGCGTCATGGAGCGGACCTCGTCGGTCGACCAGGCGGCGTTCTGCGACACGTTCTTCGAGCTCGCCGAAGAGGCCGACCACCTGGTGTACGCCGATCCCGTGCACGGCACCCGGGCCGTACTCGACCATCTCCGCGACGGCCTGGTGTGGAACCAGCAGGCCGGTCCGCTCGAGTGGGGCGACCAGCAGATCGTCCCGTCCGGCGAGATCAGCGTGCTGCCGGTGGAGATCAGGGAGTTCGACGAGGCCCTGAAACTGCCGCTGGAAGGCGAGATCACACTGCGCGGGTACCCGATCCTGCACAACGGCACCCCGTCCTTCTCCCGGACCGACCAGGCCCGCATCCACTCCCAGCTCTGGGCGATGCGTGACCACGCCATCAAGGCCAAGGTCGAGGACGGCAGGATCACGCGCCTGGAGGCGCTGGACCCGGGAGCCGCGCCGGCCGTGGCGATGCTGGAGCAGATGTTCGCGGTGGACTCCCGCTACCGGATCGTGTGGGAGATCGGCCACGCCCTCAACACCTCCCTCGACATCCTGCCCGGCAACCACGCCATGAACGAGGTGTACGGCGGCACGGAAGGCTGTCTCCACTACGGCCTCGGGCTCACTCCGTACACCCAATACCACCTGGACATCATTTCGCCCGACACGCGCGTCCTCACGAGTAATGGACTGGCGCTGATCGGACACCCGGACCACCCCACGGTGGAGAGGGTCGTCACCGCGGACTAGCGGCTATCGACCGTCCGACCGTTCGGGGTGAATGTAAAAAAATACAATTAACAGGAGGTGACTGTCATGAAGAAGATCAAGGTGCAGAAGAACCGTAACTACCTGGGCACGCTCCTGGGCTGAGTACCGACCCGTGGCGGGGCATGTGAATGCCCCGCCACGGGGTTCTCGTCGTCTTTCACTAGGGAGTGCGCCCGTGTCACCGCTGGATCTCACCACAGCTGACTTCGGTCAATTCGGCGAGCCGGTCGAGACATTCTGTCTGATAACGAGTGAGGACGGCGGCGAGCCCCTCTCGCTGCTTCCCGGTGACGGGTATTCCCGTGTGGTCCACCTGACCCTGCCGCGCGGAACGCGCCTGGGCACGCTGATCGCCGAGAGCGTCCCGCCGGACGCGCACGTACTGGCCGTCTGCCCCGGCCGCTTCCTCGACTCGCCGACGCCGCAGGAGCTGGGCGCGCGCAAGCTGGCCGTACTGCCGGCCGGCTCCACGCCGCTCACCGACGAGTACGTCCGCTACTTCCTGCGCACCGCGGCGAAGACCGACATCGCCCAACATGCGGCCACCGCCGAGGAGTTCTTCGACCTCGTCGGGGACAGCGACCGGCTGACGATCGTCGACGACGCCTCGGGCACCGAAGCCGAGTTCGACCACACGGTGGGCGACTGCGTCTGGAACCAGCAGGCGGGAATCCTGGAACCGGGCGATCAACAGATCTTCCCTTCCGGCAAGTTGAGTGTGACCGCCGCCGAGATCACCACCTTCGAGCCGGAAGCCCGGCTGCTCGGTCTCCACGGGGACCTGACGCTGCGCGGGTGGCCGATCGTGCACCGGCACGCGGACCCCGCCGACGGCGCCGAGCAGCAGCGGCTGTTCGAAGCGCTCTCCCCCCTCGTCTCCCACGCCGTGACGCTCCACGTCACCGCCGGAAGCATCGAGGGTGTCACCCCGCAGACTTCGGGGGCCGCGCCGGCCGCCGCGGAGCTGGACAAGCTCCTCACCGACGATCCGCGTTACCGCGTCATCTGGGAACTCGGCTTCGGGATCAACACCACCACAGAGGTCATTCCGGCGAACTGCGGACCCAACGAGGTGTACGGCGCCACCGGCGGCGTGGTCAACCTCGGGCTGGGGATCACACCGGCCACGCGTTTCGCCCTGGCCTTCCTCTGCCCCCGCAGCTCGCTGCTGACATCGGACGGAACCGTCGTACTCGGCGCCCGCAAAGCGGTGCGCCGCGGCCGGATGCAGCGCGTCTCCAGCGCGAGTTGCGGCTGCCACTGACCCCACAGGAGGGAAGCAAGCCCATGACGATCAACCCCGAACTGCGCAAGCGGGTCGACGCGATCCTCGACACCTTCATCAAGGACTTCTACGAGACGGTCCCGTTCGCCCAGCACCAGAAGAGTGCCGCCGAACTCAACCTGGACTACTACAAGCGCCACAACATCGAGACCATCCTGCGGCTGCGCCGCAAGCGGACCATCGACGCGCTGGCCATCAAGTACTTCACCAAGGTCGACCCGGTGCAGGCCAAGGCCTGGGCGCACTACACCGACGACGAGATGCTGCACGACCGGCTGTTCGCCGCGGACCTCGCCAAGGTCGGCGTCACCAAGGACCAGATCTACTCCACCGAGCCGATGCTCTCCACCAAGCTGCTCACCGGGTACCTCCAGTACGGCATGGAGTTCGAGGACAGCCCGCTCGCGCTGATCACCAGCGTCTACTTCGTGGAGTACGTGACCACGCGCACCCAGCCCGAATGGCTGGACAACCTGGAGAGCGTCCTCGGCCAGGAGAACGTGAAGGGCGCGCGCGCCCACGTCAACACCGACCTCGACGACGACCACGACGACTTCGTGTGGCGGGTGATGTCCACCCTGGTCACCACGGACGCGGACGAGCAGAAGGTCGTCGAGCACCTCAACCACGTCTACTGGCTGTGGAAGCTGTACTTCGTCGAGCTGCACCAGCTCACCGTGCTCGGCCGTACCGAGGGCCAGATCCCGCTGCCCACCTCGGCCGACGTCTGAGCGGGGTCATCCGTGCCGGACAACGACCGGGCCGCACGGCCGAACGGGCGGCAGGGAGTCGAGGTGATGGCCCTGCCGCCCGGCCGGGAGCTGCCGACCGAGACCGAGAAGTGGATCGTGGACGGCCTGGTGGAGACGATGCCCGGCCTGCAGACCCGTCAGCTGTTCACGCTCCGCCGCGACATGCTGACGGAGGCCGACTACGTGGTCGTCGGGGTGGACCGGGAGCGCGATCTTGCCGTCTCGCTGCTCACGTCCCACTGGGCGGAGCTGCCGTCGGGGCGCTCCTGCCTGCACGTCATGATCCAGTTCGTCGGTGACAAGTACCGCAACGGCCCGGTCTTCGGGGAGAGCTGGTCCCTCCACTTCGCCCGGCTGCTGGCCGACGGCCGCCCGTTCCCCGAGGTGATCGCGCTCAAGACGTACAACCCGGTGGTGCACTGCGCGATGTCGGCGTTCAGCGGGCATCCGGACATCAGCATGTACCCCGATCTCGCCGGCAAGGACGACAGCCAGGTGGCGCTGGCGGCCGAGGTGGCCGAGGCGCTCGTGCCCGGCGCCGCCTTCGACGCGGCCCGAGGCGTCTTCCCGGGCATCGGCCGTCCGCTCGACCTCTACCGGGAGCGGCCCACCAGCTACGTTCCCGAGGCGAACGCCTACTTCGAGCAGCACGCGGCGCCGGGCGACCGGGTGCTGTGCATGCTGCACGTCCCCACGCAGGACGGGGCGCACTCGATCCTCACGGCCCTGGGTGTGCCGCTGCCCTCCGGGCGCGGCTGAGCCCCCCCCCGGAACTCCAGGAACGCGAGACAGCCATGGCAGACGTCGTCTTTCCCTCCGACTACTCGCAGGCCCGCAGAGACTTCCTGCGTGCGGCCGAAGCAGCGGGCGCGCGGCGCAGGACGTACGCGCTGCCGGGGCACCGCGGGCCCGACGGCGGTGAACTCTGCGTCGACACCGCCTACGTGGGACCGCCCGATCCGGAGAAGCTGCTGGTGACGGTCTCCGGAACGCACGGCATCGAGGGCTTCTGCGGCTCGGCGTGCCAGACCGGGATCCTGCTGCGGGAGGGGGTGGCCAGGGAGGCCGGGCCGAGGACCGGTGTGCTGCTCGTACACGCCCTCAATCCGTACGGTTTCGCGTACCTGCGGCGCGTGAACGAGGACAACGTCGACCTCAACCGGAACTTCGTCGACCACGGGGCCCCGCCGCACAACGACGCGTACGACGCCGTCCACGCGACGCTGGTGCCGCCGGACTCCCCCGCCTTCTCCCCGCATGAGCTGGTGGCGGACCTGACCGTGCTGCGCGAGCGGCTCGGTCCGCAGACCCTGCAGGAGGCCGTCACCCGGGGCCAGTACCGGCACGCCGACGGCCTGTTCTACGGCGGGCTGCGGCCCACCTGGTCCCGGCGGGTGTTCCAGGCGGTGGTGGCCGAGCAGATCGCCGGCGCCGCGCACGTCGCCTACATCGACCTGCACACGGGGCTCGGTGAGCGCGGTGTCGGCGAACCCATCTTCCGCGGCGGCCGTGACGCCCACGCCCATGAGCGGGCCCGGCGCTGGTACGGGGACGCGCTCACCGCCTCGGAGCTGGGCACCTCCTCCTCCACGCCCATCGTGGGCAATACCGCGACCGCGGTGGCCGACGGCCTGGGGCCCGGCAGCCGGCTCACGGCCATCACCCTGGAGTTCGGCACGCAGCCGGGCCCCGAGGTGCTGCTCGCCCTGTGCGCGGATGCCTGGCTGCACCGGCACAGCTCGCCGGCCGAAGCGGTCGGCTCCGAACTCAAGCAGCTGATCCGCGCGGCGTTCTGCCCGGCGGACGACGCGACGTGGCGCGAGCGGATCAGCCGGCGGGCACGCGAGGTCTTCGGTCAGGCCCTCGCCGGGCTCGCGGACGCGAAGCCGGGAGACGCCGGATGACCGCGCGTGGCAGGAAATCGTGGACGGACGTCAGTCTGGCCACTGTCGCCCTGGCCTGCAGCGTCGCAGAGTAATCCCATGGCAAGCAGCGATTCCCCCTCTGCAGTGAACGAGACGGAGCCGGAGCCCGTCCACGTCGGCGTCAAGACGGTCTGGCGGGAGTCACCGACAGCCGTGAAGTCCCTGCTCGTCGGCACCGCGGTGAACAGACTCGGCGGTTTCATCCAGGTCTTCATGGTGCTGTACATGACGCAGCGCGGGTTCACCGACGCCCAGGCCGGCATCGCACTCGGCGTCTACGGCGCGGGGACCGTGCTGGGGGTGCTGACCGGCGGCTGGATGTCCGACCGGATCGGTCCGCGGCTGACCATCATGTCGACGCTGGTGAGCTCGGCACTGCTGTTCCCCGCGGTCCTCTACCTGGACAACTACGCGGCGATCCTGACGGTCATCGGAGTCGGCGGAGCCCTGAGCCAGGCGTACCGTCCCGCCTCCACGAGCATGATCAGCCAGCTCATCCCCGCCGAACGCCAGGTCATGATCTTCGCCATGGTCCGGCTGGCGATCAACCTCGGCACGACGGCGGCCCCGCTGCTGGGCGCGGCCCTGGTCCAGGTGTCGTGGGACTTCCTCTTCTGGGGCGAGGCCTTGGCGATCCTGGTCTTCGCGACGGTGGCCGGGGTGACCCTGCCCCACGGCCAGGTGTCCGCGACCGGGGAGAAGGGGGCGGCGGACGCCTCGGAATCCGGGGTCGCGACAGGCCGCAAGCCGAGCTATCTCGCGGTGCTGGCGGACGGCCGCTACCTGCTGTTCCTGCTGGCGATGTTCGCGAGCTCGGTGATCTACATCCAGTACGTTTCGACCCTTCCGCTGACGGTCAAGCACCTCGGCCTGGGCACCGGCGTGTACGCGGCGATGGTCGCGCTCAACGGCGCCCTCGTCATCACCTGCGAGCTGCTGGTCGCCAAGGTGGTGCAGCGCTGGCCGGCCAGGATCGCGGTGATCGCCGGTGTGGCCCTGACCGGCATCGGGATGAGCCTGTACGCACTGCCCTGGGGAATCGCCGCGCTGGTGATCGCGACCCTCGTCTGGTCGCTCGGCGAGATCGTGGGCTATCCGACCCTCTTCTTCGCCTATCCGGCGCAGGCCGGACCGCCCGAGCTGCGCGGCCGCTACCTGGGCGCGTCGAACTCGCTGTACGGACTCGGCACCGCGGTGGGCCCGTTCCTCGGCGTCATGCTCTGGAACAGGTTCGGGGACGGCCTGTGGCTCGGCTGCGGAGCCGTCGGGCTGCTCGCGGTGGGCGCCGCATGGCTGGGTGTGCGCCCCACGGGCGCCGCCGACCGCAAGCCGCCGCGAACGGAGCCGGACGGCGGCGCGGGGTCCGGCGAAGGCCTCGGCACCGGCGCGGAGGCCACCGTCGGCAAGTGAGGCAGGCAGCGCCCACGCACTACTCAGGAGGAAAGAAATGCCCCGCTACGCGATTCTCGTCGACCCCTACTCCGGCGCGGCCGAGTATGCGAACGCCTTCCGGGAGCGAGACATCGAACCGGTGGCCGTGCTGAGCACGCCGGGCCCGCTCAACTCGTACCGGCGTACGTGGAATCCGGACGCCTTCTTCCGTACGCACCACCACGACGGGGACTTGGCCGAGCTCATCCGGACGGTGAAGGGTTACGACCCGGTCGCCATCATCCCGGGCAACGAGTCCGCGGTCATGCTGGTCGACGCGCTGATCGAGGAACTGATGCCGGGCACGGGCAACGTGTTCGAACTGTCCGAAGCCCGCCGGGACAAATGGCCCATGGGCCAGGCGGTCGCGGCCGCCGGCATCCCGCACCTGCGCCAGATCGCCACCGCCGATCCCGAGGAGGTCGCCGCGTGGATCCGGGACAACGGCCTCGAGGGCCGGCCGCTGGTGCTCAAGCCCCGCCGCAGCGGGGGCACGGACGACGTGCACAAGGTCGGCGCGCGGGAGGACTGGCGGCCCTACTTCAACCGCCTCCTGGGCTCGGTCAACCGCTTCGACATCCGCAACGACACCGTCCTGGTACAGGAGTTCGCCGAGGGGACGGAGTACATCGTCGACACCTACTCGGTCGACGGGAAGTTCGGGCTGGTCTCGGTCAGCCGCTACAGCAAGTCGGCGAAGAACGACAGGATCGGGATCTACGACGCGGTCGACTACCTGGCCCCGCAGGACCCCATCGCGACGATGCTGGGCGAGTACACCCGTGAGGTGGCCCAGGCGGTCGGAATCCGTACCGGCTGCACCCACACGGAGGTCATGCTCACGGCCGACGGCCCGCGGCTGATCGAGACGGCCGCGCGGCTGGCCGGAAGCTGTCTGCAGTATTCGGCGCGACTGGCCACCGGGGACTGCCAGATCGACCGCACGGTCCGCCACCACCTCGACGGTACGTTCACCCCCGGGTACGAGATCGTGCAGCCGGTGCGCGTGGTGTGGCTGTCCAGCCCGCGTGAGGGAATCCTGCGCAACGCCGAGGCACTGGACGCGGTCCGGGAACTGCCCACCTTCCAGCGGCTGGGCCTGCCCTACCGCAACGGCGAGCAGGTGCCGTGCACGGAGGACCTGTTCACCAGCCTGGGCTGGGTCATCCTCGGCGGCCCGAGCCAGGAATCCGTTGACGCCGACACGGTCCGTGTCAAGGAAATCGAGGCACGGCTGACCGTGGAACCCGCCTGACAGCACGGCGAGGCGGGACGGGGCGGGGAGGGGAACGGGAAGGGGCGGGGTGGGAATTCGGACACCCCGCCCCTTCCCGTATGGGACGAGAGTCCTATGGTGAGGCTTAATTCACCCGACTAATGTGGCCCTCACCTGATCAAATTCGTCGTGAATATGCAACGTAATGTTGCCGGTCAGCTAAGAGGGCGAGGGCAGACGGTGGAGCCGGTTGCGTGGGTCGGCGAGAGTTCCCCAGAGCACGAGAGGATCATCGGCTGGCAGGCTCCACCGCTGAAATTCGGTGTCGGCGCCACCCGGGAAATCGGATACGAACTGCGCAGGGCCGGCGTCCGGTCGGTCCTGCTGGTGACCGACCGCGTGCTGGCCGGCCTCGGCCTGCCGGCCCGGGTCGCCAAGCTCATCGAGCAGGAGGGAATCGCGGTCACGGTCTTCGACCGTGCCCAGGTGGAGCCGACCGACGAGAGCTGCACCCAGGCCGCCCGCGAACTGGCGTCCCTGCGGGTGGACGGCTACGTCGGCCTCGGCGGCGGCAGCTCGATCGACACCGCCAAGATGCTGAACCTGTTGCTCACCTACCCCGGCCGGTCGGTACGCGACTACCTGAACCCGCCGATAGGCGCCGGCACCAGGATCCCCGGCCCTCTGAAGCCGCTGGTGGCGGTGCCCACCACGGCCGGGAGCGGCAGCGAGTGCACCGCCATGGTCGCCCTCGGCGTCTCCGGCCTGAACGTGAAGACGGGGATCAGCGATCTGCGGCTGCTGCCGTCCCTGGCGCTGATCGACCCCGCCAACACCCTCACCCTGCCGCCTGCGGTCACCGCGTCCTCGGGGTACGACGTGCTGACGCACGCCTGCGAGTCGTATACGGCCCGCCCCTACGACCGGCGTCCCCCCTACCCCACTCCCGCGGACCGGCCGCTGTACGTCGGCGCCAACCCGATCAGTGACGTGTGGGTGGAGCAGGCGCTGAGACTGGTCGGCCGCTACCTCAGGCGGGCCGTGCTCAACCCGGACGACCTGGAGGCCCGGATCGGAATGAGCCAGGCGGCGAGCTATGCCGGAATGGGCTTCGGCAACGCCGGAACCCATATTCCGCACGCGTGCGCCTATCCGATAGCCGGAATGGTCCGGGACTACCGGCCGGAAGGATATACGGTCGATCACGCGATGGTGCCGCACGGCGCCGCGGTCGTCTCCACGGCCCCGGCGGCATTCGAATTCACCTATCCGACATCACCTGAGCGCCACTTGCGTGCGGCCGAGTTGCTCGGTGCGAATCTGGGCGGCGTGTCGACGGCACATGGAGCGGATGTACTTCCGGCCACTTTGCAGCGGCTGGTTGCGGATACCGGCGGTCCAGGCGGCCTTGCGTCGTTCGGTTATTCCGGCAAGGATCTCCCTGCACTTGTCGATGGTGCGCTCAAACAGCAGCGCCTGCTGGTGTGCTGCCCCCGCGACGTCGCCTCTCGTGATCTGACGAGAATTCTCGGCGGTTCGATGACCGGCTGACGACGAGTGTTGCGGTCCCCCACGCAAGGAGCTTGATGCCCCCGTGAGCGAAGCAGACTTACCTGAGTACACGGCCGTCATCGCGGGAAAGAAGGTTCCCGCGGTGGGATGGATCGACGTCCTCGATCCGTCGAACGGCCGCCCGTTCGCGCGAGTGGCCCGCTGCGGCGAGGCCGAGGTCGCCCAGGCCGTGGAGGCGGCCCGGTCCACGTACGAGTCGGCCTGGCGGTTCGCCACGGTGGCGGAGCGGTCCGGGGTCTGCCGCCGGATCGCCGCGGCGATCCGCGCCGAACGCCCGGAACTGGCCAGGCTGGAGACCCTCGACACCGGCAAGCCGCTCAGCCAGTCGCTGGTCGACGCCGACGTCGCCGCACGCTACTTCGACTTCTATGCCAGTGCCGTGGAGGCGCTGGGTGGTGAAACGATCCTGCATCAGGCGGACCGGTTCGCCTTCACCCTGCGGGAGCCGTACGGGGTGTGCGGGCACATCATCCCGTGGAACTACCCCCTGCAAATCGCCGCCCGGACCGTCGCACCCGCCCTGGCGGCCGGAAACTGCTCTGTGCTCAAGCCGGCCGAGGACGCGCCGTTGACCTCGCTCCGCCTGGCGGAGATTGTTCTGGAAGCAGGACTCCCGGCGGGCGCGCTGAACGTGGTGCCGGGCTACGGAGAGGAGGCAGGAGCGGCACTGGCCGCGCATCCCGACGTGGACCGCCTGGCCTTCACCGGTTCGCGCGAGATCGGCGAGGCCGTCATGTGCGCGGCCGCGAGGAACATCGTGCCGGTCACCCTGGAGCTCGGCGGCAAGTCACCGCACATCGTCCTCCCCGACTTCGACGCCAGGCGAGCGGTGCCGCTGATCGTCGACTCGATCACCGAGCACGCGGGGCAGAACTGTTCGGCCGGAAGCCGGCTGCTCGTCCACCGCTCCGTACACGAGGAGCTGGTGGCGGCCCTCGCGGACGCGTTCCGCGCCCTGCGCATCGGCCCGGGGATCAGCGATCCCGACATGGGACCGCTCATCTCCGCGAAGCAGCGCGACCAGGTGCTCGGCTACCTGGCCGAGGGCGGCAGGGACGGCGTGGTCCGCGCCGGCGGCGCGGTGCCCGAGGGCGAGGCCTACGCCGGGGGGTTCTACGTGGAACCCACGATCCTGGACCACGTGACACCGGAGCACCGGGTGTTCAACGAGGAGATCTTCGGCCCGGTCCTGTGCGTATCGGTGTTCGACGCGCTGGACGAAGCGGTCGAGCTCGCGGAGCACACCACCTACGGGCTGGCCGCCGGTGTCTGGACGTCCGACGTGACCACCGCCCACTGGCTCGCCCAGCGGCTTCGGGTGGGGCAGGTGTTCGTGAACAACTACAGCGCGGCCGGTGGCGTGGAGCTTCCCTTCGGGGGATACAAGCGCTCGGGCATAGGCGTGGAGAAGGGGCTGGAGGCGCTGCGTGAATACACGAGGTGCAAGACGGTGGCCATACACACCCAGGCTCCTGCGTAAATCGAGATTTTGGACCTCACCGAAAAGAGCGGTTCGGTTTTCACATCTGCATTAAGGGAGTGCACCTGATGGCACGTGTTGTGCAGAGGCGAGTCGTCGAGTTGAGTGGCAAGAGGTGCTGTGAATTCTGCGGTGCGCCACCGCAGCCCGTTACGGCTCTCGCCGAGGCGGTCGACAGGATGCACAAGGCCCTCGGTGAGGTGCAGGACGCACTGGAAGCCCAGGAACAGATGATCGAGGACTTGCGTACGGACACCGGCGACGAACAGCAGGCCTGCCCTGACCCGACCCCTCTCCCCACGGATCCGACGTCCCGGGAGCCGCTCTCCCTCCTGACGGCGCGCGAGCGCGAGATCCTGGTCCTCGTGTCCCAGGGGAAGTCGAACCGGCGGGTGGCCAGCTCGCTCGGGATATCGGAGAAGACGGTGCGGAATCATTTATCCGCCGTCTTTTCGAAGGTCGGCGCTTCCGATCGCACACAGGCCGTCGTCATGGGAATACGCGGCGGTATCGTCTCCATCGGCGAGTGATTCAGTGCGGCAGCCCCCTCCCCGGACCCAGGTGAACAACTCCGGAACACTGCCGGATCCATGCCGTCAGTGTGCGGGAGCTTTTGGCCACCTGACAGTGGTGGGACTGTCAGAACACCACGAATCCCTGCCACATTGGATCCCATGCTGAAGAACGTAGCCGCAGTGCTACTCGACAACGTCCACCCGTTCGAGCTGGGCGTCGTATGCGAAGTGTTCGGGATCGACCGCCAGGAGGAGGGGCTGCCCGCCTACGACTTCGCGCTCGTCGCCGCGGAATCCTCATCCGTGCGCGCGGTCCCCGGATTCACCATCAGCACGCCGTACGGTCTCGACCGGCTCGCGGACGCCGATCTCATCGCCATCCCGGTCGGGGACGACTTCCACACCAGGGACTTCCCGCCGGATCTCCTTGAAGCCCTGCGCCAGGCGGTGGCGCGCGGTGCCCGGGTGCTCAGCGTCTGTGTCGGGGCCTTCGTCCTGGGCGCGGCCGGGCTGCTCGACGGGCGGCGCTGCACCACGCACTGGCGGTACGCCGCCGCGCTCGCCGAGCGGTATCCGAAGGCGGAGGTCGAGCCGGGGGTGCTGTACGTCGACGAGGATCCGGTCTTCACCTCGGCCGGCACCTCGGCGGGGATCGACGCCGCCCTCCACCTGGTGCGCAAGCTCCAGGGCAGCGATGTCGCCAATGCCATCGCCCGGCGCATGGTCGTACCCCCGCACCGGGACGGCGGCCAGGCCCAGTACATCGAGAGGCCGGTGGCGGAGTACCGCGAGGACGGGGTGCGCGACGTGCTGGCCTGGGCCGAGGAACACCTGGACCAGGAGATCAGCGTCGAGCAGCTGTCGGCCCTGGCGTGCATGTCGCCGCGCACCTTCGCCCGCCGCTTCCGCATGGAGACCGGCACCACCCCGTACCGCTGGCTGCTGGCGCAGCGGGTCCTGAGCGCCCAGCGGCTCCTCGAGAACACGGACGAGACGATGGAGGCGGTGGCCGCCCGTACGGGATTCCCCAACGCGGCCGCCCTGCGCCACCAGTTCGTGCGCTCGCTGAACACCACCCCGAACGCCTACCGGCGCGCTTTCCGGGGTTCTCTCACCTGACGGACACAACAGGAGGACGGGAATGCTGCGCATCGCGATAATCGGCGCCACCGGCGCTGTGGGCAGGGAGTGCCTGGCCCTGCTCGACAGCGGGATCGTGCCGGTGGAGCGGGTGGTACCGGTCGGCTCGGCGCGCAGCGTGGGCCGGGACCTGGGCGCCGAACTCGCGCTGTCCCTGCCCATGGCCCCGCTGGTGACCGTCGAGGATCTCGATCCCCGGGGTCTGGACGTCGCCGTCTTCTGCGCGGGTGTGGACGTCAGCAACCGGGAGGCGGAGCGGCTGGCCGCGGCCGGCGTGCTGATCGTCGACAACAGTTCCGCGTTCCGGATGCGACCGGACGTCCCGCTCGTCGTACCGCAGGTCAACCCGGGCGCGCTCGCCGTCCGGCCGGACTCCGGCCTCGTGGCGAATCCGAACTGCTCGACCATCCAGCTGGTGCGCGCCCTGCAGCCGTTGCACGAACTCGCCACGCTGGAAAGCGTGGTGGTGGCGACCTACCAGGCGGCGTCGGGCGGCGGTCTGCGGGGGCTGGAGGAACTGGCCGAGGGATCCAGGAGGGTACTGGACGACCCCGGGGCGCAGGACGGGCCGGGCGGGCGGTTCGGGCAGCCGCTGCCCTTCAGCCTCGTGCCCGAGATCGGTCTCCAGGACGACTCCGGGCTCACCCACGAGGAACGCAAACTCGTCCGCGAACCGCGCAAGATACTCGGCCTGCCCGAGCTGCGGGTGAGCGCGACGGCGGTGCGGGTGCCGGTGTTCCACTGCCACTCCGAGGCGGTGCACGTCAGACTGCGCGAGCCGGTCACCACCGCGGCCGTAGAGAAGGCGCTGGCGGCCACCCCGGGGCTCCGGGTCTACTCCCGGTCGGACAGCCCCTCGTACCCGATGCCCCGCTCCGTCTTCGCCCGGCCCGAGGACCGGGCGCTGGTCCACGTCGGCCGCATCCGGGTCGAGCCGGAGGACCCGCGGGCCGCGGCGGTGTGGGTCGTCGCCGACAACCTGTGGGTCGGGGCGGCGCTCAACGCCCTGCAGATCGTGGAACTCGCCACGAAGAACGGGTGGTTGGGTTGACCGGCGCCGCCGGGCAGGCCGGGCCGGACCCGCGTCCGCTGGTGATGAAGTTCGGCGGATCCGCGTTCGCGGAGCTGGACGGCTACACGCGGGTCGCCCGGTACACGGCCCGTCGGATCGCCGACGAGAAGCGCCCGGTGGTCGTGGTGGTGAGTGCGATGTCCGGCACCACGGGCAGGCTCCAGCAGACCCTCGACGTCCTGGCCGACGACCCGCCCGCACAGGTCGCCGCCATGCTGCTGACCAGTGGCGAGACGGTGAGCGTCGCCCTGCTGGCGGCCGCCCTCGACGCCGCGGGCGTGCCCGCGCTGGCGCTGTCCGCGGCCGGCACCGGGCTGCTGGGCGAGGGGCCCGCCGACCGGGCGAGGCTGATCCGGGCCGATCCCGCGGTGCTGCTGTCGGGTCTGGAGGACTGCCCGGTCCTGGTCGTACCGGGCGGTCAGGCGGTCGACTCGGCCGGCGGGACCGTCATGCTGGGCCGCAACAGCTCCGACCTCTCGGCGGCGGCGATGGCCGCGGCGCTGGGCGCCGGTACCTGCGTGCTCTTCTCCGACGTGCCCGGAGTCTGCACCGCGGACCCCTATCTGGTGCCGGCCGCGCGGACGCTCCCCGAGATCAGTTACGAGGGCGTGCGGCGGATGTCGCGCCACGGCGCCAAGGTCGTCCACGAGAGTGCCGTGGACTGGGCGGAGCGCGGGGACGTGCGGCTGCACTGCCGCCCCTTCCCGTGGACCGGCTCGGGCGGGGGCGGGACCGTGGTGGGCCAGGGCCCCGAGGCGGCCGCGGTGGTCGCGCACAAGGGCAGCGACGTCTGGCGGTTCCGGTCCGGGCCGGAGCGCCGGGCGGCGGCGCGCGGGCTGCTGGCGGAGGGCCTGCGGACCACGGAATTCGACTCGGCGAGCGGCACCTACCTGGTGGTGCCGGCCGGGGCCCGGGGTACGGCGCACCAGCTCGGCGCCGGGCGGCGGCACGACGACCTGTGCCTGATCACCACGGTGCGCGCGGACGGCCGGGCCGAGCACGTCCTGGTGTCCCGGGCCGACGCAGACGCCGAGGCCCGCCGGTGCCACGCCCGGCTCTACCCGGACCCGGTGAACGCCCCGGGCCCGGCAGCGCCGGCACCGGCCCCGGCGCCGGTCAAGGCGCGCTCCGCGCACAGCGACGTCCTGTTCGGCTCCCGGGCGGTCCCGGTGCCGCGGGACGGCGCGCACTGAGCCCTCCGGGTTCGACGTGCGAACGGTCCCAGGGGTCGGAAGACTGGAGGCATGGCAGACAGCGCGGTACTCGTGGGCGGCCCGGACGACCTGCGCGAGCGGATCGTCGCGGCCCCGGCCCCCGGAGAAGACCTGAAGATCCCGCACCTCGGCGGATACGAGCATTTCAAGCCCACGTCGCGGCACCAGGACGGCCCGGAGGGGCGGCTGCCCGTGTACGAGTGGTGGGAGCGGACGGAGATCGCCGAGTAGAGCGGTGGCCCGTACCCCGCCCGCGGATGCATCCTGGAGACAGGGGCAGTGCCGGGGTGTGAGGAGGCATGTCATGACACACGCCGAGGAATGGAAGGTGGGCGTCTACCTGATCGAGGACGGCGGTACGACCAAGGCGCGGGCGGTCCTCGACAACGGCAAGTCGACGATGGTCGGCCGCGGTGCGGCGCGCTGCAATCCGCAGGACCTGGAGGTTCCCGCGATCGGTGACGAGCTCGCCGCGAGCCGGGCGATGCGCGACCTCGCCGGCCAGCTGATGCGCGCCGCCGACAAGGATCTCTTGGCGATGGGCGCCGCGCCTCCTGATCCGCGCACCGGTTACGGATGGCCGGAAGACGCCGGTCGGTGAGCCAACTCTCCGCGTTTTCAACGCAGTTGTTAACGCGGGATTGGCGGAACTGTGCGTGAATGGCCAACCGGGCGGTGGATGATGCCGCTCGAGGGTGACGGGGACGTGCTGGGGGGCATGGGTGACTGTCGGGGAGAGACCTGTCGTCGAGGAGCCTCGCCTGGCCGTGCGGCGCCGGCCGTCCGGCTCGTGGTCGCGGCGGATGCTGCTCTTGTTCCTGCCCGCGCTGGCCACGGTGCTGACGGGGTTCGCCACACTGGCCGTGTCGGGCAATCTGCTGCTGCCCTTCGAGAGCGTGATCGTCCTCGAGGGCAAGATGGCCTCCAAGCGGGACTTCTTCGAGGACGAGGAGGTCCAGCGGATCCTGCTGAAGCACCGCGTCCAGGTCCACATCACCAGCACGGGCTCGCGCGAGGTCGCCCTGCGCGACCTCGGCGCCTTCGACTTCGTCTTCCCCTCAGGTCAGCCGGCCGGCGATCTGATCACAGGCGTGCGCTCCGCGGCCGGGCAGTACGCCAAGGTGCGCCGCCCGTTCGTGAGCCCCATCGTGCTCGCGACCTACCGGGAGTACGCCGAGACCCTGCGTGACGCGGGCATCGCCAGACCGCTGCCCGCCGGGGGCGCGGACCAGCCGCTCTACTACTCGCTGGACATGCAGAAGTTCCTGGAAAGCATCGACAAGGGACAGCGCTGGAACGACCTCGGCATCGGCCGGCACGGGATCTCCAACGCCAACCGGATCGTCGCCCAGAGCCCCGACGTGTGCACCTCCAACTCGGCCGGGACCTATCTGGCACTGGTCTCCTTCACCTGGCGCGGCAACGGCCCCGACGTTCCCACCACCACGGAGGAGGCGAGCAGCCGCGCGCAGTCCGTCAAGCACCTCATGGAGCAGGGCCTGCCCGCCGCCGACGTGTTCAAGACATACATCTCGCCGGAGGGCAAGGGCATCGCCCCGGTGGTCGTGGCGTACGAGCACCAGTACCTCACCTATCAGGTCCGCAACCGCGCCGAGTCCGGTCGGCTCGACTCGGAGCGGGTACTGCTCTACCCCTCCAGCCAGTTCGTCACCCAGCCCCAGTTCATCGCGCTGAACACCCAGGGCGAGCGGCTCGGCGAACTCGTCACCGAGGACCCGGAGTTGCGCCGGCGTGCGATGGAGCTGGGCTTCCGCATCCTGGACCCGGCGGGCGAGGTGGCCGGCGACCAGCTGTCGCGGTTCCTGACCGAGCGGAACGTCCCGATTCCCGCCCTGAGCGGTGACGACACGCGCTCGCCCATGCCCCGCATCCGCCATCTGGAGCAGATGATCTCCGTCATCGGCGACTGCCCGCCCGCCCAGCTCCCGGAGGGGGCGCCGTGACGGCCCCTGGCTCGCCCGGCCGGCTCCGTCGCAGGACGCTGGCCTCGCTCGCCCTGGCCTGCCTGTGCGTACTGGCCACGCTCACCGCCTGCTCCGGGGACGAGGACGAGCCGGTGACCCTGCGGGTGCTCGCCAGCTCCGAACTCGCCGACATGCAGCCACTGTTCGATGATCTGCGCCGTGACACCGGCATCACGCTGACGATGGAGTACCAGGGCACCGTCGAGGCCACCGCCTCCCTGGTCACCGGCGACTACCGGCACGACCTCGCCTGGCTCTCCTCCTCCCGCCCCTTCCAGCTCAAGCTGAAGGAGGGCGGACGCCAGGCGGACGGTCCGCTGTCGACGAGCATCATGCGCTCCCCCGTCGTCGTCGGCCTGAAGCCCGAGGCGGCCGAGCGGCTGCGGCGGGCGGCCCCCGACGGGCAGCTGTCATGGGCGGACCTGGCGGACGCGGCGGCGGCCGGCACGCTGAAGTACGCCATGGCCGACCCCCGCAGTTCGAACAGCGGGCTCGCCGCGCTGGTGGGCGTCGCGACCGCCGCCGCGGGTACCGGCGGCGCGCTGCGCCCCGAGGACGTCTCCTGCGACCGGTTGCGCGGCTTCTTCGCCGGGCACGCGCTGACCGACGACTCCTCCGGCCGCCTCACCGACGCGTACGCACGGGGCGAGGACGGCCTCGACGGGCTGATCACCTACGAGTCCGAGCTGCTCACCCTCAACCGGGCGGGCACCCTGCGCGTTCCCCTGGAGATCGTCTACCCGAAGGACGGCATCGTGCTGTCCGACTATCCGCTGATGCTGCTCGATCCGGCCAAACGGGCCGCCTACGACCGGCTGACGGCCTGGCTCCGGAGCGAGCCGGTACAGCGGAAGATCATGGAGCGTACGCTGCGCCGGCCGGTCGACCCCGGCCTCACCCGCGTGCCCAGCCTGCGCACCCCGCTCGGCAACGCCCTGTACTTCCCGGACAGCCAGGCGGTTCTCGACCGGCTGCTGGCCGACTACGCCGACGCGCGCGGCGGCCGTCCGGCGCAGGTGATCTTCCTGCTCGACTACTCCGGGTCCATGCGCGGCGAGCGGATCGCGAACCTCCGCGCCACGATGGACGGGCTGAGCGGCGCGGACGGCTCCCCTTCCGGCAAGTTCGCCCGCTTCCACCAGGGCGAGACCCTCACGGTGGTGCGCTTCGGCGGCGGCGTCCTGGACGAGCAGAGCGTGACGTACGAGGGGGCGCCGGACCTGGAGCGGCTGCGCGGCATGCTCCCCGACGACGGCTTCGACGCGAGCACCGCCGTGTGGTCAGCACTCGACCACGGCTACCGGACGGCGGCCGACGCGGTGGCGAAGGACTCCGGGCAGCGGGTGTCCATCGTGCTCATGACGGACGGGGAGAACAACGCCGGGATGAGCCTGGACGCGTTCCTCGCCCGGTACGCGGCCCTGCCGCCGGCCGCCCGCGCGGTCCGCACCTACACCGTCCGGTACGGCGAGGCCGACCCGAGGGAGCTCGACCGGGCCGCCAGGGCCACCGGCGGGCACATGGCCGATGCCACCGGGCAGTCCCTTCTCAATGCCTTCAAGGAGATCCGTGGGTGTCACGAGTGAAGCGTGGTGGGCCGTGTGGTGGCCCTGGATGCTGCTGTGGGCCGTCACCGGGGCGGGCCTCGTGGCGCTCCTGGCGGTGGCCGTGCTGCGGCTGGTCCGCGCCCGGCGGGCCGCCGCCCAGGACATCACCGACGGCATCTGCTTCTACCTGCACGACAAGACGGTCATGGACCACTACCAGATGCGCGGGTACACGGCGGCCCTGCGCAAGGAGGTCGAACAGCGCACCAGCGACAGCAAGGACGGCACCGTCCGCGCGAAGGTGTTCGGCGTCGGCGCGGACGGCGGCCGCAAGGAGAACACCGAGATCGTCAGCCGCTATCTGGAGGTCGCGGAGCCGATCTCGGTGATCGGCCTGATCATGAAGGTGCTGGAGGAGAAGCGCGTCATCGTGCACGTCGACCTCCCGAGCGAGTCCGTCACCCGCAGCCCGGCGCTGCTGCGGACGGCCTCCGGCGCGCAGGGCTCCGTCCGGCTGCGCGACATCGAGGGCTTCGTGCTGATCCGGGGCCGGTTCCGTACGGCCGGAGACGGCCCGGAGCGGGCCGGATCCACCGTGTTCCTGGCCCCGTACGGTGACCCGGCCGACCCGTCCCGTGGCCCCCGGGTCCGGGTCACCTGCGCCACGGAGGGCCTGCGCAACCAGGTCCCCCGGGGCACCTTCTCGGCCCGCTGCCTGGGCAAGGTCCAGGAATGGAACCCGGACGAAGGGGTCCTGGAGGTCCAGGCGATGGCCATCTTCCGCTAGGGC